>CBKWLJ010000479.1:0-7205 GCA_966675205.1 uncultured bacterium
CTGACCGGATTGATGGCGGCGCAGCGCGAGGAGCAAACCTATTTCATAGTTTCTCACAATTCAATATCACAGATGGACAGCGAGTTTACTTTGCCAATCCTTCTGGAATTGAGAATATCCTGAGTCGGGTAACGGGAAATAACATTTCTAATATTCTGGGGACGCTAGGAGTATTAGGCAATGCTAACCTGTTTCTGATTAATCCTAACGGTATTGTATTTGGCTCAAATGCACGTCTCGATCTTGCAGGCTCGTTTGTGGCGAGTACGGCGAACTCTCTAGTCTTTGATAATGGCTTTGCATTCAGCGCTACCGCCCCTCAAGCCCCACCTCTGCTAACCATCAATGTGCCAATTGGCTTGCAATATGGTCTAAATCCTGGTCGTCTAGAATCGCGAGCGGGTCTTCGAGTTCGACCCCAAAGAACCTTAGCCCTTGTGGGGGGTGATGTTGCCATAGAGGGGGGGCGTCTCATCGCAGCAGATGGACGGGTTGAGTTGGGGAGTGTTGCTGGTAACACTCTGGTAAACATAACACCAACCAATACTGGTTATGCCCTCAGTTATGAAGGTGTCAATGGTTTCCAAGATATCCGTCTGACTCAGGCAGCTTTAGTTGATACAAGTGGCAATGGTGGTGGCAGTATTCAGGTGCGTGGTAAGGACGTGACACTGAGCGATCAGTCATTCATGTTCGCAGATACCTTGGGCAGTCAAAACGGTGGTGGAGTCTTGATCCAATCTACACGGTTAACACTTGAGAGCGGCTCTTTGGTAACAGCAGATGTATTTGGATCGGGACAGGCGGGAAATGTCACGATTGAGTCCAGCCAATTGATTGTTCGCGATGGAGCACAAATCTCAGTTAGCGTTTTTGACGAGGGTAAGGGGGGAAATCTAATTGTCAAGGCTCCTGAATTTGTGCAAGTGCTTGGTCGCGCTGAGAATGGCCAGGGTAGTGCTTTGTTTGCCCAGGTTGAAAGGAGAGCAACAGGAGATGCAGGTTCCTTGAGCATTAACACAGGTCAGTTGCTAGTTCGAGATGGAGCACTGATTTCAGCCAACACCTATGATTCCGGCGCGGGGGGAAGTTTGCTGATTAACGCATCTGACTCTGTACAAGTCATTGGCACTTCAGCGGATGGTCAGTTTGGCAGCATCTTGGTGGCTAACTCCTTCCGGACAGGAGATGCAGGCTCCTTGACCATTAATACGCGGCAGTTGCTCGTCCGGGATGGAGCAGGGGTTTCATCTGCCACTTTTGGGTCAGGCAAGGGGGGTAGTTTAGTGGTCAATGCCTCTGAATCGGTGCAAGTGGTTGGAGACGCAATTAGCGATCGCGGCAGCATCGTTAATAGTAATTTATTTTCTGGTACTGCTGGGACAGGAGCGGGAGGAGACTTAACGATTAATACACAACGGTTGCTCATTGAGGATGGGGCAGGGGTCTTAGCTACAACCTTTGGTTCAGGTCAAGGAGGGAACTTGACGATTAATGCCTCCGATTTCGTGCAACTGAGGGGCAGTACAGCTAATAGTCCACTTGGCAGCCGCCTAGAAACTTCTAGTGAAGGAACCGGAAGGGCGGGAGATTTGACGATTAATACACAGCGATTGCTCGTCCAAGATGGAGCACAGGTCTCTACTGCTACTCGTCAATCGGGGAAGGGCGGGAAGTTGACGATTGATGCCTCTGAATTGGTGCAAGTGGTAGGAGAAGCCGCCGATGCTCAATCTAGCAGTGGCTTATTTACTCAAACGGAAGGGGCAGGAGAAGCAGGAGACTTGATGATTAATACACAGAGGTTGCTCATCCGGGATGGTGCCTTGGTCTCATCTGGTACTTCCGATTTCGGCAAGGGAGGAAGCTTAATTGTTAATGCCTCTGAATCAGTACAACTGCTCGGAACCTCCGCTAATGGTCAGTTTTCTAGCCGCTTGTCTGCTAGCTCTTCGGGGACTGGAACGGCTGGAGATGTGAGGATTACTACTGGCGAGTTATCTGTCCGAGATAGGGCGAAGGTAACCGTAAGTGGATCGGGATTAGGGAATCCGGGCAATCTCGATGTTAAGGCTCGTCACATCTTTCTAGATCGCGGAACGCTCGAAGCACAAACAGCTTCTGGTCAGGAAGCCAACATCCAGTTACAGGTGTCTGACTACATCCTGATGCGTAACCGCAGTTTAATCAACGCCAGAGCTGACAACAACGGCAGTGGCGGCAATATCGATATTAATGCAGGTTTCGTGGTTGCCGTTCCTAGAGAAAATAGCGATATCATTGCCGATGCCTTCGAGGGGCCAGGAGGGCGCATTGGCATCACAGCTCAAGCCATTTTTGGGCTTGAGTTTCGTGACCCTCTGACCCCATTGAGTGATATCAATGCCAGTTCTCAATTCGGAGTAGATGGTGTGGTGGAAATCAACACACCTGATGTTGACCCCAGCCGAGGTTTGGCGGAATTACCAACCAATTTAGTTGATCCATCTACGCAAATTTCCCAAAGCTGTCCGGGAAGTGGGGGAGCGACAGCCGATAAATTGAGTAAATTCATTGTCACAGGAAGCGGTGGTTTACCAGCTAGTCCCAGTGAGCCATTCAGTGGTGATGCAGTTTGGCACGATTTGCGTCCGATGAGACAGCAAGCGACGAATCGTTCAGTGCAGGTAGTGCAACCTGAAGAGTCAGGAACGAAGAAGCTTGTGGAAGCCCAAGGGTGGGTGATTAGACCGAATGGCGAAGTAATCCTTACCGCTTCTGCACCTACTGTCGCCCCCCACAACCTTCGGGTAACACCTATTGCTTGTCCAGGTTCTTAGACTGGTGAGTTGAGGAGAGAGCATGGCAAGAAAACAGTCTGTCTTGTTTCGTAGAGGTCTATCCATTCTCAAGTATGGGTTCTTAGCCGCCAGTCTGGCGCTATTCATCGGGTTGAGCCATAGCAAAGCCGAGTTAAGCAATACCTTGACAAATTCAAATTCATTAAGTACGGAGGGATTGCCTCTTGTCGCCCCTCTTCCTGGAGCCAATCTTACTGTCCAAGCTACAACTGATATCTCACAGTTAGTAGAGCAAGGCAGAGAACTTTACAAGGCAGAACGATTCTCTGAGGCGACAACGGTTTGGCGACAGGCAGCCGAAGCTTATCAATCCCAAAAAGATGAACTGAACCAGGCAATGCTACTAAGTTACGTTTCGTTAGCTTGTCAGCAACTCGGACAATTGCCTGAAGCTAGTGAAGCCATTACATCCAGCTTGAAACTCCTGCAAGCAGAACAACGCAAGGACAATACTCCCGACCGATCGCAGATTCTTGCCCAAGCGTTGAACACTCAAGGAAGTCTGCAATTAGCTCTAGGTCAAGCTGAACAAGCCGTGACGACGTGGCAACGCGCAGCTACCACCTATGCACAAGTCGGTGATGAAGAGGGCAGGATTGGTAGCTTGATTAACCTTGCCCAAGCCCAGCAAGTTTTAGGGCTTTACCTTCCAGCACGGAAGACCCTAGCGAGTGTGGAACAAGCACTTCAGAGCCAGCAAGACCTTCAAATTAAGACTACGGGATTGCGTAGCCTGGGCAACGTTCTTCAATCCATTGGTGAAGCGGACAAGTCTCAGCAGGTTCTAAAACAAAGTTTAGCGATCGCACAGCAACTCAAATCCCCTCAAAACCTCAGCGCTACCTTCCTCAGCCTGGGTAACACAGCACGAATGCAAAAGAACACGAAAGCTGCACTAACATACTATCAACAGGCTGCTACCCAATCAGCTTCCCCGACTGTGCAGATTCAGAGCCAACTCAATCAACTGAGCCTTTTGCTAGACACTGAACACTGGTCGGAGGCACAAACCCTATCCTCTGTTATCCAGCGTCAAATTGCCAATCTGCCTCCTACTCAGACCGCCGTCTATACCCAGATTAACTTTGCTCAGAACCTTTTGAAGATGGGAAAACGGGGAGATACAGAGAAATTCGCCCCTTTAGAAATTGCCCAACTACTCGCTACTGCCATCCAGCAGGCTAAGAACCTCGGCGACTCACGGGCACAATCGTATGCTCTTGGTAATCTGGGTAAGCTGTACGAACAAACTCAGCAATGGTCGAATGCCCAGAACCTGACTGAGCAAGCTCTGCTACTCGCCCAAGCCATGAATGCCTCGGATATTGCCTATCAGTGGCAATGGCAACTCGGACGAATTCTCAAAGCTAAAGGTGAGATTGAACCCGCAACTGCTGCTTATAAAGTTGCCTTTAACACTCTCCAGTCCCTTCGCGGAAATTTGATTGCCATTAATCGAGACGTCCAGTTCTCCTTCCGAGAGAGTGTAGAACCTGTTTATCGTCAGCTTGTGGATTTGCTGTTGCAGCCTTCTCAAAATCCCCAAGGAGAACCTAGTCAAGCCAATCTCAAGCAAGCTCGTGAAGTGATTGAATCTCTACAATTAGCAGAACTTGATAACTTCTTCCGAACAGCCTGTTTAGAGGGACAGGCAGTAGCGATCGATCAAATTGCTCAGACGGAGGCGGCCGTCATTTATCCCATTATTTTAGAAGACCGATTAGACGTTATTCTCAGTTTGCCCCAGCAATCCCTGCGTCATTATGCAATTCCCATCTCTCAGCAGAAAGTGGAGGATGTTTTGGCGCAACTGCGCGTGAATTTGGAAAAACCCTACACAGCACCGGAAGGAAAGTCCTTAGCTCAACAAGTTTATGACTGGTTGCTCCGACCGATTGAAGCCGACTTGGCTCAGAGTCAGGTGAAAACATTAGTGTTTGTGTTGGATGGTTCCTTGCGAAACGTGCCGATGGCGACATTATATGATGGCAAACAGTATTTGGTGGAGAAATATGCGATCGCATTAACACCGGGACTAAGATTGCTCGATCCAAAACCATTGAAACAGAAAAAGCTGAAAGCCCTGTTAGCCGGACTAACAGAAGAACGTCATGGATTTATTGCACTGCTCAATGTTGAGCGAGAATTGAATGAAATTAAATCTGAAGTACCCAGTGAAGTCCTCTTGAATCAGTCGTTTACCAGTTCAGCGTTGCAAAATGGGCTCAATTCAGTACCTTTTGATATCGTTCATCTAGCAACTCACGGTCAGTTCAGTTCTGAGCCTGATAAAACATTTATTCTCGCTTGGGACAAACCGATTAAGGTCAATGAATTGAAAGACCTACTCCGCGCTAGGGAAGAAATTAGACCAGAAGCGATCGAATTACTGGTGCTGAGTGCCTGCGAGACAGCGGAGGGAGACAAGCGAGCAGCTTTAGGACTGGCTGGGGTGGCAGTGCAGGCAGGAGCACGCAGTACCTTGGCTTCGTTATGGACTGTGGATGATGAGTCTGGTGCTCGCCTAATCACTCAGTTCTACCGAGAGTTAGCGACAAAGACTATGACTAAGGCTCAAGCACTCCAGCAGGCTCAACTGTCTCTATTGCGGGACCCAGATTACAGACATCCAGCCCTCTGGGCCCCCTACGTTCTAGTTGGGAATTGGCTGTAAAGGGCTGATTTATCAAAAAAACTCCTGTGGGTACCTTTCTCTTTCCTGACGATATGTAAGTTGTAAGTTGTCAGAACGACAGCTTATTATTCTGACAGGCATTCCCCCATAGTCAGATTCTGTAAGAATTGAGCGGGGAATCCTGTCAGTACAAGGAAAGCAAGATGGAAGGTTAGCGAGGAAAACCAGGTAAACCTTCAACTTTCTCGCCCTTCAACTTGCAAGCCGTTTTAAGCCCACAGAACTACTCCAGGCTCATAAGGACTGGAAAGATAGTTATGTTTAGGTAACACCCGTAGAGACAAACCCTGTAATCCACTAGAGCTGTAGATGACTTCTCCCGTATAAATGGCACAGTGGTTCTCGTCAGTTCCCTGGTAATCCATGACGACTGGCTGACCGTTAACGATTTGCCCATCAGCATTGACAGCGCCTTGGTAGAGCTCGACTTGGACATCATCAGCCGCCAGTCCTGCCAGATTAATTCGGCTTTTAACCGCAACGGATTGGTTGACCACGAGCTCAGCAGGAGAGGCGATATCAACGTCTTCAATTTTAATCTCGTACCAGCGTTCTAACAGGCTTTGCTTCCAACTGGCTAGCTCCTTCGCGGGTTTGTAGTCATCACTCGTCATCGCAAAGTGGCGATCGCTTGCCGGGAAATACCCACATTTTGCGTAATCCCGCAACATTCTCGCCGTGTTAAAGACTGGAGTGTTTAACCGGATAGCGTCTTTCATCTTCGCCACCCATCCCCTGGGAATGCCTTCAGTGTCACGATTGTAGAACAAGGGGACAACTTCCTGTTCAAACAAGTCGTAAAGCGCATTGGCTTCTACCTCATCCTCATATTCAGGGTCATCATAGGTTTCCCCATGACCGATCGGCCAGCCGGTATGGATATAGTCTGCCTCATCCCACCAACCATCAAGAATGCTGAGATTGGGCAAGCCATTCATCGCCGCCTTCATTCCAGAGGTACCAGATGCTTCTCTAGGACGACGGGGAGTGTTTAACCACACATCACAACCTGCAACCATCATCCGTGCCAGATAAATGTCATAGTCGGGAACGAAAACCACATGATCCCCGATCCCGGCTTCACGCACTTGGTGGATGATTTGGCGAATTAAGTCTTTCCCAGGCATATCTTTGGGATGGGCTTTACCCGCGATCACAAACTGGACTTGACGGTCTTTGTTGGCCATCATGATTTTCTTAATCCGCTCCATGTCGCGCATAAACAGGTTGGCGCGTTTGTAGGTGGCGAATCGACGGGCAAAGCCAATGGTTAAGGCACCCGGATCGAGGATTTCCATCGCTTGAGCGAGTTCAGCCGGAGTGGCCCCGCGATCGCGCAGATGTTTCTGCATCCGCTCCCGCACATACACTACCAACTCGGAACGGCAGCGCTCATGATTGCGCCACAATTCTTCATCGGGAATTGAAGTGACTCGATCCCATAAGGAGTCTTCCCCGCCCTTTTCCGACCAACTCGGCCCCAAGTAGCGATCGTAAAGCTCTTGGATGGACTTCGCTACAACACTGCGAGCATGAACCCCGTTTGTAATCGACGTAATGGGCACTTCCGGTAGGGGTAAATTCGGCCACAGTCCCTGGAACATCAGGCGGGAGACTTCTCCATGCAACTGACTCACCCCATTAATAAAGCTGGAAGTCTTGATGGCTAG
>CBKWLJ010000480.1:0-7202 GCA_966675205.1 uncultured bacterium
ATTCATCAACTGATTACAAAGGGCGCGGACATCGTATTAAAGCAAGGTGACTTGGAGAGGACTGCATCAATAGGGATTGAGGTTGAGGACGGTATATACGACCCGAAAGATGTAGAAACGGTCTTACAGACGGTAATAAAAAATATAGAACGGGAAGAAAAAACAACCATAACATCTCTATTTGGTGAAAATAAAGGGCAGATTCTTAGCGAGATGCGAAAAGCTATACGAGCTTATCAGGAATGGGGGAAAGGGCTAGTAAAGCAGAGACTCGTTAAGCTTTATAAAGGACCAAAGGAAGGATTGAGCGAGACTGATGTGCCGAAGATGTGGGAAGCCGTGGCAACTAATGTCGGAGGCTGGCAGACGTTGGGCAAGAGCAAGAAGCAGGGAAGGAGAAAGAAATAAGAAATACAGTAGTGCGATCGCCGATCTTGTAGGGTGCGTTAACGTAGTCTAACGCACCCTACTGGACTGTTTCAGCTAAAATAGTGCATTAAAGCAGCGGAACTGAGGAGATCAAAATGGGAAGAGGTCGCCGAGATAAAGTTCATCTGACGCAAGAGCACAGAGAAAACCTTGAACGAATCAGTCGCAATGGCTATGCACCTGCTAAAAAAATCCTACACGCTCGAATTCTACTGATGTGTGATGAAGGAGAACACGTTAGAAGAAAATGGACAGATGAAGAAATAGCCGAAGCTTTACAGGTGCATAGAAACACAGTAGGACGGATTCGCCAAAGGTTTCTTCAAAAAGGGGAAAAACCTGCCCTTAATCGACAACAGAGAAAAACGCCACCTTCTCCCTCCATAGTAGATGGAGCCACCGAGGCACAAATTATTGCCCTGTGTTGTTCTGACCCACCAGAAGGAAGAGCAGAGTGGACGATTAGACTACTAACCTCAGAACTCAAAAAGCGGCAAATTGTCACCGAAATTTCCTGCTTCACCGTGTGGCGTACTCTAAAAAAAACCAATTACGTCCTTGGAAAACCGAACGATTCTGTATTCCTGAACGGGATTTAGCAAGATTTGTCTCTCAAATGGAAGTCATTCTCGACCTTTACAGTACTGTCCATTGTGAAGATGAACCTTTAATTAATATGGATGAAGCCTCTGTCCAATTGCAAGGACACCTCTACGAAGCGCTCGCCATGCAACCTGGGCAAGACAAAAAAGAAGACTATCACTATACCCGTGAAGGAGTACAAGCTTTATTCATGTTTTTTGACCCCAATCGCGGATGGCGACGGGTCAGTAACCGAGACAGTCGCACTCGTTTAGATTGGGCAGAAGAAGTGCGTCAATTATTGGATTTAGACTATCCCAAAGCTCGAAAAGTCAAGCACATCTCGTGATAATCTGAACACCCATAACATCGCCTCACTTTATGAAGCATTTCCGGCTCCAGAAGCTCATCGTTTAGCCAGAAGACTGGAAATTTATCATACACCTCGCAATGGCAGTTGGTTAAATGTCGCTGAAATTGAACTTAGTATTTTATCGAAGCAATGTTTAGATAGAAGGATTCTTACCAAGGAAGAGCTGAACAAGCAGCTAGAAGCATGGCAAAAAGAGCGTAATCAGACTGCCTCTAAGGTGATATGGCAGTTTTCAACGAACGATGCCAGAGTCAAACTGAAACATCTTTATCCAGTGATTGAAGAGGAAATATCCCTTGAATCTAATGCACCGGTTTAGCTGAGACAGTCTACTACAAGATCTAAGGTGCCCTGCAGCGCGAAAATGCCAAGTCATAGCACGCCGGGAATTAGGAATCCCCCAAACCAAACACGAGCAAGAATTTATCGAATTCCAAAATTGGATTCAGAAAAAATTTAACATTAGTACAGGACAATCCTGGGATAATATAATCCTCTTTTATTCAGAAGATGAAAAAACCGCACTGAATAAATTTTTTGAATTATTTCAAGAATTTACCCAAGAATCAGAGAAAAACGGGAAACATGAATCCACCGAAGAGCAAGTGGAATCGCCAATCTTGTAGTCGCGTAGCACACCGAAATGCGATCGCTCTTTGGGTTGGGTTCAAGGAAGAGAGTGCGATCGAACCCGCGAATTGACAAGTCAGCCCATGCGATACTTCAAAATTAATGCGACGATAGATTTCAGCCAACGGAACTTCTACGTTTAAACTGTGCAGAACTATCGCCCGCTCAAGGTTAGAGTGAACTTGCCATAGCCAACGCTCATTACTGTTACGCTCAAGATTGTGATACTGCTCAATGTAGGGTTCAGTTTGGCTCACAAGCAGATATTCACAAAAGCTGGCAATAGAGCGATATTTTCTGAACTTTTCGCCTCGATCATAGGCTTCGGTAGAGGGCGATAGAACTTCGACAATCAGTAAAGGATTGAGAATTTCATCATTGCGCTCGCCATTGAACTCTGGACATCCATTAACAACCATCAAATCGGTATAAGTACCACACTGATATTCAGGAATCCAAACTCGCAAGTCGCTGCTATACAAACGAAAATCGGTGTCTCTCAGCAAAAACCCCAAGTAAATTAATAAGTTGCTGGCAATCGCACTGTGGGCTTCAGAACCTCCCGACAGAGTAATAATCTCTCTGTTGCGGTATTCATGGCGTTCTGGATTGGTTTCTTCCATCGCCCGATACTCATCTAATGTGAGGCGAGTTGTTATTACATCTGGGGGACTGGTTTGAGCAAAGACCACAATCAGACCTCTTGAATAATTACCTCTAAAACTATTATTAGCTTCGGCTTGAAGAATTGCCAATTTAATGATAGAGATCGCACTCAATGAACAAGTATGATGAAGTGCTAGCCTTTTGGGCTAATCGCATATCTTGTCGGTTGAGTATTGCCTGCTTCTAATCCACAATAGGTCCTGAATCACCATTAACAAAACCTTTACTTACAGGCGCACACATTTTTCCATGATAAAAATATACCCTAAAAATCGTGCGATCGCTCACAATCTTGCCTGTAAAATAGTGAAATTACAATACGTTCCAATTAAACAAGGAATCACTATTCAATGGAGTGGAAACCAGAGACAACCTGGATATTTGCGGTAGGAATTCTTGAATGGGAACATGGAGAGACTTGGGCACCCTTCCCGGATGCAGTAGAGGGTCGTTTTGATGAAAAACTCGTGAATTTCTTCTACTCCCAAGGAGTTCCAGAGGAACAAATCGTTTACTTGCAAGATGAAGAAGCTACGCTAGAGCAGATTCAGCATAACTTAATTGAATCGTTGTCCAATACCACTGAAGATGACCTGTTTATCTTGTATTTTGCAGGTCACGGAGATTGGGATTCGGAATCGGGAGAACATTTCTTTATCAATTACGATGCCAACCCCGATGATAGAGAAAACTATTGGTCAATTGCTTCTATTTATAATGATATTGAAAGCAATTTTAATGGCTCCAAAGTGTTGCTATTAGCCGATTGTTGCTTCTCTGGGGGGTTAATTGATGAACTCAAGCGGCGAGCTACTGATATTGCTTATGCTTGCGTGACTTCAGCGTATTCACACAATAGTTCAACGGGGGCATGGACGTTTATTGAGTCATTGTATAAGGGTTTGTTGGGCGATCCAGTGGTCGATTTAGATGGCGACCATATTGTGACATTGTACGATTTTTCTCGCTACGCCGAATTGGAAATGGCGTTTATTGAGGAACAAAAATCGATGTTTCTCACCCTTAACGATTTTGACCCACAAATGCAGTTAGCGGCTGTGTCAGACGAGATTGCCCCTATCGAAGGAAAGCGGGTAGAAGTTGAGTATGAGGGAGAGTGGTATAAAGCCAAAACGCTGGAAAGAGAGAGTGGTGAAACGTTAGTTCAATACATTGACTATGATGAGGAACCGGAATGGGTAGAAGATGAGCGAATTCGTCCCTACAAACCGGAGATGTTTGCCATTGGTGAGGCGGTAGAGGTGGAATACGAAGAAGAATGGTATTCGGCAACGGTGAAAGAAGCGTGGTATGGCCTTCACTTTGTCAGTTATGATGACTTTTCGGAAGAGTGGGACGAATGGGTGGGATGCGATCGCATCCGCACACCCCAATAAGCTTGCTCTATTCAGCTACCCTTACCAGAAAAGGGAATGTTTTAGAGATTTGCTAAAGGGTATCCGGATCGATATTCAATTCCCGAAGTTTCGCTGCTAGTCGCTCGGCTCGTTGTGCTTCTTGTTCGGCTCGCTGTGCTGCCTGTTCGGCTTGTTGCGCTGCCTGTTGAGCTCGTTGCATTTCCTGTTCAGCTACCTCTTCCGGTGTGGGAACTAGCTCACCTTCTGCTGTGAAAAAGCGCAATTGTCTTTGATGAATTCCCAAAAATAACTGTAATTGCTGACTCCACAACAATCCTTGGGGATTGGGTTCTAGCGGTTGGTATTCACCATCTGATAAATGGAATCCAGCCAATTCTAGCGTATCCGGGTCAAACCAAAAGTAATCGGGTGTACGAAAGGTATCTTGGTAAATTTGTTTTTTCAATCCTCTATCGGTGTCGGCTGTTGAAGAGGAGAGAATTTCTACAATGATATTGGGATATTTCCCATCTTCGTGCCAAACCACCCAACTGTTACGGGGTTTGCGTTCAGTTCCTAGTACGACGAAAAAGTCAGGCCCTCGGAAATCTTCTGATTTACGCTGACGGGGACTGTAGTAGATGGTGAGATTACCAGCAGAAAAGAAGTCATTGCGATCGCGCCACCACCAATCTAAGCATTTGAGCAGCAGCAGCATTTGTTGCAGATGAAGATAGCTTTCCAATTGCGGCTCGTCACTATATAAATCGCTAGGGGGAAAGATAACATCTTCGGGGATGTCTGGGGAGGTTTCGATGTCTTGGGTGAGGGACATGGCAGTTGGATGTTACTGACTGTGAGTTTAGTGTAGCGAAAGGTGCGAGGAGCGATCGCCTTCAGCACCAGCTCTCGTTAATCGCATCCACGGGTGAGGTGATAAATCGGTTGATTCGATCGATTCAACGGTAGTCGGTGTAATATGCGATCGCTCTTGTTCGAGCATTTCCTGGCCTAGCCATGAGTACACCAGAAGACCTTCTCCAGCAGTTGCCGAGTCTCAGTGATGACCAACTGAAACGAGACTATTTGAATTACTTAAAATGGACACAACCCATAGCGCTGATGTTAAAGCAGGTGAATGAAGAGTCTCAGGCGCTGCGTGTTGTGAGGTTAGCTCTAGAAGTAGATCTAATGCTAGGAGCAAAGCTCTCTAAAGCTGTTAAGCCCAAGTTTCAGGCACAAGCTTTGAGTTCGATTGCTGAGTTAGACATCCCTCAACCCCTCAAACAGGAACTCAACGATTTGGCAAATCTAGACCACTTTGCTCAAACAAATGCTGTCAAGATGCCAGAAACAAACATCCGCGATCGCGAAATTTCCTCCCTGAGTCAGAATTTAGAACAGGGGAACTCTGATATTCGTTTCAAGGCTGCTATGGCGCTTGGAGAAATCGGTAGTGAGGCGGCTATTGCCGCTTTACGCCAAGCCTTGGCACATGAAAATTCTAACGTTCGCAAAGTAGCTGTTGCTGCTTTAGGGAAAATCAAAAGTGAGACGGCAGTTACTGCTCTGTTGCCAGCTTCGACGGATGAAAACGCTGATGTTCGTGCCAGAGTTGCCTGTGCTTTAGGTGAAATTGGCTTGGAATCGGCAATTCCTGTTCTGTGCAAAGTTGCAAGAGATAGTAATGCTTGGACTCGTAGAAATGCTGTTTATGCTTTGGGTGAAATGGGTACTGAAGCCGCAATACCAGCTTTACTCGAAGCGTTGAAGGATGAAAACGCTGATATCCGTGCTGCTGCTGCTCATGGATTAGGAAACATTGACACTAAAGCAGTCATCCCAGCTTTACTTGAAGCGTTAGAGGATGAAATCCCTACTGTTAAAATGAGCGCCATCAACGCACTGGGAAACATTGACAGTGAGGCTGAGATTCCCGTTTTAGTCAAACTTTTAGAACATAGAGACCCTAAAGTTCGGCACAAGGGAGTCGAGGCACTGAGAAAAATTGGTTCTAAAACAGCTCTCCTAGCTCTCATTCAAGTGCTGCAAGATGAAGATTCTGCTGTTAAAAAGAGTGCTGTTGTTGCAGTTGGTAATCTTGGAAGTGAGGCTGAGATTCCCGTTCTAGTCAAAGTATTAGAAGATAGAGACCCTAAAGTTCGACAAAAGGTAGTCGAGGCGCTCAGAAAGAGTAGCGGTGAAGCGGTAATTCCTATTTTGATCAAGGCTTTAGAGGATGAAGACTCTGCCGTTAGTTCGAGTGCGGCTGATGCCTTAGGAAAAATTGGCAATGAAGCGGCAGTCCCCGTACTAATCGAGGCTTTAGAGCGTGGAAATTCTAATATTTGTGCAAGTGCTGCCGTTGCCTTAGGAAAAATTGGTAGTGATACAGCAGTTCCTGCTCTAATCCGGGTTATGGAAGATAGCGGCAACAGCAGTCGTTTGTATGCTGCTCAAGCATTAGGTGAAATTGGTAGTAAATCTGCAATTCCTGCTCTCGTCATGACTCTAATTACTGAGGACAACCCCAAAGCGAGTTCGGTAGTCGCTACGGCGTTGGGGAGAATTGGCATTCCTGAATTACTGCCTCATTTGTCTGAGATTCTGTTGACAACCTCACTGTATCAAAGCGAAAGCAGGTATCCCTACGATTGGTATGGTATTCGTTATGTACCGGATGTGATGGCTGCGATACAACGGCGTTGTGGCTACTACAATTATGCGTTGGCGTAGCCCGTCGCAGGCATCGCTCAATCTGGTTTGGGTTACTCAGCAAGCTAAGCAAGAGAATCCTGTAGACCATATTGGAGTGATTGAAAGTGTCTAACGATTTTATCAAGCGCTTCATCCCAGGCATTTCCATCTAAATCCTTAGGTACAAATCGTGGAAGATACTGATTCTGATTCTCCAGAATTTTTGTGAGAATTTCTCTAACCTTGTTTAGGGTTTGCGCCCTGAATACTTTTCGGATATCTCGACCAAGCAGAACGATCGCAGCCTCATCGAACTCGACCTGACCCTCTGAAATTTCGTTATAGAGTTCCTCAAATACCCGCTCGTCTTCCTGATAGTTTTGCAGAACGAACGTTATATCTTCTAAATCTTTAGTTTCTCTTCGCTCATTCCAGGCAAGTAGTTTCAACACTATAAAAGCGGGAAT
>CBKWLJ010000481.1:0-7189 GCA_966675205.1 uncultured bacterium
TATTGAAATTAGCGATCAACCCTGATTCGTAAAACTTTAACGTTGACGGCTAGCAGGGACAGGAGCCGTTTGCACTGGTGTTGTAGAGTTTTGATAAGCATGGGTTACTAAGAAAATAGCTGCCCCAAGAATGCCTGCGATCGCTGTAATACCAATGCCGATCAGCAGTCCTTTGGCAGCACTACTGTTTTCGCGGATGATCCGATTTTTTTCCTGAACCTCATGCTCCTCTACTCGCCCGTGAAGATAACCATCACGATAGGCAAGTTTATTGAGTCTACTTTTACCATTATTTATATTTTCCGGTGTTTTAGTTCGATCTATATTCATTGGATAAAACCTTTTTATTAGAACTATTACATCAGTTGGGTTGAAGATAATTTGAACTCAACCGGAGAATGAGCAGCTTTCTTAAATCCTTGCTTGACGTAAACAGAAAATTTTTCTGCTCCTGTACAATCAAGATATCCGTTGACATAGCAGAAATCGCTCTATCGAAGAAGAGATTGTGGACTACATAAAAAGATTGACTTTAGGTTTTACTAAGCCCGAAAAAAATACCGCCCTTAGAGCGGCAAACAAAAGTTTTAAACCTCACTACTCCAAGCGAGGACAAGCTAACGCATTAGCGCACTCCAAGTCGCAGGCCCAACGACTCCATCTGGTTCAAGGTTAAATTTTTGTTGAGCGGCTTTAACAGCAGCTTGTGTTGCGTCACCAAAAACGCCATCTACGGTTCCTTGAAGGAAGCCAAGTCGTTTGAGACGCTCTTGCAACCTTGTCACGGCTGGTCCTTGCATCCCCTGCCTGAGAATTGGCAAGGTAGTGGCTGTAGTTGGAGCGTTGGTTGAGGAAGAGGTTGTTGCTGGAGATGGGAAAGCGCGGTTGTTATTCTGAGGAGGTGTTTGACGCCGTCCTGTTGGCTGTTCTGGCGCTACGGTACTGACACGATTATTGGTAGTCGGGGTTTGAATGATAGCAGGGACTGGGAAAGAGGAGGCTGGATTATTGGCAGCAGAGGGTGACGGCTTTTTAGCGCTTGAGGAGGTACTGATGGGCGTACTGGGAAACAGGCGATTCCAGGTAGCGGGGCCAGTGATACCATCAGGAGTTAAGCCAGCCGCTTGTTGAAACTGAGAAACAGCGATCGCAGTACTCTCTCGATAAAAACCATCCACAACATCCGTATAGTACCCCAAAAGTTTAAGAGTCGCTTGGAGTTCAGACACTGCCACCCCTTCACTACCCAGTTTAAGAATCGGTCGATTGAGGGGCGTATTAGAAAGCGGCTGGGTTATCGTTTGAGCAACTGCCAAATTGCCGCCCACTTTAACTGATGTATGGCTCAAACACATCATTAGTAAACCGAGTACGCTGCTGCAAATCGTCCAACGTTGGACACCTACAGGATTAGCGAAACTTGGCGTTCGGCTTCTATTCATGGCATTCAACCTTATACCAACTCGCACACATCAATACACTTACCCACACAATTGGAAGTCATAGTGCCTTATTTAATTTGAGCCTGTCAAGAGTACTCAGTAACCCATTGGTATAAATCTACATTTCCTACCTCGAAAAATATAAAAAATCCCCGGAATTGATTGAAGCAGAATCCGGGGATAATTTAAGTCGTCTTTTCAAGAGCCAGATGCACGATAAGAGAAAAATTTTACTGTTTTATTAATCTCTAGAAAGCATCTAAATCTAGAGCTTTAGAGCCACCTCGCTCTAATTGAAGTAAAAGTTTACCCAATTGAGACCAAACCAGGAAGCCAATGAATAAGGTTAGAGGGAGTGCAATAGAATAAGACAACATAGGAGGAAACCCGAAAATTTCCAATCCAGCAGAGAGAAAGAGGCAAATTCCAAAGACAATGCCTAAAAACGGAGTGAGTAACTGGAATCCCTTCATTTGAGCTAAGGTTCGAGTGGAGCGGTTTTTCTTCCACTCTTGTACTTTTTGCTTAAGGGTAGCTTCAAATGCTGCTCCAGAGGTAATTCCAGCAAACAAACCGAAAACCAACAAGAAATAGGGCGGTTCTGGAAAATAATACACAAAGCACTCCTGTGTGGTTTATAGATCTGAGCAGATTTTAGAACACAACTGGCGATTTATACTCAGTTGTTAGCGGCAATATTCCTAAGGCTAAGCTCTAAAAGTAGATAGCAATCGCTCGCTTTCCTTGATGATGGGCGATTAATTGGACTGGGTATTACAAATTCGTAGTACTCGCTCTCGCGGCGAGCAAGCTACGTAATTCGTAATTTGTAATTGACGTTTAGACGAGGATTTAGACACCGTCATTAAGTGAGCGACTTGAGAAGTCTCCCGACTCTAACCCGTCTTTTAATTACGAATTACGAATTCATAATTACGAATTATTGTTGAGTGCCGTAGCCAATGGCAAAATAGCAGCCACTCTCTCGAAAGACAATTCACTTAAAGAGCTGAGTGCGACGTTAAACAAACGTCCTGGTTTTAAATCATCTTTAATTAAGTTCCAAATCCGTTGAACCTCTTCTGTGTGAAGTCGGTCATCTTCGGTTAAAGCAATCAAAATCTGACGCCGCAAAAATCGACCTTCATCGGAGAGAATATACTGCAATCCCAGTTGAGCAGTAGGAAGTAAATCGAAGCTTTGGTCAGAACGAGCGATCGCAATCATATTTTCCAAGCGTTGCCACTGGAATCTTCCATCTTTAAACAGTATCTCAATTAAATGCCGTCGCATTTCCGGAGTTTCACCCGTGAGCAGACGCCGTGCCACATAGGGGTAAGAGACTTCAACAATTTTGAAGTTAGGATTTAAGGTCAGTGCTAAACCTTCTTGTGTTACCAAGGAACGGATAATCAGCGCAAATTTTGCTGGAACGCGGAAAGGATAGTCATACATCAACTCCGAGAACTGATCGGTAATCGTCTGGAAATTGAAGTTACGCACACTTTCACCCATTGCTTCTCCTAGCACCACTTCTAAGGCGGGAATAATGGGCGTAATATCGGTATCTGGGGTTAAGAAACCCAGCTTGACAAAGTTTTTCGCTAATTCAGGGTAGTCTTTATTAATCAGGTAAACGACAGACGTAGCAATGGTTTCTTTGGTATATTGCTCTAGCTGATCCATCATGCCAAAGTCAATATAAGCCATCCGTCCATCGGGAAGAACGAATAAATTACCCGGATGGGGGTCAGCATGGAAAAATCCATGCTCTAAAAGCTGCCGCAGACCAGAAACGACACCAATTTCAATAATTTTGTCTATATCTAGCCCAGCATTACTAATACTGACTGTATCCGTTAACTTGAAACCATTAATCCACTCTAGAGTTAGGATACGAACACTGCTATAACTCCAGTAAATCTGCGGGACTTTAACTGTAGGGTCGTTGCGGAAGTTACTGGCAAATTTCTCAGCGTTGCGACCTTCGTTGATGTAGTCAATTTCCTCGAATAATTTCGTACCGAATTCATCAACGATTAAAGTCAGGTCATGCCCTAGATTCAGCGGTAACCAAGGCGCAAGCCACCCTGCCGCCCAGCGCATCAAGTAAAGGTCTAGAGTGAGAGTGGGGAGTAAGTTAGGACGCTGCACCTTAACGGCGACCTCTTCTCCGGTGTGCAGGAAGGCGCGGTAGACTTGACCTAAACTCGCTGCCGCAACAGGTTTTGGAGAAATTTCGCGAAATAATTCCTTTATCGATTTTCCTAGATCTGCCTCAATAATTGAAAGCGCGATCGCATTATCAAAGGGTGGCAGTTGGTCTTGTAACTTAATCAGTTCGTCTAAAAAATCTTTCCGCACCAAGTCAGGCCGTGTGGAGAGCGCTTGCCCGACTTTGATAAAGGTGGGGCCGAGGCGCGTGAGAATTTCTCGTAGCTGTGCAGCTCGTTTCAACTTGTTCTGCTCAGCTTGATTCAGCCAATCGTCCCACTTGAGACTGAGAACGAATCTCGCAAAAAACCAAATGATGGTAAGGGCACGCCAAATTGCTGCCCAAGGTCGGGAACGGTGTTGCCGAGCGATCGCTTCTGCATCATAGCGCCTGATAGGTTCCCTTAACTGCTGAGCAGAATAAGCAAGTTGATACTGACTCACGCCAATTCTTTGCCTCTTAGTCTTTAGATTTGTTTTTTTATCTTTTTCTTAAATATAGTATAAAAAAGTACAAACTTTTAAATGTTATAACCGCCGATAGAGATAGATAAACCTCAATAATCGTATTGGACTTGTTGTAGAAGTTGGGAACAGGGAACAGGAAACGGGCAATAGAGAATAGAGCATGGGGAATGGGAAATAGAAGCTAGTGCAAGAAGGCAAAAGAGATAAGGCTCCGAGGCAAAAGGGATATGGCTTGTACAGTAAGCTTTTTCACCTTTTTGGGCTGGTGGATTATTTTCGCCGCGCTGCACTAGAAGCCACTAAAACCGTACATTTGCCAGAGGTTGATCGAACTAACGATGTCTACAACGTGCAAATTCCTCATTCCCAAAAACAAAAGCTGGGTGTTTTAAGCGGTTTTGTGACCAAATAGTCATTTGTCATTAGTTCTTAGTCAGTCGTTGCTATCGGAGATTTTGTCATCCCCATCCCTATAGGCTCCTAGCAGGAAAGCCATTTTTGGTGGATGAACTAAGGACTAATCACTACTGACGATCAAAGTGCTTGACACCCAGCTATTTCTTAATAAAATTTAACGAATTACTTGGATTTGGCTTCGAGATTTTCTAGGCGACTCTTGAGTTCCTGATTCTCTTTTTTCAGTTGGTCAAGTTCTTCCCGCATTTGTTTAACGGCTTGGTCAGCCCCCACATTTTTCTGCACTCTCTGAATCGCTTCTTCTGCGATGCGACGAACACGTCCATCGGCCGTTTGATCAGCAAGCGATCGCAAAACGCCAATAGCTTTAGCCGTTTCCATTTGCCCTAAAGCGGAAACCACAGACACTTGTGTGAGGAAGAACGTTTCCCCAGATAACGATTCTAATTGCTCCAGAATCCACTCCACATTGTTCGGGGTTTGACCTGTAGAAATCGCACCCAATGCCCGAATCGCACTTAATCGGAGAGGTTGAGGAACACCAGAATAGGTATATTCCATAATCACCTCCAAGGCGACGGGTGAGGACTTCATCTGACTCAAGCCAGAAATCGCACCGCTACGCACCACCTCATTCCAACCCATCCGTTCTCTGAGAATGTTGGTGAGGACTTGAAGAGCATCATCCTCCTGATTCTTCAGAGTAGCCGAAACCATTTTGCCCAAGGCGGCAGCAGCAGACGCTTCCACGTAGTAGCTGATATCACCGTTAAGAAGTAACTGTTTTACCGCCTCATAGCTTTCTTTGGTCTTGACTTGACTCAAAGCTTCCACCACTGAGCGACGCACATAGGCATTATCATCCTTGAGACCCGCAATTAACGCCTCTCCTACCTGATCCAGTTTCACCTGCGCCAGTTGTTTCGCCACTTCTACGCGCACACCCCAGAAGGAATCATTCGTCAAGGCATCAGCAAGCGCTTTCACTGCTTCCAACCCGCCCTTTTTCGCCAGTGCTTTTGCCGCATAGATGCGGGAGATGGGGTCGGGGTCAAATTGTAACTGGGCTTTAAGTTCGGGTGTAGGATATTCCAGAGCAACGGTTTTCAGGTAATTGTTACCACAATCAAAGCTGATAAATTGGGGCTTTTGCTCTAAGGGGAAGTAAAAACTCTGTTCCCGTTCGTGAATTCGCACCGTAAAAGTCTTAAGTTTTACTTCACCCCTGACTCCTGACGACTGACGCCTTTCTCCTGACTCCTGTTCCACGTAACCAAAGGCAATGGGGATTTTCAGGTCAAATAACTCACTTTTACTGCCGTTTTTACTGTCTTTAGCTTGAGTCTGCATTACCGTCACTTTTGCCAACTGACTATCTCCATCCCAGGAATAGGCGACTTTGTAGTCAGGATGGCCACCCCGAAAAACGTACTGATCGAACAGGAATAAAAGATTGCGACCGGTGGCTTTTTCGATCGCCCGTAGTAAATCAATTGTTTCTACCGTATTGTGGGCGTTGTCTTGGACAAAGGTATGAATCGCCTTCCAAAACAACTCATCGCCCAACTCGGTACGAATCATGTGGTAGACACAAGCCCCTTTTTCATAGAGGTGGCGATCGTATAATTCGATCGCTTCTCGGTAAACATGAGTAACAATGGGGCGGCGGTAGCGGGAACTGTCTTCGGAGATGTAACTGCGGGCCTCACCTAACAGGTAATAAGCGGCATCATCTTTGCCATACTCATCTTCGACCCAAAATACCTCGGAATAGGAAGCCATTCCTTCCTTAATCCAAGCATGAGACCAGTGCTTAATCACCACTAAATCTCCAAACCACTGGTGGGCGAGTTCATGGGCAACTAAGCTTTCAGTCCGCAGGTTATCAATGGCAGCCCGTTCATCCAGCAAACAGCGATCGGTTAACAATGTAGTGGAGGTGTTCTCCATGCCGCCAAAGATGAAGTCATCGACACAAACTTGGGCGTACTTGGGATAAGGGTAAGGATAGCCAAATTTTTCGCTGAAAAATTCAATCATCCTCGGCGTTTTGCCCATGCTACGACGGGCATCTTCCTCATACCCTTTTTCTACATAGTAGGTAACGGGTTTGCCCTTCCATTCATCGCGAATTTCAGCAAAGTCACCTACCGCTAAGGTCATCAAATAAGTAGGATGAACCTGCTGCTGCAACCAGTGGTAGACTATGCGATCGCCTTTATCTTCTGTGGCAATCAGTTCGCCGTTGGAAATGGCAATCAAGGGTTTGGGGACATTGACGCGGATTTCCGAGGTGGCTAATTGGCCGGGATAGTCAAAGCAGGGGAACCAGAAGCGAGAGTCTTCATCTTCGCCTTGAGTCCAGACTTGGGTCGGTTTGTTGGGGTAATGTTGATCGGGACTGATGAAGTAAAGACCGCGTTGAGGTTTTTCTACGTTGTAAGCGATCGCAATTTTTATTTCTGTCCCTGCTTTAGTGGGTGTCTGAAGTTGAATGTGCAGTTGTTCGCCATCGTAGTCAAAAGATTGAGGCGTACCCTCCACCTGCACAGATTGGATATTCAAGTTAACGGCATCCAAGGTTAGATTCTTGCTTCCGTCCCGAATCGGCAAAAGTGCGACGGTACAAGTTCCAGTAAAGCTTTGAT
>CBKWLJ010000482.1:0-7171 GCA_966675205.1 uncultured bacterium
AGAAGAGCGGATTTGGGCAGTCGTCTTAAGTTCTGCCATCTACGAGTACTTTGTCCGCTACTTATCGGCGGCGGCTGGCATTAATCCGAGTGATGAATTTCGCGTCATCATCATTCCACCGCCCCAGATGGTGAATAATGTGCGGATTGGCGCAATGCAAGCCTATATGGTGGCCGAACCCTGGAACACACGCGCTATCACGGGTAATGAGGGAGTCGGCTTTACCTTTGCCCAAGGAAAAGAAATCTGGTACGGACATCCAGACAGACTGCTTGGAGTTATGGAATCCTTCATTGAGGAAAATCCCAAAACCTATCGCAGTTTAGTCAAGGCAATGATTGAAGCCTGCCAATATTGCAGCGATCCAAAAAATCGCGCTGAAGTCGCTCAATTAATTACAAGTCCCTCTTATACAGGTGCTAAACCGAAGAAGCAGGGTGCCCCAATCGATAAATTTACACGACCGGCAATTGTTGGGGAATACAACTACGGTGGCTTTGACAACCAAAAACGCATCGATCAAGACCCTGACACCACCATTTTCTTCGATCCCCCACCCAAACTCGCTGCTGACATCCCAGGTATCCACTCCACATTTCTGTGGCAGTCTCAAAGCATTTGGTTAATGACGCAAGCTGCCCGTTGGGGACAAATTGAAGAATTTCCCAAGGACGCAGAAAAAAAGGCACGAGAAGGCTGGAAAACAGACCTCTATCGAGAGATTGCGACTGAAATGGGTATTCAATGTCCCAAGGAAGATTACAAGATCGAACCTGGTGAATTATTTATTGATAACAAAGCGTTTGATCCTAGCGATCCAGTAGGTTATCTAAACAGCTTTGAAATCAGAGCCAACACTCCCAAACGCTTTTACTTGTCCTAGTTGCAAAGTTAACCTACCAACCTTCAACCTTCAACCTTCAACCTTCAACCTTCAACCTTCAACCTCCAACCTTCAACTTCAACCTTTCCAGGAGCTTCCCATGAAATCCAGTGCTTTTTCCAGTAAAGGCAATTCTGCAACCCTAAACCCCACAGGCTTTCTCGAAATCGAGAATATTGTCAAGTCCTATCCCAGTCCAGATGGCAGTGAACTGGTCATTTTAGATGGAATTAATCTCACCATTCGTGAAAATGAATTTATTGCTGTAATCGGTCACTCTGGTTGTGGTAAATCAACACTGCTGAAAATTGTTGCTGGATTGGAAAAAGCAACATCTGGCTCGGTGTGGCTAGAAGGAAAAGAAATTCGTAAACCCGGTGCTGAGCGAATGATGGTGTTTCAGCACTACTCGCTGCTACCGTGGCTAACGGTGCAGGAGAATGTGCGGCTGGCTGTGGATGAAGTGTATAAAAAAACGTCTCCGATTGAGAAAAAACAGATTGTCAGCGAACACCTGGCAATGGTGAATTTAACTCAAGCGGCGAATAAATATCCTGATGAAATTTCTGGTGGGATGAAACAACGGGTGGGTATTGCCCGTGCCTTGGCAACTCGTCCCAAAATGTTATTAATGGATGAACCTTTTGGTGCACTCGACGCCCTAACACGCCGCAAATTACAAAAACAGGTACTCGACATTTGGGAAAGCCATCGGCAGGCGGTGATGATGATTACCCATGATGTGGATGAAGCAATTTATATGGCCGATCGCATTGTTATGATGAGCAATGGCCCAAGAGCCAAAATTGGGGAAATTTTAGAGGTGCCTTTCCCGCATCCGCGCGATCGCCAAGCCATACGGGAATCAAAAGAATACTACGAACTGCGTAACCACGCGCTGAATTTCCTAGATCAAAATTTTGCCCAAGACGAATAGATCGCACTATCCTTAGTTCATTTATTGAGTGGGTAGCCTAATCTAGTCCAAGCTGACAATCAAAATCGGTTTGGATTAGAGCGGAGGAACCAAATTTTGGGGCTAATCTCCAGCACGAGAGAGACACCTTCCAGTCTTAGCCCGTCAGCTAACTCCGTCGGCAATGGGAGGAACACCGAGGCGCAAGGCTTTGATAGCAGTTGTCTTTGGAGTCCTCTAACGGATATCACTAACTAAAAGAATGAAGTTTAAAGCGTGAAGGATGAAAAAATACTTCATATTTTATACATCAATCTTAAATTGTGATATTTGTTTTTGACCCACCTCTCATTCACTACTGTTTTTTAGAGAGGTTAAAGCTGTGAATATCAAATCAATGTTACTGCGTCTTGAAAGTGCACTAGAGCGCAATGATTTAATGGAACAAATGGTGCTGTTGCCCCAGTCAGCTTCAGCCGCGTCCAAATGGACTAACTCGACAAAATCGCTCAACTTAGTCGTTGGCTATAACGCCTCACCCAAAAGCCAAACGGCTCTCGATTTGACCATGTGGATTGCCCATCAAACCCGTTTAGCGACTCAAAAGCAGGTGACTGTTCAAGTTGTCTACGTTGTAGACGAAAGTCAGAAGAATAAGTGTCCAGATGTGTTCAAATTCGCTGATGTAAGTCACTCATCAATCCATCCGTTCTCATCAGGATTGCCAAAAGCATCGACATCAAAAAATTCTGCCACATGCGTGTTAACTAAACCCAAACAGCAGGCATTAGCAGTTGCTCAAGAGAGGAAATCGGTCAAGCAATGTTGTCCGAAGGCAACAAGCCGCCAATCTGACTGGTTTGAGCAAGCTGACCATATTTTATGGCACAAAATTTCACTCAAGACGAGTAGATTGCATGAGTATTCCTTCAATTATTGTGTAGGTAGCCTCAATTAATGCACATTGGTAGTAAGATCTACTAGTTAAAGATGGGAACGAAGGAACCCATTTTTTTGGGGCTAATCTCATTCAATCGATAGACACCTTCGGTGTCTTAGCCCATTTGCTAACGCCATCGCCAATGGGAGGAGCGCCAAGACACAGAAGCTGTTATCGCAGTTGCTCTTGGAGTCTCCTGACGGATATCACAATGTTGTGAAGGATGAAAAAACTGGCAAAAAGGATGAATTGTGAGAAATGAAGAATGCCAAAAATTCATAATTCTTCTTGGAGCTTTTAATCGTAATATCCGTTTCTGAGCCACCTCTCATCCATTGCTTATTCTTTTAGAGAGGTTCAAGTTGTGAATATCAAATCAATGTTACTGCGCCTTGAAGACGCACTGGATCGCAATGACTTAATGGAGCAAATGATGCTAGTGCCCGAACCTGCTGCATCAGCTTCCAAATGGACTCAATTTAATAATTCAGTCAACTTAGTCGTTGGCTATAAGGCGTCACCCAACAGTCAAACAGCTTTAGATTTAACCCTATGGATTGCTCATCAAACCCGTTTAGTGACTCGAAAACAAGTTACTGTTCAAGTTGTTTATGTCGTAGAAGAAACTCAAAACAGCCAATGTCTAGATGAGTACAGTTTATTAGCGGATGTAGACTACACATCTGGCTATTCCTGTGCATTAGGGGTTTCACAAGAATTAAAGTCGAGAAACGTGGCTACATCCGTCTTAACTCAACCCAAGTTTCAGGCTTTAGCTACTGCTGAAGACAGGAAACGGGTACATCAATACGGCTTCAATACTACTACGGTTACTCACCCTGAGAGGTTAGAGCAAGCTGACCATATTTTAGAGCAAGCTCGTTATCTGGCTGAAGAATGGGGAAGTTCTTTTAAACCTCATTTACGATTTGGTGACGTAGCGACTGAATTGAGAGATGTAGTTGAATCAGAATCCGCAACTTTACTGTTGTTGGGTTGCAACCGTGTCAGTCATCCCATCGTTCAAAATTTAGAGCCTAATTTCCCTTGCTCGGTGCTGGGTATCCCCACCACGTAGGCTTAGTGATACCAAATCCGCTGTCTAAATTCTTTGTAAATTTTTTTGCTTTTTCTCCGGAAGTGTCTTTACTGGGGAGCAATTGAAGGAATTAACCCGGATTTGGTATCCGTATGCATTTTTTCTTCTCTTTATAGTATCTTCACGAATTTCTTTACGAATTGCATAATTAAAAGATTGCCAACTTGGCAATTCCCCTTTAGACTGATTTTGTACAGTTCTTTCAATAAAAGAACTTTATTTCCCTATTCAAATTTTATTAGGGTGCATTACGGAACGCTTTTTCACTAGAGGGCAGTAAGGCTAAAATGCTCTAAGCTTGCTTGTACAAAAGAGTTATCCATTAGATGAGAAAAATTCTCCCTAATATCGATGAAGCACTCTCCGCATCAGGGTATCCTGGTGATGAGCGGCTAGCCCAATGCTAGAATTGGGAAGATGCTCGGGGTGCCTTTCCCGCATCTCAAGCGCCCACTAAGAGTTAAGCCAGTCAACTCAATCCTTTGAACTGGCTACCCACGCCTAACTCTTCCTAGATATAGATCGCCTTTTTCACCAAGACGATTACATTACAAATTGTTTCTTTTTTTAAGAGGGGGCAGCTTAATCTAATCCAAGGGGGCTATCAAAGTCTGTTAATCCTGGATTAGAGCGGACAAACCAACGTTGGGGGCAATCTTCCGTATGCCAGACACTTTAGTGGCTTAACGAGTCAGTCAAACCAGTCAGCAGTAGCAGGATGACTAAGACTTAGCTTTTATAGGCTGTGCTGTTGAAGTCTCCTTAACCCTATCACTTATTCTTTGGACACACCAATTGGTATCCGTTTTTTTGCCCACCTCTCTTGTTGTTACTTGTTGTCTTTGAGAGAGATTAAAGCTGTGAACATCAAGCCGATATTAGTACGTCTTGAAGGCGCAATGGAGCGAAGTGACTTGATTAAGCAGATGGTATTGCTGCCTGAACCAGCGATCAATGCTGCCAAGCGAGCCATGTACGCTAAATCGATCAACTTTGTCGTTGGCTATAATGCCTCTCCCAGCAGTCAAACGGCTCTGGATTTAACCCTGTGGATTGCCCATCAAACCCGTTTGGAGACAAAAAAACAAGTTACCGTTCAAGTTGTCTACATTGTTGATGAAAAGCAAACTAGTCAATATCCAGGTGTTTGTCAATGGGCTGAGGTCAATCCTGTATCTAGCTCGCGACAGTCATTGAAGGTTTCAACTCCATCAGCGTCAAGACATTGTATCACATCCATCTTAAATAAACAACATCCTCAAGGATTAACAGTAAAATCAAAAAAATCACGCCGCGCCAAGACCACGTTTTCTCAAGCCGACTGGTTTGAGCAAGCTGATCGCATTTTATGGCAAGCCCGCTGTCTAGCGGAAGAATGGCGGGGTTCCTTCAAGGCTCATCTACGGTTTGGTGATGTGGCTACCGAACTAAAAGCTGTGGTGGAAGCCGAAGAAGCCAGCTTATTAGTCTTAGGCTGTACTTCTGTCAGTCATCCCCTGGTTCAGCAGTTAGATAGGGACTTTCCTTGCTCAGTACTAGGCATTCCCACCTGCTTAAGTGTGGATGAAGGCTTTCCTTCCTTTTCAGAGTGCGAGTCTGTTTAGGAAATAGGCAAACCATGTAGTTCGGTTAACAATCATTGGGAAGATTGTTATCTATATTACATTACAGGAACATCACAAAAGTTCGCAATAAGATAACAAATAGATTTTAACCGGGCTGCATTGAGTAACTGATGACGGAGAGGGACAAGGGAAAGGGAGTCCGACCTACGCCCCTTTTGTGAACGTTATCAACTTCCTCCTAGGCGTAAGCAGCCTTAAGGTGATATCCGATATCTATCTCGTGGGTAAAGGGTTGCCTGCCTCACATTGGCAAGATTCAGGACGCGTGCAGTCAGGCGCTCTAAACCAATCGCCAATCCTCCATGCGGTGGCATCCCCATTTCAAACATTTGTAAATGGCTCTCAAACGATGCTGCATCAATATCGCGACTTGAGAGTGCGGCTTCTAAATCAGTTCGTTTATGGAGTCTTTGTCCTCCTGTGGTGATCTCAATTCCTTCAAATAGAAGATCGAAGCTAGAAGAAGCTCCATGATTGCCGCGAGGGTGGGTGTAGAAGGGTCGCGCTGCTAGAGGGAAGCCCATCACAAACAGTGCGGCTACTCCTGTTTCTGACTCTGCTAGTTGGCAAAGTTGGCGTTCTGCTTCTGGGTCTAAATCATCTATCAAGTCAGTGCGATCGCAATTTTGCTTGAGTCGTTTTAGACATTCCTCAAACTCCCAGATTGGCACATTCAGCATCGAGGGCAGGGGTTTTTCTCGATACTGCTTGAGTAAGTCAGCGTAATTTTGGTTGAGTTGCTCAAAAATGAATGTTAACAGTTCTCGTTCCAACTGAATGACTTCTTCGGGGCTTTCAATAAAACCCATTTCTAAGTCTAAGGAGTAGTATTCAGTGAGATGACGACTACTGGCGTGGGGTTCGGCGCGATAAACATGACCCGTCTCAAATATCCGTTCTAATCCCGCTACACTTTGCTCTTTATAGAACTGAGGACTTTGAGCTAGGTAAGCAGAACGTTCAAAGTATTTGATTTCAAAAAGATTTGTTCCTCCTTCCGTTCCACTAGAAACGATTTTTGAGGTCACAATTTCAGTAAAGTGTCTTTCCCGCAAGAACTGGCGAAAGTAGTGCAAAATTGCGGCCTTTATCCTGAAAATATCGCCAACACTGTTATTACGGAGTGATAGCGGACGGTGACTTAAGAGGGTTTCCAGCCCTATATCAGAGATATCAGAAGAAGAATTGAAGGGTAAAAGCTGAGTGACTGGATTGAGAACAGAAATATTTTTGACTTCAACCTCAAAACCAGCCTTTGCTCTTTTATCTGGCTTGACCTTTCCTTTGATTTCCACAGGTTCATCCCGCTTTAAGGAAAGTGCCCGAACTGATTCTGAATCAGCAACACACTGCACTTCTCCACTACAGTCTTTAACAATGATAAATGTCGTCTGTGCCAGTTCTCGCAGACGCAGTATCCATCCTCGAATTAAAATCTCTTCTGGACGCTCTGGATGAAGGGAAGTAATAAGCGATCGCACAGCAGTTTCCATAGGTTATGGTCAGCAAAACTACTAAAGAATCCCTGTTACAGGTTGTATTCTTCAACGGCTGGAACCATACCAATGGCGGTGCCATCCAGCTTCCACATTCACTAGTATTGACTGCTTGATTTAATCGTTCAGCCCAAGAATGTGACGCTTAATTAGTGCAGTTTCGTTGCACATCCGTTTCGCCCTACTAATGCCTTTCCCAATCAGCTAATGCT
>CBKWLJ010000483.1:0-7158 GCA_966675205.1 uncultured bacterium
CCACCTCTGAGACCAAACTTGACACGACCCTGATTTAGTGATTCCCACTGCTCGTTAAAGTTGATTGTCAAATACAGCTCAATTTGCTGCTTTGGGGCTGATGCTGACCAAAACTCAAGGTGATTGTGATTTTCACGCTTGACTGGAATTCCTTCTAATTCCAGATATAAGCAATTTGGGCATTTGTTTTCCGGTTCCGGCTGGGAATTTGTCGATAAAGGCGATTGCATTGCCAAGCACCCAATTAGGTAGTGCACAGGGTTACTTATAAAGGTACCTGACGCTGTAATCTCTTGATTGTGTAGAGTGTTTAAGCTTTACATTCGACTTTATAAAGTGACAATTCTTGTAGGGCTTGGTCATTATCTTGGCTAACGAGAATGATAATCAAAAAGAAAGGCTAGCAGCGCTAACCTCTCTCAACTCCGTTACGATTATCATTGATCACTAAAGCCAATCCTGTCACCAAACCAGCAAGCACAGCCGTCCAACCCAAGCCTGGAATCAGCGAGACTAGCACGGCAACTACGTGAAAACAAAGACCACTAAGAAAACACTGACGACTGATGCGAGTCTCCTCAAGCAAATTAACTTCGCTCGGATTCTCAGCTTGCTACGCTATCACCCGCGCCTTACTCGTGCTGAAATCTCTCGGCGAACTGGCTTGACTCGTTCGACAGTTACTGTCATTACAGCAGAACTAATTGAGGCTGGACTACTGCAAGAAGGACAGGAAACTGCATCCGGCAAAGAGGGAGGGCGTCCTGGGGTGGAGTTAGAACTCGATCCAGAAGGAGCCTTTTTTATCGGGGTGGCGATCGCGGTTGAAGACATCCGCGTTGTGGAGCTGAACTTGGCAGCACAAGTCACTCATCGAGTACAGGCACCTATGAGTGCAAACACCGACCCAGCAACCATTACTCAGCAATTAGTTGAGTTGATTCAACAAGTCTGGCAGGCAAATCCACAGAGTAAAACGAAATATCGGGGAATTGGCATCACGGTTCCGGGCAGCTTGAACCGGGAAGGTATCATCCTTCGCGCTCCTGGGTTGCATTGGAAGAATATAGACTTGCGACCCTTTTTGAACCTTCATCTTGATGTGCCACTGTTTGTTGAGAATGATGCCAACGCAGGAGCGCTAGTAGAGAGGTATTTGAGTGGATCGATGCCCAGCCATAGTTTGCTCTACCTGTTTCTAGATGTCGGAGTGGGGGCTGGAATGGTATTGATCAATCGTTTGTTACGGGGAGCTGGAGGCACGGCGTGCGAAGTTCGCGAACTCATAATTGACCCGCATAGTTCTCAACCATCAGAAGGGGAGCGTCTTGGGACACTCGAAGCCTTATGCAGCAAGGGTGGACTTTTGAGTGCTTATCATCAACGCAGTGGAGAGCTGATCGACCTTAACACGCTGTTGTCGAGGTTGGAACAAGCGGATGCGATCGCTCAAGCGGTTGTGAAACAGTGGGGAAAGTATCTGAGTTGGGGTGTACGGGGGCTGGTGGGAGTGCTCAACCCGGAACGAATTGTCTTTGGGGGACAACTGGCGGTGCTGATACCCTACGTGCAAGACCAGTTAGATGAGATGCTGCTTTGTTGCCTGCCGGATGGAAGTGGGTATGGCTTTGATAGTGCAGCTCGATTCCGGTTAGAGATTTCCCAATTTGGAGAAGATTCTGCCGCGATTGGTGGTGCTGTACTAGCTTACCAATCGTTATTTCAGATGCCCGATCTGCTGCTGCTGCATCAGTAGTGATACTTCTAAATGAACTACCCCGCCTCGTATTGAATTAATAAATATCTTTGTATCAGGCTCCTTGTAAAAGCAGGATTCCAACAGGTATGCATTTGAATTTCATTTAGGATTGCTATAGCAACTTGGGTGACTAAATGGACTAGAATCTGAAAACAGTTCTGAGTACGCCAATAACAATGTCGTCGTTGTTCTGATCGTGATTTGGAGCAGTCAACCAAATCACACCAGGAGTAATTTCAATATTGTTTGTTAACTTATGCTTGTAGAAAGCCTCGAGATGTAGTGAGGTGTCTTCATCTTCCCTACCACCATTCAGAGCATTACCAATATTCGTTACCTTGGGTTCCATCCCAACTAAAATGCCTCCCAAATTTCCTTCTTTACCTAAGTTGGGAAAGGCAAGTGTAACTGCCCAGTTCCAAACGTTAGCGTCTCCTCTGCCGATGTAACGATGGTTAGCATATCCGACCCAGCCACCTATGGCAAAGTTGGGGCTGAGCGTGAAGGTTCCGGATAAACCGTAGGCATTGACAACAACAGGTCTTCCAAAGTTGCTATTCGACAGATTACTGCCAGTGCTCGTACCAAAAGGTACAAAGTCAGGATTGAGAGCAGGATCTAAACCCTGAGGGTTGAAGTAAGAGGGAGTATAGCTATTGATATAAGTTAGCCCAACCCTAGCCTTATCGCTGGGACTAACAATGATTTGAGCCAAACCTGCATAGACCCCATCAAATAAACCATTTTTAGGCGTAGGTTTTCCAGCATTGCTTCCAGGCGTCAAATAGCCCAAATTCAGTTCCAAGTTGTCACTAAACAGATGTCTCAATCCAAAACCTGCACCACCACTGTAGTTGTAGATTGGGTTGCGTAAACCGAATAGCGATACCGCTCCCCCATCAAAGTAAGGGTTTAATTGAGCTGAAGCATCCAGGTCAACAAAACCATTGCCTGTTCCAGCCAGGTACAAATTGGTTCTGGGGCCTACAGGGAAACGATACCGTAGTAGCGCCAATCCAAGGTCATTACCGCTATCACCGTCAAATTCTACCCGACCTTCGTTGGTGAGTGTCGGACCACTGTTTGTGCCACCAAGGGGTGTAACATTGCTGGCTTGCAAGCGGGCTGTCAGGAGATCTCTGCCAGTGAAGCTAGTGTCAAAATTGAGCCGTGTCCGATAACTTAAGGTGGGAATTCTATCAATTGACTCACCGTTGGCATTCTCCCCAGCAAGTACACTGACTAGACCAACGACAACTTCAGCATTTAGTCTGGTAGTGGTAGAAAATTGATGCTCTTCTAAAAAGGCGGTACGACCCTCTAAATCATCCACTCGTGTACCGATCGCTGTTAGTTCAGTGTTAAATTCATCAATTAGCCGTTGCAGTGTAGCTAAATCTTCTTGACTGACTTCTTGGTTGCTACCAATTAAACGCTCAATCTGGTTCAAACAGGCATTCAAACCAGCAGCAAATTCATAACGGGTCATCGCTCGGTTACCTCGATAGGTACCATCTGGGTAACCCGCAATACAACCATAACGCTCTACAAGCGATCGCAACGCTTCAAAAGCCCAGTCTGTAGGTTGGACATCGGATAGCTGAGACACGGAAGTCACTTGATCCATTGCCTGATTATCAACAGGATTCTCTAACCCATCTGGGGAATTAGTTGCCGCTGGCAAAATCTGGCTGGGAGAAGCCTCAGTTTGTGCTAAAAGGTTATCATCTACAAACTCTTCAATGTTTGCATCAGTTGCGAAGATAGAGCTAATGACTTGAGATGATTCAACTAAATCTGTATCTTGTTCAGGAACAGTAATTGAATTGTTGTCAGATTCAAGTATTTCCGGGACTTCTTGAGCACACAACGTGTCAATACCGATTAAAGCAAGTGTCAGGTTGAATGCAACTAGTCGCATGGCTTTATTTAGTTTTTTCATGGTCATTATCCCTGGATTAATAACTTTTATTTTTCCTAAACTGTCACTTGTATAGTAAATTTATGAACCTTTTTTGACTGGATTTTTTTTCACTACGTGCACTAGTAATATCAATTTGTTTTCAGTTTGCTATAGATGAAGGGTAAGAAAAGTTCCAGAAGCAAGGGGGATTTGAAGCAAATATTTAGCAAATCGATATAGTTCGCCGCTTTTACTTAAACACCGAACTTCACTTTCAATTCATAGCTAATTAGGCAGATTTTCATAAACCCAGCTATGTAAATTAATCTAAGCAGTCAGACATAAATAAACCTAGATATGTCAACAAATTTCAAGTGAGTTAAACCTTCTTCCCTTATGCCTTGCCTCAACGACAAATATTAATGCCCACCTACTTAAGGTAAGCGATTATTACCTAATTGAGATTGAATGAGACTTTATGAAACTTTACAAAATTGAATTGATCATGCTGACTTACTTATTACCTAATCGTAACCGGAACCTATCATTTTTTTGATTAAAATCTATTGCTTCCAGATAGCGAGGTAGTAACAAAAATTTTGAGCTTAATTCAAGCTACACTTAGCAAACATCGATCTGTCACACGATGAAATAATTCCCGTTGGTTAGCTCTGTAAACAGGTACTTCTCGATAGCGATTTGAGACGGTACAGTATCTCGCCGGCCTTCGACACAAGCAAAATGCCTTCATCTTCCCGGTTTGCCCATGCTGCGGGTCGAAATCATATTCTGTTACAAGTCTGTTGACTCGCACTTCAACGACTTGATGCATCACCAAAAACTACTTGCCTCGATCGCCATTTTTGCCAAATCGTGTTTCCTGCACTGTACTACCAATACCCTGCATCACTCCACGAACGACTAAACCAATACTTCTTCCCAAAACTTGAGTCAGCACGTAAACGACTCCTCTACCCAGCCAAGCAACAGTACCTCGCAGACGGGGCGCGATCGCATCTCGTCCTTCATACCCTAAAGTTACAGCTAATTGAATTCCCTGAAGTTGCTCTAATTCTCGTCGCCGGGGGGCATAAACCGAGATTTGCTTAATCCCGGTGTCACTGAGGACAAACAAGTTGTACCGACTCTCGAAGATCGCTTTTGGCTCCTCTAACCATTGAAAAATCCGATATCTCCAAGATAAATTATTACGAAATCGGGCAATTTCGCGTGATGAAATGAGCTGACGATTATACAAGGTTTGTTTAATCGTTTCAATATCAGAAAACTCATTTAACAGGGGTTGAATGACTGCATTAGCCACTTGAATAATCAGGTTTTGGAGGATAAGTTCTACTCGAGCTAGAGCTTCAGGGGTACGGGCTGGGTAAGATACATTGTCAATAAGGATAGGAGTTTCAAATAGCTGATGGGATAATAGTTCAATCACCCAAGGAATGTTATCTAAAATAAAGCTTTGAACACTGACGCTGTAGCCCAGCAAAACATTAACGACTTCTAAATCTTGATTTTCCAAGGGCAAGGTGTAATATTTGCCGAAAAAATCGGTGATTGAGGATTGCCATAAATCCAGTAAAATTTGCGATCGCTTTTGCTGGAGTTGCTCCGACGTAACCTGAGAGAAACGCAATTCCTCCAAAATCTCCTCAAATTTTCGCAGAACAACCCCCAATAAAGCCCGTCTTTTCTCAGTAGCAAGAATATCGATTTCTAAAGGCACACCTGTCAGGTTAGATAAACTCGATTCCAGGTTTGCCCAAGTTACATCGAAGGGTTGAGCGAGTTTGGAATTAAGCAACCGGGATGGAGGAGACAGGGGAGCGGAGGGAGACAAGGGAGAAAGTGGCTGAGAAATATTGGTAAAATCTCCTGTTTGTCTTCCTTGTCCTCTTTGTCTCCTTTGTGCTAAAGCAAGTCCTTCTTGCTCCCTCGTGACTGTTTCCTGTCTTCCTGTTTCCGGTTCCACCACAATCACATCAGCAGGTAACAACTGATTCACCACCCAACGTGCTGCCAAAAGTTCTCGACGGCGTCCGGTCCAAAATAGCCAATCGAAGTTGGAAAGGTTGGGATTTTCTAGCTGTTGCGTCACTAGTGCTAAAGTATCTTCGATTTGTGCCAATCCGGAGGAGCGTAGTTTGTGATGCCAGCTTGGAGGGCGTACTGAAGAAGTTGGCAGAGGAGGTCGTGTCGGTAGCATCTGCCAATACAATTGACCGGATACGAGTTGACGAATGATTTGGACAATCTGGGGGATAGCACATCCTTTAGGGCAATACCCTTCAATGCCCACATCTCTGGCTGATTGGAGTAAAAGGAAGTCTGAAGTTGCCGTTAGCAGCAAGACTGGAAGATTGGGGGAATTCGCCTTGAGTTGTCGGCAAAGCAGTACGCCAGAGGATTCATTAGAGCCAGAGCGGCCGTTCGCGAATTCTAAAACAATTAAATCTATCTGTTTAGGCTGCGACACAATGCCTGAAGCAGCTGTCCCCGTTTCTGCTTCAGCGACCACTTGCAAGTCAGGAAACGCTTCTAAAGCCGTGCGTAAACCCAGTCGAAATACTGGGTCATCATCAATTAAAAGTAGGCGAATTAAGCTCTTAGGGGGAGCGGCGCTTTCTGATCGGGTAGATTTTGGGTCGTTGTCCTGCTTCACTGGCGGAATGGCTGACACTGCTTACATTATGACTGCCTAAGCGAGCGCTATTGCTGATGAGTGTGACTGGCAATTGCTTGAATACAAAAGCACCTATCTCTGTTTAAGATCTTAACGGTTGTTAGCATTCCTTTAGTCTGTATCAAAGGGAATTGAACGGACATCTCCACTACTCGATGCTTTTTGGTTTGTCCAACGAGCGATTGCGGCTTGAGCTTGTCCGTACAAGGCTCGTTCGGCAGGAATTTGAGAAGCCGTTGCAATTGCTGCATCAAAGCGTCCTTGAGCGGCAAGGGCATTAGCCGCATCTAAAATTGGTCGATCTTGGATGGTTTGAACTTGGGCTACCCAATTGGCGATCGCTTTTTGCGCTTCAGGATACAAAGGACGTTCTGAACGAATCTGCCCAGCGGTAGAAATTGCGGCAACTAAATCCCCGCGTTGAGCAAGTGCCTCCGCTAAATCCAGAATCGGTTGGTCTTCAAAGGCTTGAATCTGCCGATTCCATTTAGCGATTTCTGTTTGGGCTTCAATCCGCAGGGGTTGACCGAGCTTGATTTGGCGTGCCAATTCCACTGCCGCCCTTAGCTCTCCAATCGTTCCCCCTGTAGCCAGTTGTTGGGCATTGTTGAGGGTGTTGCGGTCATCAATTTCCTGAATTTCCTTACGCCATTGGGCAATCAGGGTTTGGGCGCGTTGGCGTTGAGGGCGTCCTAGTGGAACGCGAGACGCTTGCTCAATTGCATAGGCAAGTCCCGCCCGTTGCTGGGAGCTAGCAAAAAAGCTTGCGAGTTGTAACTGAGTGAGGTCTTGTAACTC
>CBKWLJ010000484.1:0-7147 GCA_966675205.1 uncultured bacterium
ACATCCCCTTGCCTGAGGCGGCTTGCGATCGCATGTGACAGTTGCGTAAGTCCTGGAAAACTTGCTGATGTTACACCAAGAGGTTTTACAAGCTACAAAGTTTACCGCAGTGGAATTAGTTTAAGTTTGCCGATTAAGGTACAGGGGGAATAATAATGCCTGCTCCTGAAAACTCTCTATGTAAACCAGAGGTTTATGAAACTAAACGGATCGAACTCACAAGCCCTCGTTCTATCTTGCATATTGGCTCAGCAGTATCCAAATTAAGCCGCTTTGAATATGTCCAGAGTGGAAATCGAGTTTACTTGCCAAATCAAGAAGCTCTCAGTAAGGCTTTATACAAGCAGGGGCGATTACAGGAATACATTCGTAGAATTGAAGACCAAGAAGATATTACCTCACTGCTGAAGGAGACTTTTAAAAAGCAATGGCAGACTGCTCAAGCGCCTGATGGTGAGCCGATTTTCCCGCCAATTGCTACGAGTCGCAAGTGGACAGAGCAAACAATTACGGATTTACGCCCCATGATTCGCAATGGGTTCGGGCAACTCTACATCCCAGGTTCTTCGATTAAAGGGGCAATCAGGACTGCGATCGCTTTTCACTTAATCAAACACGCTGAACAATATCAGGTTCCAGAAGCACAGCGAGTGAGTGAAATTGAACGCAAACTTCGTGAAACTATGGGAGCACTCAAGCGGAAATCAAAGTTTGCTGATGATGAACTCTTTATGAATAAGCTGTTTTCTGACTTTACCCTCACTTATCAAGGAAAGCTAGCACTACGTACAACCAGTCTACCCAATACAGACTTTATGCGAGCAATTCAGGTTACTGATGCCGAACCACTTTTAGAAAAAAAAGAAGTCAATAAAAAAGGTAATACTATCTATAATAATCTACCTGTTGCTGCTGAGGTAATTATTTGCAGTCACTTTCAAGAAGGGAAAGCTAAATACAAGGCTCCGATTTATGCAGAGATGGTCTGGAATGTCAAAACTCAGTTTACCATCAGCCTTAATAAAACAATGCTATCTTGGTTTCGCCCTCAACATAAAATTCCTTTTGAAGGGGTTGATGATATTTTAGACATTTGTCAAGAATTTGCTCAAGAGCAATGGGATTACGAGCATGATTACTGGCTAAATGTACGAAATAATCCCAATGCTAAAGATAGCAATCGCCAGCCTATTAATCTTGGCTTAAATACTATTCGTGATTTTTATGAACCCGAAAATTGCCCCTATAGTCTCAGACTCGGTTGGGCAAGTGGAATGATGGGAACCACGATTAGTCTGTGTTACGAGGATGAAAGCTTAATCCGAGAAATCTGCGATAATTGCAGCCTTAATAAAGCACCTGGTTTTGAGGCTCCTAAGTCTAGGCGGGTTGTAGCAGACTCGGATAGAAAGATTAAATGGGTGCCTGGATGGGTCAAGTTCAACGTGTTGTAAAGCTTATGTTAATTCGCTGTACTTGGACACTCACGGTATCTGAGCCAACCTTGCTACCCCGTGCCTATGGGTTAGAACTGGTTAAAGATTTACATCGGCAGATGGGATTGGAAATGGGTAGCGAAACGATCCCATCTGCCACCTACTCTGGAATTTTTGGTTTCTGCTCTGCTACTAAAGATTTTTTGACGTTCCATCCAGATGAATTTTACAGCTTATCTTTGTGTGGGTTGCAGGAAGAGTCAGCAAAAGCAATCGTATCCCTCAACCTCTCTCCATCTATCGAATTTTTAGGTGCAAAGTTTGACGTAATAAACCGAGAAGACGAAACCACCAGCTACGAACAGCTTTACACAAATTTAGTAGCAAATGAACCAGAACCAGTTAGGCGATTCGATTTGCACTTCACAGCGCCCACCGCTTTTGCCCAACATAGCGTTCACTTGCCCCTACCTGTACCCGCGTTAATGTTCCGTAGCTGGTTAGAGCGATGGAATCATTTTGCCCCTGTCTACTTGGGAAGTGATGAGTTAATCGCCTACTTGAGTCAATACGTCATGCTCAAGCATCACCAGATAAAAACGCGATCGTTTCAGTTGCATCGAGGATATGTGAATGGCTTTATTGGTGATGTAACACTACAAGTCCTCAACCGTGCTGACCCGTTGATAGCAAATGTAGCGAATTTGCTCGTTTCTTATGCTCGGTTTTCTGGAACAGGAATCAAAACGCGATTGGGTATGGGTCAAACAGAAATCAATTTAGAACTTTGAAGAATAATTAAAATGAGAAATACTCTAATTTGCACAGTAGGCACAAGCCTTTTCAAATCAAATCTGTTCGGACTTCCCTCTTCTGAAACTTATGAGAGTTGGCTTTCTAAACAACCGAAGGAAAATCAGCCGCATCTGTCATTTGAGTTGGTTGAAAGCCTCAAAACCGCTTTAGGTAACAAGAACTGGAAGGGTTTGGCGGAACTCTTGGGCGAGATTCCTGGGACAACACGATTGTGCGGCGCTGAAATTAATTCCATCACTGACCTTATTCAACGAAGATACTGTGCCGACGAAAGTTCGCTAGTCTTCTGCCACTCAGCCACCCCAGACGGTCAACATATCGCTGAAATTTTGCGGCATTACTACGAAGCCAAAGGGCATCGAACTGAGACCCAGGAAATTGAAGGTCTTCAAGATGCACAACCAAAGCTTTTCCGCACTAAAGGACTCCGCAATCTTGCGAAGACTGTTAGCCAGATTGTGCGAAATCAGGACGCTCAGTTTTGTGCAATCAACGCGACAGGGGGATACAAGGCACAAATTGCCATCGGCGTATTGATGGGGCAAGCACTGGGAGTTCCGGTTTACTACAAACACGAACTATTCAGCGAGATTATTGCCTTTCCTCCCATGCCAATCGGTCTTGATTTTAGCCTCTGGCTGGAGAAAAGCGGCTGGCTAACTGCTCTAGATCGCGGAGAAATGGTGGCATGGCAAGAGGTAGAGGAAGACTGGGACGAACGAATGGAGGCGTTAGTTGAGCGAGTTGATATAGATGGGAAAGCCTACCTCGAACTCTCGCCCACAGGTCAAATCTTCTATGAGACTTTCAAGAATCGGTTCGCCTCAGAGCGTGACAGGGTACTGCCGCCTCCAGTCCCAATTGACCAGAAAGAACAGCCTCGACTACCTCGTCACAACTGGGGAAATGCCCAAACACCGATTCTTAATTTTCTACAGAGAATCATTGATGAGTGTTCTTACGTCCGTGCTTGCCGTACCGATTACTGGAATCCCGATTTGTCTTCCCCCGTGTTGTTTCGATTGAAAGGCGATGAAATAGAAGGCATCTTCAGCAATGGGACATGGACGGTCAAGCTCATTGTTGAGACATCAGCCAACACACCAGGTCAGCGTGCTGCCTGTGTCGCTGATTTGAATAGAATGGCTGAGAACTAGAGATAAAGCGATCGCCTTGTCTATCGAGGCACTGACCGAATTATCTTCCGAACCTTCCCAGAACTCACCCTAACCGTCGAACAAGTGTTGAACGCTTAATCTTGAGGTCAATATGGCTTTCAGTAGTTACAAGAGTATCGGTGCCGTTGTCAAAGAATTTCAGACTAAATACACCGAAGCAGATTTCATCGTTGAACTAGAATTTAACATTCCCGACTACTTCCGAGAAGATTTACAAACCGTCATGCGGGAAGGAGTCGTTGATAACTCAGAATTTGCTATTTGTGAAAATTTAATTTATCCCGTCTTAAAAGAAGTCTGGAAGTGCTATCGCAGTAAATTCCTGTTGTGGAGTCATGAGTCACTTACCTATGATGAGAATCTTTCAGGATTTCCCGAATATATCTTGGCGAAACGCTCTCCGTTGGGAAAGGTTGTCTTTGATAAGCCGTATTTACTTTTAGTCGAAGCCAAGCAAGATAAGTTTGAAGAGGGGTGGGGACAGTGCCTAGCCGAAATGATTGCTGCCCAACGACTGAATGAAGACCCACAAATGACCGTATTCGGGATTGTTTCTAACGGCGATCGCTGGCAATTTGGCAAGCTGGAAGCCGATATCTTTACCAGAAATATTACCCTTTACAGCATTCAGGAGCTAGATAAACTTTTTGCCGCTGTTAACTATATTTTCCGACAGTGTGAATTGCAACTCGATGAGAAATTAGCGGCTTAATTTTAAATCTTGAGGACATAGACATTACCAAAAATCTCCCTTGTCCCCCTATTCCCTCGCCCACTCTCTCACAGCACGACGCATAGCTCGCCTCCCTTGAGGACGGTATTGTTCGATGAGTGCAGGCAGTTCTTGAATGGGAAGTGTAGGAAATACCTGGCTCGTTTCTACTTCTATGTATCCCTCATTCTGTAGCTGGTAAATCTTCAGTTCACCAGAGTCATAGCACCAAATCTCCGGTACACCTAAACGAGCGTAGATGGAAAAGCGACTTAGAGACTTGCTTGTTACATCAATTTCTAAGGCTAAGTCTGGAGGTGGGTCTTGATTAAGATCGTATTCTAACTTGCCCCTAATTTTTGGCTCATTTTGGAAATAAAAACAGTTATCCGGTTCTACCCCAGCTTTCTTGATTTCCCGCTTCCAAGTTGTTGAGCCTAAACTTTCGTAGTCTTGGTCTAAAACTTCTGCAATATCTTTTATGGCATCCCCAAGCGCTTCTTTGTAATACTCGTGTTCGGGTAAAGGGGTCATAATTTCTAAGGTTCCATCATCATATGCAACTCTAGCAGCACGACTTTCGCCTAAATCTTCTAGTAAATTTTCAAATTGTTGCCAACTAATGTTATGTAAAACGACTCGGTCAGCGCGACGTTGAGTTAGTGTCATAACCCCTCCTTGCACAGTCGGACAGGTAACTTTTTCATTGTATCTATGACCATTGACCAATACTTTCAAAGCCTAACCGGCTTCCCCCCACGCCAATTCCAACAACAAGCGATCGCACGCCTCCTCAACCGCCAAGATGTCCTCCTCCGCGCCCCCACAGGGTCAGGCAAAACTGAAACTGCGATCACGCCTTTCCTCTTTGCCAAAACCCTACGGTGCGACTTCCCCAACAAACTGATTTACGTCGTCCCCTTGCGAACCCTGGCTAACAGCTTACGCCAACGGGCAGAAACCTTAGCGAGAACCTGGGAAACCTTCACTCCTCTCTCCCGCCCTCTAGTGGTGACGCTGCAAACCGGAGAGAACCCAGAAGACCCCCGATTTGAGGGTGATATCGTATTCTGCACCATCGACCAGATGTTAAGCAGCTTTCTCAATATCCCCTACTCGGTAGGACGGGGTTCTGCCAATGTTAACGCTGGGGCGATTTTTGCTTCTTATCTTGTCTTTGACGAACTGCACTTACTTGACCCAGACCGTTCCTTTGCTACCGTCCTCAAAGTTTTGGAACAAGTCAAGGGCATTTCACCCTTTTTATTGATGACTGCGACGTTAACTGATGAACTTGCCGCCCAGATTAAACAATTAATTGATGGTTCATAGTTCATGGTTCATGGTTCATAGCAATGAATAATCAACAATTAACTTGCATTATGGAAATTGTTTGAGTTGAAGATGTCGATTTACAAGACATTGAAGGAAACCGCTGTCGGACGTTTCGAGCGATATCTGAACCTCTAACTGCTGAAAGTATTCTCAATGATATCAAAAACCATCAACGTCAGCGAGTGATTATTATCTGCAATACCGTCTCTCAATCTCAGGGATTGTTCAGAGATTTAGACGAACTGAATCAGGATGGAGAGTTAAAAATTACCCTGCTTCATTCGCGATTTCTACCTGAAGATAGAGCTAAAAAAGAAGCATATCTGAAAGAAACATTTGCTCAAAACTGGCAGCAGCATGAGGATAATACCTGTCACGTTCTGATTTCTACTCAGGTGATTGAAGCGGGACTGAATATTACCTGTGAAGTGATGCATACCCATTTATGCCCGATGAATTCTCTGCTGCAACGGGCGGGACGCTGTGCTAGATTTCGGGGCGAACAGGGTGAAGTTTACGTTTATCGTTCGTTTCAGGTTAATTCGGTTAATGCCCAATTAGCTGAAGCTGATTTGGAGCAGGAAGCGGAAGAACCAACGCAAAAGAAGCAAAATTTCTTGCCCTATACAAATGAAATTTGTGAATTAACTTGGGGTGTTTTACAAGAGCATACGGCATCAGAGGAAGTTAATGAAAATGTAGGTTTTCGGTTAGAAGAACAATGGATTAACAAGGTTCACACCCCAGAAACGTTGCTGCAACAAGAACGTAGGGCAAATAATCAGATGAATTTTGAGCAGCAGTTTAACGCAGCTTTTTTCCGGGGAGACGAATCGACAGCTAATGAGTTAATTCGGTTTGTGGATGCCCGGAGTGTATTTGTCTGGGAAGAACCTATCTTTCTGGATGAGGAGCCAATCGATCCCAAGCAATTAATGGCGTTTTCTGTACCGATTTCTACCTTGTGTAAAGTTTGGCAAGAGGTGAAGAATTTAGGGTATGAAATTGACTGGATGTTTAAACGGATTGAACACCCGAAAGGGAGAGCGACAGAAACTTATAGCCAGCCTGTTTGTATTTCCATTACTTCTCGCGAATCTCTGGTTAGCAGTGTCAGGATTTTAGTCAATCCTCGCTATGTCTATTACGATGACCAAATTGGTTTGTTGATTGGCCCGGATGTCTTTAGCAATCGCTTTTCTTCACCCGATAAGCCAAAGCGAAAAATAGAGAGCGAGTACAGTTACCGCATGGATACTTATGTGGGACATTTGGTTTTGATGTGGAAGTGCTGGCGCGAGGCGTTTCCTACGACATTGAAGCAAAATGGGGAATTAGTGGAGGCTCAAATTAGCAGTGTGCGGGATGAACTTTTGGCAGCGGGGGGTCGGTTTATTCAAGCTAAAATTTTTCCCGATGCATCGGAGAATGAGGCAGAGGCTTTATTTGAATATCTGGTCTTTTTTGCGGTTTTGACTCATGATTTGGGTAAGCTTCAGGTGAAGTGGCAAGAGGTGATGCGGGGGTGGCAGGCGATCGCATATTCTTCATTTAACGGCAAAAATCCAGGTTCGCACCTGCTGGCACATACCGATTATGACCCAGTGGATCAGGCTTCAGGGGGCGACAAGCGCCCTAGAAGGCTTCCTGTATAAGCGTTAGCGCCCTCA
>CBKWLJ010000485.1:0-7137 GCA_966675205.1 uncultured bacterium
TCTCATTCACCTTCTACTGATCAAGTGCTGATCTACTAAAACCTCTGCTCATCAAGGAGGGTAGAGATATGGACACTCATCAGGAAAAACACGATGAAGCCTGTAAAAACTCAACTCAAACGCCTACTCCAAACTGCGCCGATTACTCTGGCATTTGTTCTACTTCCCTTCGCAGGATTAGCCGTAGAAGTGAAAGATGTACCCAATCCCCAACAAATGAATGGAACTTGGGTAACGGATATGGCTCAGATGCTGGATGAATCGACAGAAGCTCAACTCAATTCCATAATTTCTCAATTAGAGCGTGAAAATGGTGCGGAAATCGCTGTAGTGACTGTACCCGAAACTGCGCCATCCGCTTCTCCTAAAGAATTTACAACGGCACTGTTCAATCATTGGGGGATTGGTAAGAAGTATCAGGATAATGGAGTATTGTTTTTGATTTCCAAAGGCGATCGCCGCGTTGAAATCGAAACCGGTTATGGCATGGAATCAATTTTGCCCGATGCCAAAGTAGGCAACATTATCGATACTCAGATTACACCCCGATTCAAGCAAGGAGATTTTAATGCTGGCACTCTAGCGGGTACAAAAGCCCTCGTTGTCGCTATAGAAAAGCCTCAAACTTCCTCTGTCAGTCAAGAATCAACGCCAACAACAATTAATGTAAACACACCTCAGACACAATTAGCTACTCAACCTTTGACTCTAGAGGAGGAACTCACTCCGAATATCAATCTTCCTTGGGTGCCAATAGTTGGGGGCGGGATGGTACTGCTACTCGGAATCGGGGCGGTAGCTTATAAAAAAAGTCGTCACGTTTCTCTTGTACCAGAAGGGTACTCACGCCTTAGCAGTACAAATCATCTTTTCCTCTGCGCTAATTGCAACACGCAGATGGAAAAACTAGAGGGTGCCAAAATTGAGTCCTATTTGAGCGATGCGGAGAAAGTAGCTCGAAAACTAGGCAGTGTTAATTTTGAAGGCTGGAAATGTCCTAATTGTAGCCAAAAGCTAACTGGGCTTGGATTCCATACTGTCGCCCTTGTATCGAACTCAGATCGATTTAGCAAATGCCCTACCTGTCAGGAATTGACAGCGACACGCACCAAGAAGATTCTCAAACATCCGACTCAGTACAGCACTGGAAAACGTTTGATTATCGACAAGTGCCACTGTTGTGACTATCACAAACAGCAGGAGGAAATTATTCCTCGCCTACCTCCCCCTCCTCCCCCTCCTCCCCCTTCAAGCTCTAGCAGTAGTAGCAGCAGCTTTAGCAGCTTTAGTAGTGGTGGATTTAGTAGCGGTGGCGGTTGTAGTAGTAGTGGCGGTAGCTTTGGGGGGGGTAGCAGTGGTGGTGGCGGTGCCGGTGGGGGTTGGTAATTAGACTTAGTTTGAAAATAGGAGTTTGGAGAGTCAGAATTTAGGAGTCAGAATTCAGGAGTCAGAATTTAGGAGTCAGAATTTAGGAGAGGGAATTTTTCATTTTTTCGTTGTGAGCGATCGCATATGGGCGGCTAGCTTGAAAATAAGGCAAAAGGTAGACGGCAGATGGCAGAAGGAATAAGAATTTTCATTTTTTCGTTGTGGGTGATCGCATATGGGCGGCTGTCTTGAAAGACTACTTTCATCCTTGGTTGTAAGCCATAGGCTCAGGGAAGTCTCTTGCAACAGTAAAAAAGCGTTCAAAAATGATGACGATCAAGTCAAATATAATTCCTTTCCCCTTACCCCGACTTGGAGCAAGAAGTCTATTAATTCCCTTGAGTCATGAACAATCCAGAAGTTAGAATCCCCGAAGACGTTGCCCCAGAAGTTCTTACCCTAGCTTCTCGGTACTACGCTCACTCAACCCAAAGCTACTCTCAATCTGAACTGGTGGAGGCGGGGTTAGAAGTTCAAATTCCTGCTGCGTTTATCGAGCAAGCTATCCAAGATATTCAGACGCAGCAGCAGCAACGGCAAAAGCAACAACAGCGATCGCACAAAATGCGCCAAAAGCTGCTTACGATTGGTGCAGGCATTGTGGCTCTAACTGGTATTTGGGGCATTTGGACTTATAACTCTGTTTCCAGTACTGTTACACAAGTGGAAGCAGCGTGGACACAAGTGGAAAACCAACTTCAGCGACGTGCTGATCTTATCCCTAACCTGGTGAGCGTAACGCAAGCTTATGCCCAACATGAACAAGAGCTGATTGCTTTACTGGTGAAATCTCGTGAAGCTTATTTACACTCAGATACTCCGGAGGAAAAAACGGCGGCTATTGCTAATGTAAATTATGCGATCGCCCGTTTTAGGGACTATGCAGCAGCTAACCCTCAGTTACAATCGAGTCAACTTTTCATCAATCTTCAATATGAAATAGCCGGCACGGAAAATCGGATTGCTGTAGAACGAATGCGTTATAACAAGGCGGTTCAAGGCTACAATCAACAAACTCAGCAGTTCCCAAACTCGGTTGTAGCTCGTGTGTTTGGGTTTCATAAATTATGAATTATGAATTATGAATTGGGAATTAGGAGAAATAGCGCTTTATCATTGCTAGGACAATTACAATGCTAAGACTGAATAAGTATAAAACCTTACTTTTCGATGACTGCTATTTTTGTCAATAACAAGCTGGTTGGGAAAAGCCAAGTCAATCTCAAGTGATGGGATTACTGGCACAAACCCTCAGCTAAATTTTGATAGTCAACGGGTACAAAAGCATAACCCACAGACGAACACTCAGAGCGTACCACTTTAACCAAAGTAGAAAACGACTCTTTGCGATCGCCACCATCAAAACTAATCATTCCTGTCGCTCCCTGTGCTTGGAAGTGTTTGTCTGCCAAGACTTTGCGTAAGCGTTCACGACTCGGTGAGGATTGTTTTTCTAAAGCCGTAATCAACACACGAGTAGCATCATAAGCCATCGCTGAACGCCAACTAACATCCCCTTTCCATAAACGTCTAGCTGCTTGGGGAAATTCTGGATTTTGATGACTGTCTAAATAATGCCAAGTCGTAACGACAACAAAACGATTTAAGGCATCTTCCCCTAACAGTTCTAACGTATCACGACTATAAAGAGTATTGCTCCCCACAATCCAATTACTACCCCGATTGGCTCGAATTAACCTTAAAGTATTGGGAATACCATTAGTAGACGTTCCCCCATCTGGAAATACAGCTAGCACTGTAGCACCTTGCTTTTGTGCTTGCTTGATGGCAGCTTCTGCATTGAAGCCAGAGCTAGATAAATCAAATTCATTGTCTAATACTTCACGGCTACTGTTCAGAAAACTAGTACGAAATTCAGTACTAAGGGAGCGGCTAAAGCTACTCTGAGGAACATTAAATACTGCCGCTGTTTTTTGAGAAAATTTGTTGTTTAGGTGCCTAACTAAATAATCAGCAGCGACTTTTGTTGTCGGTACAGTGCGAAAGAAAAAATGATGGGGTATCTTTCCCCATTGGGAAAGTTCTTCCGAAGTACTGCCAGGAGAAATGACGACTAGCTCGTGTTTCTGATAGACAGGGACTACTTCTAGCGTTACTTCACTCGCATAGTGACCAATCACTGCTAAAATATCTTCTTTTGAAACCAGTTGATGGGCGATTTTTTTTGCTTGAGTCCCATCATTTTTATCATCGGCTATCATCACTCTCAAGCTCATTCCTCTTATCTTTTTTCCCTGATTGATTTCCTCTTGGGCTTGCGCTGCCCCTCTCAATATTTCTAGAGCGATATCTGGACTTTTACTAATGGGAGCAACAACAGCAATGGTGTAAGCTTTCTTATTACCAAGCCGAGCATTATTGAGGTAAATTAACGTTTCAGGGTCTTTAGGATTTTTTTCTCGTGCTTTAGTCAGTAAAGTAGCAGCTTTATCATAGTTCCTTAATGTAAACTCTTTAATTCCCTCTTCTTTTTCATTTCCGATAGAACCAGGAACTAAAGTTTCTTCACCGCAACTCAAAAAATCTCCTGGTTTTGAATCACAAGCTTTGGTCTTTTCCCAATCGTAGAAAGCCAATCCTGCCCCTACACCCAAAAATAATAAAATCAGACTAAACCCCAATCCAATTTTAACTCTATTTCTTCCACCTCTATTAACTAAATTAAAAACTTTTATTAAAAAGTGATTTAAATATTTTTTACTATTAATTCTATTATTTTCTATTTCTTGTAGACGTTGCAAAATTTCTTGTGCATTTCTAGGTCGATTAGCCGCCAAAGGAGCCATTAAACCATTAATTAAATCAACTAACTCTTGCCTGATTGGTAAGGCATTCTCTCTCCAATACAGCTCACCCGTATGAGGATTTTGAGCAATGTCATGGGGATGTATGCCTGTTAGCAAATGAACAAAGGTTCTTCCCAATGCGTAGAAGTCAGATGAGGAAACTGCTCTACCATCAGCCTGTTCTGGGGGAGTATAACCGGGTGAAATAATGGCTGTGCCACTACTGCCCTCTAAACGTCGTAAATAGGTTTCTGTAACTTCCCGTACTGCACCAAAATCAATTAATACGAGTTGCCCATCGGGTTTAAGCATAATGTTAGAAGGCTTAATATCCCGGTGGAAATAGTTGCATTTATGGACTAGCTGCAATATTTCTACTAGCTGTTTTAGCCAAGCAATTGCTTGTTCTTCAGTAATCGGTTGATTATTCCGACTCCTTAACCATTCGTATAAATTAATACCTTCAATTTTTTCCATCACCAAGTAGTGCGATGGATTTAAACTGTTAGGATGCCATCTGAAATATCCATCCGGCTCTACCTTGGGAATCCCTGGATGCTTGAGTTCACTCAATACCTTTGCTTCTCGTTTAAAGAGGCTAACAATGGGAGGATAGTCAGAACGTAGAAGAACTTTGAGAACTTTTCTCGTGTTTCCTCCATGAGCAGCAGGATTGATATCCTCGACTTCAAACAGTTGACCAAAGCTACCGTTACTTAGAGGTTGAATGACACGATAACGCCCTTGAACTAAAGCGTCTGAACTGCAATTATTACACTTATTTTGATGAACAGGAGTATTGAAATATTGGCAGTTAGGATTAATGCAGTAAGTCATAGCAAACCGACCATATCACTGTGGCTGGGGATATTAGGACAAGATAATTTGTAGGACATAATAGCTCTAATTTTTATATGCGGTTTAATTTAACTTTCTGGTTACATATTTCCTGACAATGGGCTGTAATGTGTAAATGGTTTCTTGATTTTCTATTTGTCTTTCGATTAGCGATCGCCGTTCTAAGGCTTGGAGCGTTTCCATAATTTCTGAAGTAGAAACGGATGGATTGAATTGAGTCAGAGTCAGTAGAGAATGGGAATCTTTAGCTAGCTGAAACATCACTTCTCGTTGCAGCTTGGATAATCGCTGCCATGAACTATCTAAAACTAAATGAATATCTCCAATAAATATAGTTTCAAGTTTAAGGAAATCCGAGGGTTTGCTAGAAAAATAATTGTTGATGTAGCCCGATATAATATTGAGAACTAAAGGGTTGCCTCGATAAATTTGTAAGAGCCTGTGCCAATGATGTTCATCAGACAACCCTTTAGCTCTAAAAAGTTTCAACGCCGAGTCATCATCAAGATCGGAAAGTTGCAAGGATTTAACTAGGGAAGTTGCTTGCTGCATTAAGGCAATCTCATTGACTTGCTCCCGACTGGTTAATACAAAGCAACTGTTATGTCCTTCTTTGCCCATCCCTATCCGTTTAAATAGCTCACCATAACCCTCATATCCTTCTCGATAAAACCCTACTGCCTGTCCGGGGCAGAGAATGGTTTCGACTTCATCTAAAATGACTAAACATCGGTGCGATCGCATATACTCAATAAGCTGGGAGACAGCACGTCCCAAGTCTTCAGGGATATCCGTAACTTGCCCTTGGGAGAAGAATCGAATTAACTGCGCTAACAAGTCTTCGACGGATGGGGCATAACGTAGCGATCGCCAAATAAAATACTCAAACTTACCCTGAAGCTGCTCAGCTAGCATCACAGATAATGCTGTTTTGCCAATTCCCCCCATTCCTAACAGCGTTACCAAGCGACATCGCTGATCGACAATCCATTGCTCTAGCTGCTTCAGTTCAGTCGTGCGGCCATAAAACACAGAGATATCCGGCGCTTCTCCCCAATCTTCTTGGCAAGGCATTTGGGCCGTGTTGGCTGCTTCGAGTAGGGTGCCATCTGTGCTTTGCTGCTGTCTATCAGGGTGACGCAAATGCAGCAGTGTTGAACCGGAGGGTGCCGTTTCGCTAACGCGATCGACAATTTGTTGCCAATTGCTGATTCCTACCGCCTGACAAATATTGACAAAACTTTCTTGCTCGATAGGCAGCCTGCGCCAAAACCGCTTCAAAGTTGCCTGAGAGGTTAGAGCAGTTTCCCACCAAACCGATGAGACTGTTTTTGTCCAGCCTCTCTGTTGTCTGGCTTTATCCACTCTTTCTAGCCCCGGTTGGGATGCTCTGAGACTAGCCATAGCAATTCCTACAATGACGAAACTCAGTGGAGTCAAAGTTTTTAGCAACTTGTGCAGACCACTGGAATGCAGGATAGCTTATTACCTTTACCATATTTGTTGCAAGTTTTTGGCTCACCTTGATGCTCACTGATTGATTGACTCTCGTCAGGAACTGAGCCAACGGGTGAGTCACTAGATGAGCCTTCTAGCCTCTGCATTTGGGGCAATCTAAGAATGGAGTAGGCAGCGTTGCAGATTGGATTGAGCTGGTGCAAGAAGGCTCCAAGACAAAAGGCTCCAAAGCTGATAATGCCTGATTTGCTAAGGAATTCAACTTATGTTTTCGGAAAAGCCCATTGAAGCAAAACAAACCCAAACCTTTTTGCAAAAGCTAAAAGAGCTGAACTTCGAGCCAATCGCTCATCAGCTCATGCAATCCGGGTGGACACACCAACAAACGATGCGTGCAATTAACCGCTACAAAATATTTTTGCTTCTAATCTATCTGTATCCTCACACGCCACTTGTCCCTACTCAAGAAATTGATCAAGTTTGGCATTGCCATATTTTGCATACACGGAAGTATCGCGAAGATTGCCAGATGCTATTCGGTTATTTCATTGACCATGAGCCTAATTTGGAAATAGGGGTCAGGAGT
>CBKWLJ010000486.1:0-7056 GCA_966675205.1 uncultured bacterium
ATTAAAAAGCTAGAAAAATAACCTCTATTCCTTCTTCCCCCTTCCCCCTTCCCTCTTCCCCGTTCCCCGTTCCCTATTACATAATGAACCAACGTAAACCTGATATTGGCTATATTCCCACCCCCGATGAGCTTGTCGATGCCATACTAGAGTTAGCGCAGGTGAGCGCTGATGATATTCTTTATGACTTGGGTAGCGGTGATGGGCGCATTTTAATTGCCGCCGCTCAGCAAAAAGGGACTCGTGGTGTAGGAATTGATATCGATCGCGATCGTATCAAAGAAGCGACCTTAAATGCTCAGCAAGCAGGGGTGGCTGATTGTGTGAAATTTCTGCAACAAGACTTATTCTGCTGTGACTTTGCCGAGGCAACGGTTGTATTTGTTTACTTACTGCCTCATCTCAACCTCAGACTCCGCAAAGAGCTATTTCGTCAACTCAAGCCTGGTACTCGCATCGTATCTCATGATTTTGATATGGGAGACTGGAAGCCAGAGCAGGTGCAAAAGATACAGACACAAGAGGAATCCACTCTTTACTACTGGGTAATTCCAGAAACAATTCCAGAATACTTGACAGCGACTAGTGAGTAGTGATTTCACCCAAAATTATGAATTATAAATTATGAATTATGAATGATTGGTAATTTATAGGGGTTTAAAGCCTTCCATCAAAAATTTTAGAGATCTACATTTTAGGGGCTGTCAAGCTTCTCTCTAAGTTCCTGAATTCTTAATTCATAATTTAGCGTTCATAATTTATAATTTAATCGCTTCCGCTTGGCTTCTGTAAGCCAGGGTAAAGTGACAGTAATCGTTGTTTTTGTCTCAACTTTACTCTCTACAGTCACTTTGCCTTGGTATAAGGCGACACAGTGATGCACAATGGATAGACTCAAGTCACTCCGTTGTATGGAAGCGATATTATTTCCTCTTTCCAGCCAATTGGAGAGTAGATCTTGGTCTTTTTGAGAAATACCACGTCCTAAAATTTGAATAACAAAGTTCACTTTTTGGGGAGAATGAACTATCTTTAGTTGAAGTTCGCTCTGTTTTGGGGAATATTTAATTAAGATAAGCAGTAAATGGCTAAGAAGATACTGCAACACCTGTTCATCTACGCGGGCAGGGTAAGGTTGTTCTGGATGAAGAAAGGACAGTTTGTGTTCTTTACTCACACTCTGCTGTAACTCTGCAATGAGTTGTCCACAGAATCGATTTAAATCGATTAAGATGGGATTGAGCGGGACTTGCCCAGTGTTTAGTTTTTCAATCAAAAGCATATCATTCAATAGCTGATTGATGCGTTTAGCATTTTCTTGAATGAGTCCAAGGTGATGGTTTTGATTGTTATCCGTTGAGGATTTTGCCTGAGATTTTATTAACTGGGCACAAACTAAAATCGCATTCAACGGGTTGCGTGTTTCATTGGCAAAGGTATAAATAGATTGGGTCTTTAAAGTACTATCTTCTTGTACTTGGCTGAGGACAGTAGGAGCTACATCTGGGAGTAGCGGGTTTGATACAGAAGATGCCAGTTCACTTGGTTTCTCGTCCCAATCCATCAACCGCCAGCGAAAGCCTTTAACCTCGCCTTGTGAGTTTTGGATGGGGACTACAGTGAATAATACAGGTAAAGCAGAACTATGGCGAGGTTGCATCTGAACTTGCCAATGTTTGAGTGACGTTCCCGTTTGGAGTTGATTGAGCTTTGTGCGAAACTTCCGGCGTTCTTGAGGAGCAACAAACGTAACCAAAGGTTTATGCACCAAATACTCTTGAGAAATATTGAGCAATTGGGCGGCTGCACGGTTTGCTTTGAGGATATTGGAGTGTTTGTCAGTCACTAAGTAGCCATCTGGGGCAAATTCAAAGAGTTCTACATAGTTTTGGAGTTCGGATTGAATTTCTAAGTAGCTTTCAGCTAATGCTTCATTTTGTTGGCGCAGTTCCTCAGATATTTTCTTAATTTGAGATAAATCAATTGACAATTCTTGCAGGTTTTTTATTAATAGTTCTTGCGTTTTTTCGGGAAATTCATCAGTTTGTTGCCACAGATTTCCCAGCGCTTGAGGAAGTTCGTCTGTCTGTCGCCATATTTGTTCTAACCGTTGGGCTAAAAATGTGAACTTTTGGTTAAAAGGTTGGCTAGCCATATCGGTAATCATTCTTAAGGTTGCATGGGTTTGGGATATATAATCTCTAGGCTTTGTGTAAATTCCTCATTAGTCATCGTCCTAAGGACTGATTCAATAAAACCGCTTGAATTTGAATTTTTATGGAGTTTAAATCCCCTTAATTGATTAATGGAAGATAAGAAATGCTTGAAACAAGGCGGTAGCTCTTGAAGTTTCAACAATAATTCGTAATGCGTGAATACTTGCTCTCGAACCAGAAGCAAGCTACGTAATTCGTAATTAAAGACGGGTGAGAATCCCCGATAACGCACGTCGTACACGTCACCCAACGGGTCTCTCATCCCCCGTAAAGAGAGCGTAACGAGCCGTAGCGTCTGACAATTACGAATTACGAATTACAAATTACGAATTTTCAATGCGTCCTGATTCAACTCTCCTAATTTTAATTGTGGGGATTGCCTGTTTCCCTGTTAAGGAGTACCCTCTTAATCAAACAATTCGCAATTCGGAATGAACTTCGCCCGTGATGCTGAAGGGGGTACCTTAGCGTAGCAGTCTGCTACGCAAACGCTAACCCAATTCCGAATTGGAGCGAAGCGATTTGATTCGGAGATTCAAGGGTAAGGTGACAGTCATAGTTGTGCCAACACCAACTTCACTATCTAGGGAGATTTCGCCATGTTGTAATTCTACACAGTGTTTAGCGATCGCTAATCCCAATCCATGACCTGGAATGGCACCGGCATTACTTCCCCGTTGGAATGTCTGAAAAATTAATTCTCGCTCTTCCGGAAGAATGCCAATCCCTGAATCTTGGACAGAAAACCTAACTTGTTCCTCGTGGCAGACAACAATTAATTTCACCTCACTGCCTTCTGGCGAATACGCAATGGCATTGTCCAATAAATTCATCAGGATACGTCGTAGCACCTTTTCGTCCCAGACACCCGAACGTGAACCCTGACTAATAAAGCTAAGTTGATGTTTGCGCCCTGCACCTTGTACAAAATGTTGAATCAATTGGCGACAGAACTCCGTTATATCCATTAAAGCCGGTCTCAATTTTTGTTGTCCAGCTTCGATCTTCCCAATGAAGAGCATGTCATCTAAAAGCTGATGAATTTGTTTGACATTCCCTTGAATTTGCTGGAGGTAATCTCGGATTTTTTCCTCAGGCCATTGCTGGAAGTAAGTTTCAACTAATTTTGTACTACAGGAAATGGCATTTAAGGGGTCGCCCAGTTCATGAGAAATAAAGGAAGCCAGATGAGATTTAAGGGCGTTTAATTCTGCTGCCTTGGCGAGAGCAACACTCATTTGGGCGGCTTGCTTTTGCTCAGTGATATCTGTAGCAGTAATCACAACGGCATCTAAATGTCCCTGCCTATCGGTTCTCAGGTTGGAGTTCGAGAAAAAGCTGGAACGACTCACCGTTTCCCTATTACCGTTATTCTGTTCCCAATTTGGAATGAGGCACACAGGAGTAATCGTATACTGATAGTCTCGGACGCCGCTGAGAGTGGCAAAACTAACTTCACCCGTTAGGGATTGTTGGGTATTCAACACCGTTTTCCGGTGAGCATCAATCTGTTCCCTTATTTCTGTAGAAAGCGCAAAATGCGGCCAAATTTTCCCAATAAAATCCCTTTGAGAAACACCCAGAGCATTTGCTGCCGCTGGGTTAATATAAATGCATTTCCCGGTTGACTCTAAAACAAAAAACCATTCAGTCGAACTAGAAAGAATCTGATTGAGGACAGGCGCTAATTGTTCAATGGATAAAGAGATTGGCTGACTAGGGGACTGAGTGCTTGGGTGCTTAGAAAACTCAGAGAAAATTGCTTCTCTATTCCCCGCGTCCCCGCGTCTCCGCGTCTCCGTGTCCCCGCGTCTCCCCGTCTCCGCGTCCCCGCGTCCCCGTGTCCCTAAGTCCCTAAGTCCTCGCGTCCGTTTATCTCCCCCTTTCTTCTCCTCTATTGCTGCTAATAAAAAGGTCAAATCTTGAATACACCACTGCAAATTAACGACCTGATTTTGTGTATCCTTGATGGGGGATGCTGCACAAAGTGCTTTCACAGCTATACCGTGCCGAGGCTGAATCTGGACTTGCCAATTGTTGATAGCTTCTCCCTGTTGGAGTTGGCTTAGTTTTGAGTAAAAATCTTGACCGTTTTCGCTAGCAACAAACAAGCCTAACGTTTTACCGATGAGTCGCTTGGGAGAAAGGTTGAGTAACTGGGCTGCCTTCTGGTTAGCTTCGCGAATAACCCCTTCTTTTGTGGTGATAAGATAGCCATAAGGAGCAAACTCAAAGAGTTCCTGATAACGCTGGCACTCGGATTCTAGAGCAATGCGGCTAACCGTTAACTCTTCATTGGTTTGGTGCAATTGTTCTGTAGCAACTTGCAGTTCTTCTAGCACGTTTGAGAGCTCTTCCAAACTCTCCTGGAGGAGTTCTTGCTGCTCTTGATGAAATTCTGGTGCTTGTCGCCACAACTCTAAAGATTTTTTTGGGAGTTTGCCTGCTTGTTGCCACAACGTTTCTAAACGTTTTTGGGAAAGAGTAATGTGATGCTCAAAAATATCTTGAGTCATGTCGTGCTATGCCTCGTTTTTTTGAGGGGGAGAGTGTAGAAGTTAATGCGATTGACGCAACAATTTGGCGATGAGGCTTTTGCCCTAGAAGAATGCTGTTCTTCTAGGTAAAGGGAAGATAGATTGAGGTATCAATCAATACATTTAACTGGATGTTTAAATTAAATGTATCCGGGGGTATCCCGCTTTTATGGTAATGAAGTTCTTCTATCTGTAGGTTGAAATCAAAAATTATGTTATTTAATTTAATATAAAACAAATGAAGCTATAATGAATATTAATTTATGATTGCTAATTAATGATAAAAATAAGCTAAATAAATGGTAAAATTAAAAGATTTTCTTCTAAATAAGGTCAAAAAAGTAGGAAAAATGAAAGAGTAATGCTTCATCAACCCAAAGATGATAGCAAAATTATTAATCAAGACTCTAAGCAAGGAAATGAAAGAATTCTACGCGCAGCCTTTGATGTTGTAGCGCTGGCCGCTTCGGCTCATGGAATAGATGCCTTGACCAAATAATTCGTAATGCGTGAATACTCGCTACTCGAGCGAGAAGCAAGCTACGTAATTCGTAATTATAAATTCAAAGAGCGGGTTACAAGGCTCGCCTCTTAAAGCGTCCATGTTTGAAAGAGGTCTCGCATCCCGGTTCAAACATTAATAAGGCAAGGAGAAAATACAGACCATTCCGCAGCCCTTTTCCCATAACCATGCCCCCCTAGAGCGAAGCAATCCCTTTAACCTTTACCCTTTTCCCTTTAACCTTTGCCCTTCAACCTTTACCCTTTTCCCTTTAACCTTTGCCCTTTACCCTTTTCCCCCGCAGTCAGTAAAGTGTGGGGAATACCTACGGCTGCGATCACAACAGGCTGTGACAATTGGCTACTGCCGCTCGATAAAATTAGTGAGGCAACCATCAATTTAGTGAACTACGAACAAATCGAAGCCCCCTTGCCATGAGCAATACTCAAGAAGATCCAACTTTTGAAGCGTTACTGCAATATCTCAAACGGACTCGTGGCATTGACTTTACGGGTTATAAGCGTCCGAGCTTAATGCGCTTGACGAAAAAGCGAATGCAGCGCCTGGGGGTAGAGGCATTTAGCAACTATCTTGACTACTTAGAAGCTAACCCTCTAGAAATCAACATCTTATTTGATACTCTCCTGCTCAACGTCACCAAATTTTTTCGAGATACATCTGCCTGGAACTGTATCGCGCAAGACGTGATCCCCAAAATTTTGGCAACGAAGCCGGATAACGAACTGATCCGAATTTGGAGTGCTGGCTGTGCATCGGGTGAAGAAGCATATAGCATCGCTATGCTATTTGCAGAAGCGTTAGGGGAAGAAGAATATAGAAGGCGAGTCAAAATTTATGCAACCGATTTAGACGAAGAAGTCATCGCTCGTGGCCGCCTCGCCACCTATTCAACTAGAGAATTGCGAGATGTACCCGAAGTCTTTTTAGAAAAATACTTTGATATATCAAAAAGTGCTTATACCTTCCGCAGTGACTTGAAACGGTGCGTCATTTTTGGTCGCAATAACTTAATTCAAGATGCTCCCATCGGCCATCTAGATTTGTTGATATGCCGCAATACTTTAATGTATTTCAATGCAGAGACACAAGCGCGTGTCCTTGCCCGCTTTCACTTTGCTCTCAAGGAACAGGGCTTTCTGTTTGTGGGTAAGGCAGAAATGCTGCTAACCCATGCCAACTTATTTACACCCTTTAATTTGAAGTATCGAATTTTTTCTAAACTCTCGAAAGTGACAATGCGCGATCGCTTGTTAATTATGGCGGAAGCTGGCAATACAGAAGTGGGGAACCATTTGATCCGAAATATGCGGTTGCGAGATGAGGCTTTCGAGTATTTACCTGTCGCTCAACTTGTCGTGGAACTCAACGGCAACCTCTCTCTAGCGAATCGGCAAGCCAGATTATTGTTTGGGATGAGCACTCAAGATTTAGGCCAGCCGTTGCAAGACTTACAAGTTTCTTATCAGCCGACTGAATTGCGATCGCGAATTGAGCTGGCTTATGCAGAACGCCGTTCGATACAAATCCCGAATGTAGAATTCTTGAGTTCGAGTGAGAGCAATCCCATCTACCTGGATATAGAAGTTATCCCTCTGATGGATACCAATGCCGAAATTTTGGGTGCGTTAATTGTTTTTCAGGATGTAACACGCTACAACCAATTGCAACAGGAACTGATGCATTCCACTGAGGAACTAGAAACAGCTTACGAAGAACTGCAAAGTGCCAACGAAGAACTCGAAACCACCAACGAAGAACTGCAAAGTACCAACGAAGAACT
>CBKWLJ010000487.1:0-7048 GCA_966675205.1 uncultured bacterium
GGGAATCCAAATCACAATAAATACCCAATTCACTTCCCTCACCAAACGGCTTTATGTCAGGGTACTTGCGGATGATTTCAGGAAAGATAAAATCCCGGATTGCATCCATCTGAGAGTAAGATGCTCCTTTGGGAAATAGCTGTCTAATTTCACTAATTCGGTTATTCAAATCCCTAGCCTTAAGCACATCTCTTGGCTTGCTTCTACAAATCTCAGCTACCCGTTCTACTGCTTTATCAAAGAGCTTTTTTCGTTCAGCCACCTTATCAATTTCTGGTGCATCTGGTTCAGTTTCTAAAGTCGGCACAGCAGCAGAAACAGGTTCCTCTCTCTCATTTTCATCAGATTCTGGTTGTACAGATTGAGCAGGTTGTGGAGTAGGTGACGTTGCTTGTGAATTAGGTTTTTGAGAGGGAGTTTCAATGAGTAGTGCTTGCAGTCTTTGTGTGCCTGCGATTTGAGGTGAGATAGCCAGTAAATCGCCAGCTCCTAAAAGATTTTCTCCCCCCGTCGTATTGAGAACTACCATTGAGTCGCGATAGCCTTCAACCCGGAAACAAATTCGTGTAGAACAGTTGCTTTTAGTTTTGCTGGGAATATCATCTGCCACAGGCTTTTGAGTAGCAGGAATGAGGAAGATTCCCGCTGCAATTCCCTGGCTGGAAATCTGATTCAGATATTCGTCAGCCGATTCCTTATCCTTCTTGGCTAATGCGTTGAGAACATTCCCCAGCTCGTCAGCGAATAGACAGATAATTGGCTTTTTTCCTCTGGCAGATAAATCATTGTATTCCACCAGATTCCTCGCACCTATAGCGCCAAAAACACTCTGTCGGCTGACCATTTCCTCGTAGGCAAACTCTAATAATGAGAGCGTTTCATCGGGTTCTCTGGCAATAGGTTTGAGCAGATGCGATGAGCTGTTCAACCATGTAAACTCGGTGCGCTTTCCATCCACTACCAGCAGAGCGACTTCGGTTTTACTAAACCGGGAAGTGAGAGAAACTAGAGCAGCCGTTTGCCAAGTAGACTTTCCACTGCGAGTAGTACCCCCAACGAGTACATTAGTCCCCTGCACCGGGTCTAAGGTAATCTCAACTAAATTGCCCTCCAAGTCGATGCCGACGGGAAGGGTAGGATTTTTTGAGAGTTGTTTGGCATAGTCAGAGTAATGAAAGGTTTTGCGATCGCATCTTGGCACATCCACTGCCACCCCACCGGCGACAGTTTGAATGATTGGCGGACATTCCAGCTCCATTTCAACCTGAAGCAGTGAAGCCGCTTTGCTATCTAAGGCAGAAATCCATTGAGTGCCTCCCTGCCCCTTGTACAGATGCCGATTGAAAGCAGCTCCTTCATAGGTTTTAATGTGCTTCAAGCGAGCATTGGCTAGAGCTTCGATATTGACTCGGAGAATCTTCAACACCGTTTTGGCTTGAGATTCTTCTTCTTTGGCTGTCTCAGGCTTCTTGGGCGATTCTGGTGCCTGCTGAGTAGACGATTGGGTTCCGGGTTCATCTGTCTCGTCTGTTTCCTCAATCTGCTCAGGACTCTCTGCCTCCTCCACCTGTTTTATCTGCTTAGGTTCGGGCTGCTGCCCACTGAAGAACCGAGCTGCCTCTGGGTTGTCCATCAGCCAAACTCTGTTGATAGCATCAAAGAAACGGCGTTTGAAATCAGCGATTCTGGCATCGGCAGCGGCTGCAACCTTCTGAACCTCCTCTTCAACCAGAACTTGCTGACTCATTCGCTCCTGGGCTTGTTCTAAAGCCTTCTGTTCATCAATGAGCCGTTGGGAATCCGCTGCGACGAGAAAGGCAATGAAACTAAATCCAAACGCGCCCACTCCCCCCAGGCTTGCCAGGAATCGAATTCCCCCTTCCCCCCGTTCTACCCGAATGAACTTTGCTCCATCTGGAGGCTGTCTCAACCACACGGGAACGACGATTTTAGTGCAAGGATTGGTGGTAGAGTCGCAGTAGTGAAGCTGATTATCGAAGTTCCCAGATAAACTCACCCCGGCGCAGATGATACCGGCCGCGAGTGAGCCGCTAGCCAACGAAATAGCATTAGTTTTCAGAAATTCTTTCATCTTTTCTTGCCTTTCCTTTTCTCCGTAATTCAGGCAATTCGTAATTTGTAAGGTAGGGGAAGCAACCGCTTTCAGTTCGTGCTTCTGTAATTCCTCTTGAATCCCAAGCCTTACGAATTTGTTTTTGGAATTTTTCGCTTCTCATCGTTGTTTACCACTCCAAAAGGTTAGAATCGCTCCAGCTAAAAACAGCAACCCACAGCTCACGACGAGCCAAGCAGGAAGGATGAACTCTCCGATAAAGGGCACACCGAAGTTGATGGGCATAATGATAATTGCGATCGCCACATCCCAGAACGAGACAACTGATAGAGCTAGAGCAAACCCACAGATTCTCCGCATGGAAAGAGTCTCTTCGGTAGCATTCTCAGGCTTGTCCAGAACCAAGTATCCTGAGACTGATAGCACAGCAACCCAGTACAGAATTCGGGCAGCGGGAATGAGGCGGGTTAGACTAGCAAGCCCAACGCCAGCACAGAAGCAGAAGCCATAGGCGGCCCATAAGACGAGCGATCGCAAAAGTCTAAGTTTCCTAGATTCCAAAAACCCCTGCTGTAGGTGAGCAGGGGCGTCGTTTTGATGATTTGATGATGGTAATAACATCGCCCCTTACCCTACTTATTTGCCTCTAAAAAAGTTACCAACTAGAACAAAAATGTTTTGACTTTGACCTGTTTGGTTTTGCCGCTGTCTTTGTTGTTGCTGCTGTTGCCAATAGGGTTGAGTAGCAGGTTTTATCGCTTTTCTCGTGCCGTAGCTAATTAATTCATTGCAGTAACGACGCTGTTCCGACTCTTGAAAACGCCTTAATTCCTCAGCCTCAGCCTCAGCAGGCTTGCCATCAAGTTCCAGCTTTTTGCGTTCCATCTGTGCTGCCATGATTTGCAGTGAGATGTTGAGGTCATATTCAGCCAGGTCTATATAATTGGTGAATTCCTGGTTCTTTTTCTGCTGCCAAATATCGGAATCTTTGGCAAGTTTTTGGGTATTGATTTGGTAATCTTTCAGCCCTAGAAATACATCTAGAGTTGATTTATCAATCTTTTTCATCCCAGCCACACCCGACTTGACACAGGCGGCAACAAATTCGTTGTAGTCCACGATGCCGTCAATTAAGTTCTTGATGTGCTTTTCAATCTTCTCCCGGTTGTCACTGAAGTACTTGGCTTCCGCTGCTTTATCGGCTAACTCTCCTAACTCTTCAGGAGACATCAGAGGGATTTGTGCCAAATCAATGTTGAAATAGGACTTAAAGAGTCCTTGCATTTGGGAAGCGGTATCAAAAGCCTTTAAAGTGCCACTTAAAGAGCCAGCAATGCGCCTTTTGGAAGGGTCATGATTACCGGGGTTGACTGCGTTTTGGACAATAGCTCCAATGTTCATTTTGTTTCCTCCGTTTGTGTTTGAATGAGTTGTTCAAGTTTCCCGACTCTAGCTAGAGTGAGACTGGTAGCGAAAGTCAGAACAATAATCAGCGTTACCAACAGGGCAAGAAGCTGGATAAGATTTTCCTGTTTGTCTTCATCCAGCTTCATGTTTAAATCACCTCCTTTTAACCAATCTTGAATCTGAGTTTATTGAGTTGAGAGAACCCTGTTTCTGCTGCTTTTCTGAATTTTTCGGGTGTGTATGGGCTTCGTGCTATTTTGCCGAGTAGGGACTGAGCCGCGATGATGAATTCATGAGCCAGGTTTTTCATCAAAGAATCCATTAGCTAACATCCACTCCATTGAGCTATTGATGAGATGCTGGTCTTGTTGCGATCGCCCTAAATCTGGCTGAGTAGGGTCATCCTTGACGAGAACGGAGGCACACTCAGAAGCGAGATTTGCAGGCACTCCAGCGCTTAAGAGAGCAGACTGGTACGCTTGGTGAAGTTCAGTGTTGTTTTCCATACTTCCCCGTCAAAGCCGCGTTAAATTGTTCAGCTACCTCTTCCATGCGCTTCCAGTGTTCTTCCTTCGCTGAGGCTAAACCTGTTACCTCTGGGTCAATAATGTTGTAGGCACGGGCGAGTTCAGTTGAGGAAATGTTTTCAACGTCTTCCTCCTCCACAAACCTATCTTCGTGGGCAAGAAGAACTTCACAAGCGATAGTTTTGGCGGCTTCAGATACCGCATTGGGGTTGATTGATATCCAGACCATGTTCAAACCTCACACAAATAGCAGCCAGCTTTTTCGTAGCGTTGTGTTAGAGATTCCCACCGATTGCTCCATCGGCACTGAATCAGCGCATCAGAGGCGATTTCTAAAGTTGTACCGCCATCCATGAAGGTGTATTTTCCTGGCACATTCTCTTCAAGAAATCGAGCGATGTCTGCAATGCAGTAATGCAGGGTAGAGTCTAGAACTGTGGTAGTGTTCATCAGCCTGCCCTCAAGCGTGCCCGATATGGCGGTAGCTAAAGCTATTGGGAACAAACGCAGTTCGTGCAACTAACTCCTCTTCAGGCATCTGTGCAATCTGTTGTGCCCAGTCAGAATTAGGGTTGAGGATGTTTGCTTTGGCAATGTCACCCAGTCCAGGGCGGGCTTGTTCAAGCACATCAATCACTTTCTGTTCTTTCTCAGTGAATTGGTGTCCTGGCGGCTGTAGTAAGGCCCAGATATCAGGGTTGGATTCAGGGGTAATTTGAAATATTTTAGTTGGTTCTGTCATGATGTGAGTACTCCAATCGTTTGAGTTGGGGGGGAATGCTAGCACTGGTGTCCGGCCAAGAACTTCGGTGCTGGCATCTCTTCTAGGGGGCTTGTGTGGTTCTGTTCGCTTCGCTGGTTGTGATTGTGCCACCAGGGTGAGAGAAAGAAAGAGGGAAATCATAAGCTGGGGCCGTTCTCGAATGAAGCGATATAGTTGAGGACATCAGACCAATCACCCGATGCGATCGCAGTTACAGCTAATCCTTCTAATTCAGTCAGCCAGGACTCATAAAGATGGCGGATGTAGTCGTAGTCAGGTTCACCGGGGCTTTCTTTGAGGCGCTGAGTCCAGTCATCGGCATCTGGGGGTTCTTGATAGGTTTCAATCTGGTTCATGCCTACCTCCTGACATCTGGAAAGGTAATCTTCGTTGTAATGGTCATGCCCTCTATATGAGTAGGAATGGAAATCGAATCAGGCGGCACAGCCCCGAATACATGAGAGTTGGCAATAAAGTTCTGCATTAACTTGCGCTCGCTCAATTCTCCCTCTGCACAGAGGTCTTCGATGCAGAAATCCTGCTCAAAAATCGTGGTAGATACCTTCTGTGCCCATGCCTGGAGTTCTGTGTCTGTCATACCTTTGGCTAGTTGAAAAGCCGATTCGATTAATCCACGTTTACATCTTTTAGTTGAATTTTCTTGATTCATGCTTGGTCACCTTGGTAGAAGTTTTGCCGTCTGTCACCAACAGAATTTGGTTGTTATTCAGAGCAACTTTAAGGTTGTGTAAGTTGGTATTTTTGGGCTGAGGAGAGGCTTCTGAATAGACCCCAACTACCCAATCAAGCAGCTCATCAATGTCATCCGGTTCGCTCATTGTTCTATTCCTGTGAAAGATAGTGAACTAGGCTGTGTTTCAAGTTCGGGTTTCATCAGTTGTAAACCTCACTGAGAATCTGATAAAGCTGAGAGATTGATTGAGCTTCCGTGTGAAAGTCGCAATCGTTAACTTCACCTCCTACTGCAACAAACTGATTAATGAGTTCAGCACCTTCACCTCGGTCAATCCGTCTCAGCAAATCTTCATGAATTTCCAGCGTTACCGCATCAGGAAAGTTCCATTCCCCTGGTCGGTTTTGTGCTTCCAGAAGCTTGGCTAAGTTTGATGCGATTTGAAATTTAGTTGATACGGGTACGGGGTTGAGGAGTAATTGTTCGGTCATGGTTTATTGCAATTCTTCTTGTGGTGAAGGATTAGCTACTTAGATGGTGAGAGTGTTAGTAGCTTGCTTTTTGGTTGGTTCTGATTCATCGAAAATTTGATTCCAGGCGTCTTTATCCCAACTCGCACCTAGATTGTTTGGCTTTGATGTCTTTTCCGACTCAGGTTGCTGATTAAATTCTTGATGAACTAAAACAAGATGCAGATAGGCTAAAGTTTCCATTAGCCATCGCCTCTGGCTACTAATCCCGCACCAAACACAAATAAACCAAGTAAAAGTCCAGCAGTTGGGAAGAAGATACCCGCAGCGCCAACAGCCAGAGCTAGAGAAGATGCGATCGCAATATGAGACATAGTTCGTTTCTCCTTGTTTTGAGAGAGCAGTAGGATTCGTTGGGTTTGGAAATCTTGAATTTTGGTGATTCTGGGGTCTACCAATTGCTGGCTGCTGCAACTGTGGCGTAAAGATTGGTGTTGTGAGTTGAGGGAGCCACTATTGAGAGTTTTTTTACGAGTTCTTCATTGCTCAGTAAACCAGCTTCTTTAGCCAGCTTTTCAATATCTATGTTTTGGCTTTGTTGAGCCTGTAATATTTTGATGAGCTTTTCAGTATTTTCTGCACGAAGCTGGTTTTGCTGCCGCAGTAATCCTAGCCAGTAAGCGTTTTCAATGAAAGCAGCATCCAACCGACCTTTGTCAAAAGTGAGCTGGCAAAGGGTTTCCAAAGCACCTTGGCTAATTTGTAAACCCGTTTCCTTGGCGATCTGCAAGCCTTGGTTGGTGATGACTTCCATTGAGCCAGCGGGTGGGCTGTAAGTTGAATTGCCGTTAACAGAGGCTTGACCATTGCTGTAGTTACCATTTTCGCTGTTTTGGCTGCTGTGCCCGTTCCCATTGGGTTCTTCTGATGCAGGTAAAGCAGTTAGCGAAGTGGCAAAAACTGTGACGTGGTTTTTGATGGCTTCAACCTGTTCATCTGTCAATTCAGGTAAATCTGGGTCGATGTTTAAATCAAGCAGTAATGTGTCAAAACCATCGGGGTCAGTAAAGCCAAACTTGCTCATTACTTCAGATTTAGGCGTTAATTCACTCA
>CBKWLJ010000488.1:0-7006 GCA_966675205.1 uncultured bacterium
GTAGGGTGCGTTAGTGAAACGTAACGCACCTCCATAATTATTATTTGACTACTTAAGTCAGATGTTGATGATTATAGGCCTGTGATCATACTATTGATTAAAACTTGATACATCACAGAAAAAGAGAGGAACGTAAATATGAAATATACGTTTGAACTCTTAGGGATATCTCCTGTCCTAGACTTTTTTAATCATCAACAGCAGTTCCTTCAGAAAACTCCCCCGTTGGGCATAGAATACTTGGGAAGCTATGAATGCACACTCGATGCTTTCCTAGAATCGGTCGAGACTGTTCCCCTCAAACAAGGTTGGGCGATGGATGAGGTAGTGAACACTGTGATTCAATTTTGGGTCAATAACTCGGAACCCATTCGGTATTGGAAAGCACGCTTAGACGATGCGGGTCATGATAACGTATTGGTTGCCAGAGTAGCCGACCTCAAATCATTAAAAGCTGAACTTGATTTACTTTTGAATACAGATTTTTAAGATCAAGTTAAAATTCACGAACGGAAGCCAATACGATTTATCTTCCCAATCAAAAATATTGCGCTTCTCACTTGTGTAGGCTACAGGTAGGGGCACGATAGCAAAGCCCCTACAGAGGTTATGTGTTCCACTTCTTGAAAATTGCTATATCTAATAACCTATGAGTGGGGTGAGCAGGAAAGCCCGACCCCAAATTGTAGTTGCTTGTATCGCCTGCTTTATAAAAATATTCATGGCTGATTTGCTGATGCTGTCAGGATTTCATCCTGATTTCATTTTGATGTGAAATCTTAAAATAGAAGTGCTTTTTAGTCGCTACAGGAGACCTTAGCGGTTTTATTTGCAACTACTAAGCGCCAAGTGACCTTGACTCTCCAGTTAACTGAAGAGTGCATAATCAGAGGAAAGTACCACCTAATCAAAAGTCTATGCAACCTATTTCAGTAAGAACTGGCTTTTTAGCGTTTACCCTTGTGGTAAGTACTTTAGCCGGTGGGGTTCTTACAGCCTGTTCTAATCCCCCCCAAAGTAGCTCTACCTCTTCCCAAAACCAAGCTCAAGCCCAAAATACCTCTGGTGGGAAGCAACACATGATGCATGGGGGTGAAATGAATCATGGTAGTGGCATGAACCATGATATGTCTATGGATTTAGGGCCGGCTGATGCTGACTATGATTTGCGATTTGTCGATGCTATGATTCCTCACCATCAAGGTGCAGTGGAAATGGCTCAAGAGGTGCTAGAAAAATCTCAGCGCCCTGAGATGAAAAAGTTGGCAGAAGATATCATTGCCGCACAGAATCGTGAGATCGAACAGATGAAACAGTGGCGAAAAGCGTGGTATCCAAAAGCTAACAGCAAACCAATGGCTTGGCACGCTCAAATGGGCCACATGATGGAGATGTCTCCTGAACAAATCCAAGCCATGATGATGAAGGGAGATTTAGGTGCGGCGGATGCCGATTTTGACTTGCGTTTCCTCAATGCGATGATTCCTCACCATGAAGGGGCGTTGGTTATGGCTAAAGATGTGCTGAGTAAATCCAAGCGCCCTGAAATGAAGCAACTGGCTCAAGAAATTTTGAGTTCACAAGAAAAAGAAATTAATCAAATGAAGCAGTGGCGACAAGCTTGGTACAAGCAATAATCAGCAAAGAGTAGAACGAATAATCTATCGCTCGTTAAATTGACAAAGCTGTAGGTTTGTCATGAGTTATTAGTCCTTGGTGATTAGGGCTTGTCCAAAACAAGACTTACACAAATTTCCTATTAAACCGCCCTGGGTAGGGGCGAATGGCTATTCGCCCCTACAATATATGATGTTATTTTAGGAAATTGGTATTACTTAATCGCTTTCAAAAAATCGGATTTCATCCTGATTTCATTTGGAACAGAGAAAATTAAGATTACAGAAGAATTTTAGGATTTAACCCATGAAAAAAGTTTCTGTAATTATTCCAGTTTATGGTGTTGAGCGCTACATTGCTGCTACGATTCGCTCTGTTCTTGAACAAACTTATCAAAATTTTGAACTGCTTCTTATTGATGATGGTTCAACTGACAAAAGTATAGAAATTTGCCAGCAGTATCAAGATTCTAGAATTAAAATTATTCGTCAAAAAAATCAAGGAGTATCTAGGGCGAGGAATACTGGAATTAACCATGCTCAAGGAGAATATTTAGCATTTTTAGATGGAGATGACCTCTGGGTGCCAGAAAAGCTGGCAAAGCATGTCAGGCATTTAGAAGCATCCCCGCACGTAGGAGTTAGTTTTAGCTATTCCGCTTTCATCGACGAAAAAGGAATGTCTTTAGGGATCTATCAGACGGCAAAGACACAAGAAATTACGCCTACCTACATTCCTCGTCGTAATCCCGTGGGAAATGGCTCAACCCCAGTAATTCGACGGGAAGTTTTTGATGCGATCGCATATCAAGATACGATTGATGGCGTGGTGGAAACAGCCTATTTTGATCGGCAGTTCCACAACATGGAAGATGTTGAATGCTGGCTACGTATTGCGATTCAAACGAACTGGCAAATCGAGGGAATTCCTGAAGCCCTGACGTTATATCGAGTTCACTCAAAAGGGCATTCCGCTAATCTACTCAACCACATGAAATCTGTCGAGCGGGTGATTGAGAAAACGCGCTCTTATGCTCCAGAAATCATGCGAGAGTGCGAAAACCCAACCCGCGCCTATCAGTTGCGGTATTTAGCTCGGCGGGCAGTCAGTTTGAGAAAAGGTGCAATGGCGGCAGATTTATTTCACAAGTCTTTAGCTGCCTACTGGCGTATTTTACTAGAAGAGCCACGCCGCACCCTATTGACGGGTGCAGCGGCTTATTTACTCTGGCTCTTACCCAAATACTTTTACAGCCAGCTTGAATCTCTAGGTTTGAAAATAACAGGAACTCGTCAAAAGCGCCGGATTCAAATGGAACAATTAGCATAAATAGTGTAGGTTTCTGGGTGCGCTGAATTAGTAGTAATGAAGTGGCAGGGAATCTTCCTAATAGAGACAGTAGGCTGATTTCATCCTGATTTCATTCTCATATGAAATACTGATCGGAAAGTGCAGATTCAAAACCACTGCTCGTGAAACAAATCGGAACTCTCTTCGGTGAGGGACTTCCGTATGCGAGATACAAAATATCTGGGTTAAATGTTTTCTTCAAGCCGCCACTTAAGTTCCCTCGGTACTTCTTAAGGACATTCAATGATGCGTCCCTCTGACCGTTCCCAACTCTTTACACCTCTGTGCTATGTTTCTGGTACAGTCGTGAGCCTTCTGGTACTAATGGCTCCCGCAGTTGTTCTAGCTCATGCCGGACATGGAGATGAGTTTCATCAGGAAAGCACAACGACACAGCCGACTGAGGCTATTGAGATTGATGCTCAAACTGCTGAACGGTTAGGAATGAAGGTAGAGCCGGTTAAACGGCAGCAGCTAGCAATTGGCATTAAAACCACAGGGCAAATTGAAACTTTACCGAGTAAAAAAGTAGAAGTAACTGCACCAATTCCAGGGAGAGTGGCGGAATTGTTGGTGGAACCTGGTGCATCGGTGAAAGCAGGTCAACCCGTGGCTGTTTTAGCTGCACCTGACCTAGTGGAACTACGAGTTAACTCCCAAGAAAAACGAGCCGAAGCAGAAGCGGACTTGCAGCAAGCTCAGGCGGATTTAAAGTTAGCCCAAGAAAACTTGGAACGCCAGCGTCAAATTGCAGCTGCTGAAATCGCACAAGCTCGCACTGAAGTAGAGGTATCAAGAGAAAAATACGATCGCGATCGCGAATTGGCAAGTGCAGGAGCGCTCCCCCGTCGCGAGATGCTAGAGTCACAAGCTCATTTAAGAGCAGGTGAGGCGCAACTGACTAAAGCAATGAGCACTCGGGAAGTGTTGGAAGCCCAGAACCAACTCAAACGCGCTCAAGCTGATGTGGATGTAGCGCAGTCTCGTCTTCGTCTGAGTGGTACTGCCTATCAAACTCGGTTACAACAACTGGGTACAGCCGCTAATGATAAAGGATTGGTGACAGTAACGGCTCCCATTTCTGGTACAGTTAGCGATCGCGAAGTCACTTTGGGGCAAGCCTTTGAGGATGCAGGCGGCAAGTTGATGACGATTGTGAATGACTCTCGGGTTTATGCCACTGCCAATATTTATGAAAAAGATTTAGAGCAAGTAAAAATGGGGCAACGGGTGAGTGTGAAGCTACCTAACTTGCCTAATCGCACGTTTCAAGGGCGGATTACTTTTATTGGCTCAGTGGTAGAAGGGGATACGCGAGTTGTACCGGTGAAAGCTGAATTGGATAACTCTGAGGGACAGCTCAAGCCTGGAATGTTTGCGGAACTAGAAGTATTGACAAATCGCACGTCAACTGCTGTACTGGCAATTCCTAACTCAGCCGTAGTTGATGCTAATGGCAAGAAGCTGGTGTATGTGCAAAATGGTAACGCATTTCAACCGATTGAAGTCACGTTAGGTCAAACGTCGGGGGATAGGGTTGAAGTGAAGACGGGTTTATTTGAAGACGATTTAATCGTGACTCAGCGTGCACCTCAACTGTATGCCCAATCATTGCGGGGGGGAAGTGCACAAGGGAAAAGTCACAAGGCAACAGGCGATAGTCACAAGGAAGAAACCTCAGTCCAAAGTCCTCAATCCACAATCCAAAATCCTGTGCCTTGGTGGTTGGTGGGAACTACAGGAGGAATTGCGATCGCAGCCGGTTCCTTCTGGTTGGGGCGTCGCAGCAAGCCATCAGATGAAATGTTCGCCTATCAAACCAGCAACGGTTCTCAATTTGCCAATGGTTCAGCTCAGTTACCAGAATCTTACATTGGAAAGTTTTGTGAATTGCCTGTGTTAGCGGAAAGCGATCGCCTTCACTCTGATAACAACCACCATCATTAATTGCTCACTTCTTGTTGCTGCAACCAAGCCACTAAATCAGCAATTTCAGAAAAATCCAACAGCGCTATTCCCAACGCTTCCAACTGTTCAGTAGATAATCTCTGAATTTGCTCAATCAGGGATGAGTCAACTTCACCCAGGCGTTGAGTGAGTTGGCGTAAAATTAAAGTCGCCTCTCCTTCCCGCCTCTCCTGTTGAGCGAACCAAGCCATTAAATCAGCTACGCTGGAAAAATCCAACAGTGCTACTCCCAACGTCTCCAACTGCTCAATGGATAACCCCCGAATCTGCTCGATTAGTGATGAGTCTAACTCACCCAGCCGTCGTGTTAGCTGGCGTGTAATCAAATCCACCTCTCCCTCTTGCTTTCCTTCTCTCCTTCCTTCCTGCCTTCCTTGTTGTAATCCCTGTTGCAAGATGTCTTGATAAATAACAGACTCGCGCATAATTTCCTCCCGAAAAAACTGGCGAATTAAATCTTTCTCAAACCGCAATCCAGCTAGAATTTCAGCACAACCCGCAATATTTTGTCGCTGCTCCCTTTCAGAAATTCTATCGACTTGTTCGGCTACCTGCGCCAGCAATGCTTGAGGAGAGTCGGTTTGGGTTAAAGTAGCTAGGGGCAATAGTCCTGGGTTAGCGAGAAATGGTGCAGAGTCTTGCTCCCACAGGCGAACAACTCGATACCGATGGGATGTAGTGCGATCGCGATATTCTTCAGTAAAGACTATCTCATTGGTGGTAGCTTGCAAAAAGATTACCACTTGCTCTACATCACACCGATATTGCCGCTTCAATCTTACGGAGTAATCGAGCATTCGGAAGGGAATGGGCGGATTAGATTCAGGTAGAGTTTGAAACTCTATGTGTAAGATTTGGTTAGCTGTTTTTAGAAAAGTAACTGCATCAGCTCGAATGGGTTCTAGAGTCAGTTCAGTTTTAAGTACTTGAATGTTTTGCGACTGGACTGAAAGTAACCAGTTTGCAAACTCGGCTGGATATTGTTCAGCTAAATATTTACAAGCGTTGTCGTAACTCAACCCTGATATTTCCTCTCACTCCACCACAATCCGCACTTTACCTGAATCTTGCCCAAGCGCCAACTCTACTGGAATTTCATTTCCCTCACGTTCATTAAATATCTGAGCAGCTACCATTTCCGCTACACATTGACCTAATCCAGAAATAATATCTTCCTTTTTTGCTTCTACCAGCATCATCACTGGCGCACTGACAAAAAGCCGTTCCGAGCTACTACTAATGATGAAGTCACAAAACCCAGTCAAGCCTTTTTCGGAATCTACATTAAAGTCGGCGATCGCTCTCTGAAACAAAACGTGATCACTCCTTCCTGCTTTCCTTCCCTCCTTCCTTGCTGTAATAGGCAGCGGGAGCGGGGGGGGTCTCATATACGCTAATCACATTTACAAATGCATCATTAGGATGCTCCCCTGATGACTCCTGTGCTTGGCGAGACTGAAATTCCTGACGAATAGACTCAGTAATTGCATCTACTAGGGATAATCGCTCATTCAGTGATAACTGTAGAACTTGCCTCATTAATTCTTTTGAAGACATATTAGAAGGCTTTATCACATCAGGTGTTGTCCCTTCACTGAGATTCTTCTTTAAGTCTCTACAAAGCGCTTCTAAAAAACCAGAATCATTAATTATATCTGATGCTTCATCCTCATCTAAATCTTCCTGATTGAGACGCTCTTGATATGCATTGATTTGATATTCAATGGCTTCAATGATAAACTGCGTTGCCTTATAGGATAGATTCATGTGAAGTTCCTTATTTATACTTAATAACCACTATTAACCAACAATCAAGTCACTTTGTAGAAAGATGTACCTATCAGTTGTAGTGCCGCTTTATATTCATCCAGTAGCATAGTCTCACTCGGTTTCCATAACCAGTGCTCATGGTGATCGTTAATCAATTCTAGTTGAGGCGGAACTTCAGTTTCCCGATCTAATTTCCAACAATTTTTTTCCACTCTGGGAGTTGCAAATGTCGAGATTTCTCCGCCTAAAGCAGGATTGACCCAAACTTGACCGTTGTCATCAGTATAAGTGGCAACATCTT
>CBKWLJ010000489.1:0-6964 GCA_966675205.1 uncultured bacterium
GCCCCCGGATTTGTTTAGGAATAGCATTCGCCCAGATGGAAATGAAAATTTTTGCCGCACACTTACTGCGTTCTTACGCCTGGGAACTGCTACCCAACCAAAATTTAACGCTCTCTTCCATCCCTACTTTACGCCCTCGTTCCGGGCTAAAAGTTAAGTTTTGGAAACGGTAGTCCTCGTATTGTTTCCCCTAATCAAACTAACGCAATAGCAGATGGCTCCAAGGAAAAAGAATTCAACCGAAAAGGGGGTTATCAAGACAGCCGCCCATGTGCTAACCGCTTACAACGAAAAAATGAAAAATTCCCTCTCCTGAATTCTGACTCCTAACTCCTGACTCCTAATTCCTGACTCGGAGAATTCTAACTCCTGAATTCTAACTCCTGACCCCTATTTTCAACTAGATTTGGTATCAATTCATAATTCATAATTCAAAATTAAACCCGCCCAAAAGAAGCGGGTTAGTCACAGCTTAATTAACAGTCAGAATCGCTCAAATAAATGACAAGACAGGAAGGCTATAGAAATTTCAAGTCAATCAACTAGGGGTGAACTCAGAGACGCTACTAACCCAATTCAGGCTGACAATGTAATTTTGTCCAAAAAAAATAATGCAGCAAAGTTCTCTGCCAACTCGAAAAACTAACACCCAACTTGGAACTGCAAAAAAACAATGCTATTTTTGGACTTTACATAGTCTCTGATGAGGAGCAGCGCTGGACTTGAGTAGGTAGGCACTGACCCAAATCCGAAGCCTAAATCGAAGGTTCCTTACTTCGTTGTGCCTATTTAAAAATTAGCATTGAATTCTCTTGCCTGTACCGTTGATTTACTAAATTCGACCTTCATTGACGTTTAGGAATAATTAGCAAAATATCTTAACTAACTAGCGAAGAGGAGATTAATGCTCACTGGTGCAAGAAGGCAGGAGGCGGGAGGCTCCAAGGGATATTGCTGGTACAGTAAGCTTTTTAATACAAAGTTGCGTTCATACGTAGCATATGCATGTTCTCCGCGTCCCCGCGTCCCCGCGTCTCCGCGTCAGTCTGGACTACTATGTTTGAATGCAACTCGGTATAACCTTTTTGAACGGGTGGGTTATTACCGCCACGCTGTACTAGCAGGAGGAAAGAAGGAACCGATGACTCGGAGAATTCTGACTCCTGACTCCTGACTCCTGAATTCTGACTCCTGACTCCTGAATTCTGACTCCTGACCCCTATTTTCAGATTAAGTGAATAATCAACAGAAGTGGCTAACTGTCATAAATCCTCGCTTCAAACGCCTCTGGATACTCCTCGCAGTACTCGTCGAAAGCCGTTTTGTCGAGCGTTTTCGCTCGCTGATGAGCCGCTTCTGCTTGCAATTCTTCAACTTCATCCCAAGCCACCATACATTCAGAAGAAGTTACGCCTTTTTCTGCACAAAGGGCACGGGCGTTGGCAATTGCATCTTGGATTCTTTGCTCTAGCAAGACTGCTTTGGGTTGCTCAACGAAGTCACCTTTAGCCAGAATGTCGGTGACAGAAATAATGCCCAGCAATTTGTCTTGAATCACGGGTGCGCGACGAATACCAGTGTTGGCAAACAACCGCGCTACATATTCCACAGCCAAGTCGGGATTAACCACAATACACGGCTTAGTCATAATCTCGTAAACGCGCACCTGTTTGGGGTTTTTGCCAAATGCCGTGACATTATACACGATATCGGTTTCAGTTACAATACCGTAAGCATCTTGATCATGACGGCGTTCTACAATCAAGGCACGTAAGCCTTTCTCTTTCATCAGCTTAACGGCTTGAGCCACCGTTGCGGAGCCGCGAATGGTGACTACCTCTTGGGTCATGATGTCTGCTGCTTTCATCATGGTTTTTGCCTTAGAATTCTTTATTCGTTATGCATTTGGGGGACTGGGGAATGGAATAAGAAAATATACCTATTTCCCCAGTCACCACGTTACACCCTAGAAGGGGTGATTAGCTCAATTCGTAAACTACTTTCACCATTGATTCACCGGGTACAGGTTCTAAGCGAAAACCGAGTTTTTGACAAACGTGCTGCATCGCCCGATTTTCTGAGAGAATTTCAGCCGTAATGTACTGCAATTTCTCATCTTGACCGATCGCTAAAAGACGGCGCAGTAACTCGGTACCCAATCCTCGGCACTGGCAGCGATCGCTAATGAGCATGGAAAACTCAGCTTCCTTGGTTCCATACAATTTGCTCAAGCGACCAATCCCTAAAATTTCATGTTCGCCTGTATCTGGATTTTTGCGATCGGCAACGAGGGCCATTTCGCGATCGTAGTCGATGAAACACAGACGGGAGAGTCGTTCGTGAGCAACCCGTGTTTGCAACTTCATCATGTGAAAGTAGCGCAAGTAAACGCTTTCTTCAGATAGCGTTCCATGAAATTTGACCGATAACGGCTCATCCTCAGGGCGAATAGGACGAATGGTTATAGGCGTGCCATCCTTGAGTGTCCAGTTTGAGACATACTGAATCGGATAAGGGCGAATCGCACTCAGAGGCAGATCTTCCTCCTTCTGATCAGGGGGATAAATCACTACACGGGCATCGAGGGCGACTAGTTGTTCCGGAGATGCCAACAGCGGGTTGATGTCAATTTCCTTAATCCAGCGCTGTTCAACCACGAGTTGGCTAAATCGAACTAAGAGCTGTTCGAGGGCATGGAGATCAACTGGCAAGCGTCCCCGCACTCCTTTGAGGGCAGTGAAAATTTTAGTTTGTTCCATCATCCGCCGCGCCAGGGTGGTGTTGAGGGGAGGAAGGGCTAACGCTCGATCCTTAAAGACTTCCACCAACTGCCCACCCGTGCCGAATAAAAGGACAGGGCCAAACTGAGGATCGGGGCTGCTGCCGATAATCAGTTCATATCCCTCCAATTTCAGCATTGGCTGCACGGTGACACCCAAGAAATGCTCAGCACCTATCTTCGCCAACACTGACGACTCTATCGTCTGATAAGCATTTCGCACCGCGTTAGCATCCGCTAAATTCAACTGCACGCCGCCGACATCGGTTTTATGGGTGATGGTTTCGGAATACAGCTTGAGGACAACTGGGTATCCAATTTGATCTGCTAGTTGTACTGCTTCCTCAGAAGATGTAGCAATGAGCGTTTCGACGATGGGAATGCCGTAAGCAGCAAGAAGTTGCTTGGATTCAAACTCCGTCAGCAGAGTGCGGCCCGCATCCTGTGCGGATTGAATGATTTTTTTGACTTTAGCGCGATCGGGAGCATTTTCATCGTCTTCCTGTGGCAGAATTGGCGTTTCATAAAGACCGCGTAGGTTATAGGAAGACCGCCACATATAATTGAAGACTTGGGCCGCAATATCTGGGAAGGGGAGGGTGAAAATCTTGGCATTGTTGAGCATCATCTCTGCCCCCGTCACCTCAGCACCCCCCATCCAGCTTGCCAGAATGGGCTTGTTGGGCAGAGAACTTTCCTGCAAGGTTTCGACAAATCGCTTGGCTGTCTGATTAGGATCGGTCATGGATTGAGGGGTGAGGATGACAAGCAATCCATCACTGTTGGCGTCTTTAAGAGCAGTCGCGATCGATGCCGCATAGCGCTCTGGATCAGCATCCCCCAAAATATCAATGGGGTTACCGTGGCTCCAATGAGGCGGCAAAATTTGATTGAGTCCCTCAATGGTTTTTGGAGACAAGGTGGCTAGTTCTCCCCCTTGAGAAATCAGTGCATCCGTTGCCAATACTCCAGGGCCACCGGCATTGGTAAGAATCGTTAGACGTTTGCCTTTAGGACGGGGTTGCTTTTCCAACACCTCCGCCATATTAAATAAATCGTCAATCGTTTTGACTCGCAACACACCACAACGCCTGAATGCCGCCTCCAATACCTCATCACTGCCAGTTAAGGCTCCCGTGTGAGACGCCGCTGCGGCTGCGGCTGCCTCTGTGCGTCCTGCCTTAATCACAATAATTGGTTTGGTGAGGGCGACTTCCCGTGCGGCTGACAAAAACGATCGCGCATCTCCGATCGATTCCATATAAATCACAATACTGCGGGTTGCGGGATCGTCACCCAGATAGTGAATTAAGTCACCCCAGTTTACATCGAGCATAGAGCCGATGGAGATGAAGGCGCTAAAACCAACATTCTCCCGGAAGCTCCAATCTAAAATTGAGGTACATAAGGCTCCACTCTGGCTGATAAATCCCACACTTCCGGGACGCGCCATAGCGCTGCCGAAGGTGGCATTTAAGCCACTAATCGGACTCATGACGCCCAGACAATTCGGTCCGATAATTCGCATATTGCCCTGACGGGCTTTTTTAAGAATTTCCTGCTCTAATTGAATTCCTTTCTCGCCAACTTCCTTAAATCCCGCAGAGATAATAATGGCTCCCTTCACCCCTGCATCTACGCATTCCCCAATCACACCCGGTACGGTTTGAGCAGGGGTTACGATCACCGCCAGATCAACGGGTTCGGGTACGGCAGCGATGGTAGGATAGGCTTTAATTCCCAAAACACTGGGTCGCTTGGGATTAACAGGAAAAACAGTGCCTCCAAACGGATTACTAATTAAATTCCATAAAAGAGTACGCCCAACACTGCCAGCTTTTTCAGTCGCACCAATCACAGCAACATTCTTAGGCGCAAAAATGGCATCAAGGGGTTGCCGCTCGTAGCGTAGAACGTCATGAGCGGGATCGGTAGTTTGCATTAAGGTTTTTGACATGGTTCACACCTGAACTTGCTTCTCGGTTAGTGGGTAGGGATGTATGGTGTACCTGCCCAGTAAAAGGCTCAAAGATGAAGTCAGTGGTCGGAAAGCTTCATACTTTATGAGTTGGAGGGGACATCAAACCAAGTGTTCGTTTTTTCATTCTTCATCCTGAGCTACGCCCCACTTAGCGAACAGACTTCATACTTTTTGGTGGGGTGACGATTGCTTTTTTGTAGCGTTGCACCCTTTCTAATTTACTCGCAGTTTCTCAAACAGTCGGTAAAAATGCTCACGTAGCCCTTTGGCACAATACTGTCACAATAAGGAAAGATAGCTGGACACAAGGACTGGGAGGGAGGCTATGTACACGGCGAATGGGACATGATTAAAGGTGATAGGGACAGCCTTTCTTACCCTTTACTTGAATTCCCAATTTCCAATTCCCAATCCCCAATCCTTAATCAAATGTCACAAAGAGTCTATGACAATAGTTAGTGATCAAGAAATTGCTCGGTTCCGTTCTCAGTTAGGTAATAATCTCGAAGCCATGCAAGCGCTCGATGCGATCGAAGATTGTGAGGGGAATTTGGAGGATGCGGCGATCGCATTAGCCATCCGTGCCGGACAACAACCCCAAAGAGACAATGCCGAGTGGTTGGACGCTTTAGCTCGAAAATGCCGCGCTGTCATTTGTCAAAAGGAATTTCGGGAAGACTTGCTCAAGGGTTCCTATGCAGGGATGGTGCGATATTTATCCGAGACACCTCTGCTACCAGGCATCCTGGCTACGCCTGTACTCATGTATGTCCTGAGTCAAGGCCTGAACCAATTTTGTGAACCGCTTGATTCCCAATTTTGAATAGTCGAGGTCTCAACGCGCATCAACTCGTCTTGAATACTCTTTTGCCTCACGCAATTCTGGTAACTGTGTATCTGCCTGTTGCCACTGCTGTGCAAATTGAGCATAGGCTGTGGTTGCGCCTTGGGTATCGCCGCTCTGAGCAGCAGCGCGTGCTGTCTGCAATCTGCGCTATGCAGCAGAGCTAGACTATGTCTCGCAACGCTTTCGCTATCGCGGCTCTGGTTCTGCGTCTGTGCTGTTGGTTGAAAGGTTTGTAAGCTCATGATTAGTGCTTCTTACAACAAGTTGTGAAAAGCTATCTATTATTTGTTATTGCCAAACTTTGCCTTGATTTATGCTAGGAATCGAGCAGGTTGCTCTCCTCTAAACAATGGAGGTAATACCTGATCGATTGCTCTATCTAAAGACAGGTTAGCTGGTCTACCGAAAGGAGTCAGCATTAAATCGAAATGTGAGAGCGAAACGATTACTCCAGCTCAGTGGTATATAAATGTTGAGATAAAGCCTGCTCTATTATTCTCTGGACAGAGCAACGACATAGAGTTAACCTGATTGCCTTTTCTCACAACGGCGCAACTTCTAAGAACGACGGCTTCCGTCAGTTATTCAGCCATTTCACTTAAACTTATACGCCATTTCTCAGAAGCCTTCTCTGAGACGAGATTTGTATACTTTTGTAGAGATGACGCGCGATCGCGTAATGCTCATCTCAACGAGGGTCAATTCGCTGATTTAACACTCTATAACTCCAGAAATGGCACTGGAACAAGGCTTGCGGTTTACTCACGCTTCGCTGTATCCATGCCATTTTTTTTCGTTCAAAATTAATTCAACACTAACTTCAAATAAATTTTCTCTAAAAAAAAATAGGGTGCCCTACGTTTCATCTTTAGGTCTAAAAGCTAACTCAATTAACAACTTCATCTAGGCTTAACACAATTATAGGTTTGCCAATATACAAAACCAAGGCAGAGTCAACTATCCAGCGCTGTAAAAACTTTATAAAGTGATTGCTCTATATAAAACTTCGGTAAATCTATCGGTTTTCACTAGAAAAGTCTGGATTAAGTATGCCAATATCTACGCAAGAACTTAGGAAATGGAATCAATCAAAACCCAATCCTAAGTACAAAGATAGCCTTTGCCATAGGACATATTTGTTGTTTTTCCTAACACCAAGAGTAACTATGTTAAACAGAAAAAATATGGCAATGTTTTACTACTTCGCTTATGGTTCATGTATGTGTCCAGTCGATCTGAAGCGATCGCTCGGCGAAAATACGCACAGTTATGTAATTGGTCCTGCCACACTTAAAGGCTATCGACTAGGCTTTTATTGCTATTGTGAAAAGCGTGATTGTGGAGTCCTAGATGTTGT
>CBKWLJ010000490.1:0-6963 GCA_966675205.1 uncultured bacterium
TGGCTCGCTGTCGTCGCTTCCGCCTGTATAACATTTGTAATTACTAAGAGCGTATTATCCCCTCCGTTGGCTCGTCAAACGGTCAACCGTAGTGTACTTGCCAATACTTCTAGTACAACATCTCAGGTATCGACTGCCAAACCTACTCCCCCTCCTAAACCAAAGGTAGAAGATTTGATGAAGGAAGGGGAACGGCTACGCAAAGCGGGACAGTACGAGCAAGCACTCAAACACTATGACCAAGTGATCGAAATAAAACCCAAGTTTGCTGAAGCCTATTGGGGCCGCTGCTACAGCCTCAACAAGCTGCAAAAACCTGCGGAGGCAGTGGTTGCCTGTAATGACGCTCTCGACCTCAAACCCAACTACCCAGAAGCATTATGGAGTAAGGGAGATGCCTATTTCCAGCAGAAACTCGACATCGAAGCTTTACAACTCTACGAGAAAGCCACCAGACGTAAATCAAGTTTAGCGGAAGCTTGGGTTAGTTATGGTGTGGCGCTTCAGTCCGTGGGACGTTCTGCTGAAGCGATTCGAGCATTGGATAAAGCGATCGACATCAATCGAGATATTGTTGAAGCGTGGAGTACTAAAGGTGAAGCTCTCCGGAATCTTGGACAGTTACATGAAGCAATCGCCGCTTTAGATAAGGCTCTCCAACTTCAACCCAATCACCCCAATGCGCTTAAATTACGTGAGCAGACACGGGAGGAATTAGAGCGTTAAACTTTCGATTGAGCAATAAAGCTATCTATAGCGACGGACAATCGGTTAGGACATTATATTTTGCTCTAAAGGGAACAGGGAACGGGGAACAGGGAACAAAAAAATGTCCTAACATTTGTGGCGACTGCTATATCAGTCAAATTGCTAAAGTTTTCAAAAGCATTTTTGGTGAATTGCTTAGCACAATCGACCCCGCTTTCCGGCGAGAGAATGACCCATTGGGGTTTTGCCTATCCACCGTTCGTCCACTGGTTCGGATGCTAGCTGATAACGGCTGTCCGAGGAGAGTCGAATGGCACAGGAGCAGTTATCGAGACTGGCATGGATTGTAAATATACTGAAAATTAGTACATCTCCAGCTTGAAATTCGGCAGAAAGCCAGCGTCCTCCATATCTTTGGCGTAAGGAAACTGGATTGTGAGAGAGTGCTCCATTCCACTCTTTTTCACCGGAAGCATACATTGACATATTCTTGGCATTGGTACAGTAACTATCTACATCCTTGCGTGAATAGCCATTTTTAATTGTTTCAATGCGATGAGATTTTTCTAAAATCATTAATCCCCCTAACTCCCAGGAAATATTGCCCAGAGGTGTCCAAGCGGTGTAAACAAAGTCAGTTCCCCGCCCCATATACACGCTATCGCAATGAGGATAAGTTCCTTGTCCTGGGGCGATCGCCCTCAACCACGTATAATCGTAATGTCGAACTTCTCCCTCTAATAGAATACGGAAAAAGTCCATCATTTCCCCTGAATAAAGTAGCTTTTGCAGGGTTGGGCTTTGGCGAGCTAATTCGGGCCGAAAACTCATTTTCAAGCCAGGCTTGGCAATACAATCATCAATTGATGAATTAGTTTGTAAAGACCCTTCGTTGGCTAAGCAAGCGGCAATTTCGCGACGAGCTTGCCAGACTTTTTGGGAATCGAGCAAAGATTTGATCAATAAATAACCATCTTCTTGCATTAAAAGACGCAGTTCTTCAGGTTTTGACAGTAATTCTGATGAATCCCGTAAATAGCCAAACGCTTCGGGAGAAGAATTCAGTTTGTGACCGATAGAACATAGAATTGTTTTTGCTATTCCCATAAATATGCCTAATCTTTTGAGAATAATTTGAACTTAATAACCATCAAAATTACCGACAAAAGGCTCTTATATCAAGTCCGGCTAATTGCCCATAATAAAAATTTCTCCGCGTCCCCGCGTCCCCACGTCCCCGCGTCAGTCCTAACTATGGGTATTCAACCGGACACGATATTAGCTTCAAGAAGCTTTAAAAATTCGTAGTACTCGCTCTCGCGAGAAGCAAGCTACGTAATTCGCAGCGGGACGAAGTCCATTTCGAATTCACGCATTACGAATTATTTGGTGAAGCATAGCACTGTTGTTACTCAGACAGGTTAGAACTTATCTATTCGTTCGTTAAGTGTTCGTTCCACAGGGAGATTTCTTTTCCCGTCATATTTCCATTGGGACGAAGACGAACATCTTGATATCCCCATTGCTCCAGATCAACCTGATATTGCAAGGGTGATAGAACTGTACCTTGACAGAGCTTTTCCTTTGGTGGACTGCTATTGATTTCTTGGTGTAAGCGTTGAGATAGTTCTTCCATTACCCAACTCGGAATTCGCTCCCGTTCTCCAGGATAGATAAAACCAAACAAAATTAGATGGCTGAACAACACCCGCCAATGCTGATCAAAGCGATCAAGGAGGTGCGGCCAATTTAGGGTTTGGCTACAGGCGTAGAACAAGTGGGCAATATCTGCACCATCATAGCGATCGCGAGCCATTACGAATGCTTTTGTCAAGATAATTTCCTCCGGTGGGCATATCCGAACGGGAATACCCAGCACTTCTTCCTCAACGGAATGTTCAAACCACAAATCGTCAACTTCACTTAAAGCATTAGCGGAGTTGAAAATAATATCAATAAAGTTTTCCCCACAGAATGCTTTTGCCAACCAGTGGGGAGCACTGATTTCAGTACAGCAGCCATTCTTAGCAGAGAGAACTTCCAGAATGCGCGGACAATCCTTGGGGCGAACAAACAAGTCTAAGTCCTTTGTATGGCGCGCAATTCCTGTGTAACGCTCGAACGCATAGGCACCACCGATGAGAAACGGTATTTTTGATTCGAGCAACAAATGGAGCGATCGACAATAAAAGTTACGGATTTGAGGATTGAGTTCGTCTCGATTTAGTGCGTGAAGTTGCATAATACTTTTTTTTCTTTGGAATTCTTTGGCTTTTAAATCTCTTAAACATGGCGTCGTTGGTAATACCAGTTCACGGTTACTGCGCTACACATTTACCCCCCTAACCAAGGGAGAGAATGAGAAAAGCATTAGCAGACTTTTCGTGAATTGGTATAAGTACAAGTCCGGTTCATAATGGCTAATGGTGATGCAGAACACACTAGCCTCACCTCAATCTAGAGAGCGAAACAGGATGTTGGGTAGATAGAACTAAAGCCTGACAAAATACTCCCAATGAGTCATGAAAGCCATCCCACCCCCTGCGCCATTATGGAGCAGATACCCATTGCTCTGGACAAGTAACAGCTAAGACGACAAGGGAGGAACAAATGGCAAACGCGAAGGATGTAGTGCGTCTTGCAGCAGTTGGTGATATCCACTGCACCAAGACATCCGAAGGAGCATTACAACCCCTGTTTTCAAAAATTGCTGAGAGTGCCGATGTCCTTGTGCTGTGTGGCGATTTGACCGATTATGGACAGCCAGAAGAAGCCCAGGTCTTAATTAAGGAGTTAGCGGTTGCCCGGATGCCTACCCTTGCCGTGTTTGGCAACCATGATTATGAGTCTGGAAAACAAGATGAAGTTGAGCAAATCCTGTGTGATGCGGGGATTAAAGTGCTCAATGGAGAGGCTTGTGAGATTCGAGGCATTGGCTTTGCAGGCGTGAAGGGCTTTGCTGGGGGTTTTGGTTCCAAGGCTTTAGGCGCTTGGGGAGAAGAAACCATTAAGAAATTTGTGCATGAAGCAGTAGATGAAGCATTGAAACTTGAAGCCGCTTTGGCAAAATTAGAAACACCCCAGCGTATCGCCGTACTTCACTATGCCCCTATCCAAGCTACCGTTGAGGGAGAGCCGCCTGAGATTTTTCCCTTTCTAGGTTCTAGCCGTCTTGAGGAACCGCTGAATCGGTATTCTGTAACTGCTGCCTTTCATGGCCATGCCCATCACGGACATTTGGAAGGGCGAACAAGGAGCAATATCCCCGTCTACAACGTATCGATGCCGCTCCTGCGTAAAGCTTTTCCAGAAAAGCCCTTTCGCCTATTGGAAATTCCAAAAATAGCGTAGCTTTCAGTAATTTGTCATTCGTAGTACTCGCTCTCGCGAGAAGCAAGCTACGTAATTCGTAATTAATGACTTTAGGATGCAAGCTCCTCAATTTATAGCAAAAGGCAGAAGGCATAGGGCAAAGGGCAAAAGATTCGTTATTGGTACGTGGTCGTTTCATCTGTTAAAGCTGTCCTAACCTTTATAGCGACAGCTATATAGATAGAGAAAGACAAATTTTCCTTTGTTTCAAGCCTCCAGCTCCCCTAAGTGGGGTAATTACGAATTACGAATTACGAATTACGAATTATTGATGACAATCGACTCCCCGAAATTCGATAAATTTCTAGTACTTTCGCTCTTGCGGTTCAAACATCGTAATCGCTACAGGTCGATAGTTCAAATCGATACCAGCCGGCGAGTAAAACGCCATCGTATGTTTGAGGAAATTAGTATCATCTCGCTGTGGATAATCTTCTCGTGAGTGAGCACCTCGACTTTCTTTCCGATTTAGAGCAGACGTCAAGATTACTTCTCCCACCACCATCAAGCTGCGAAGTTCCAACGCTTCAATCAGTTCTGTGTTCCAGCAGCTACCTTGATCACCTAAATAAATTTGCTGGTACTTTTGTTGTAACTGCTTGAGTTGGTTTAAACCCTCACTCATTAACTCCTGTGTGCGGAACACCCCACAGTATTGAGTCATGCAGTCTTGGAAAGCTTGACGGAGTTGATCAATCCGCATGGTTCCAGATTGGTTCAGGAGGGACTGGATTTGGTTTTGGGCAGTAGTTAAGTAAGATTGCTCATTGACTTCTGGCAATTTCCGGTTTTTTACATATTGTGCGATCGCAGCCCCGGTTCTTCTGCCGTAGACAATACACTCCAATAACGAATTACTCCCTAATCGGTTTGCCCCATGAACCGAAACACAGGCACATTCCCCAGCGGCGAAGAAGCCCTCAACTAAACCTTCAGATGCCCCACTCCGCACCTGTCCATCCGTGTTGACAGGAATTCCCCCCATCGAATAGTGAACTGTCGGACGCACAGGCATGGGTTCATGTACGGCATCAATCCCGACTAAACGGTGAGCTTCCTCCCAACAGAAGGGAATCCGGCTCATAATCTTTTCTCGACCCATGTGACGCAGGTCAAGATAAACAAAGGGGCCTCCTGCACTGCCATCGGGATGAATTCCCCGTCCAGCCCGAATTTCCCTTGCGATCGCTCTTGAGGTGATATCACGAGGAGCCAATTCCATCTTACTAGGGGCGTAGTTCGCCATAAAGCGATCGCCTTCACTATTAATCAGATACGCCCCTTCACCCCGTACCGCTTCAGAAATCAAGACGCCTACTGGATACAACCCCGTTGGGTGAAACTGTACAAACTCCATATCTTCTAACGGCACACCCGCAACAGCGGACATGGCTAGGCCATCACCGGTAGAGGCATAATCATTGGATGTCGTATTATAAACTCGCCCATAACCCCCGGTGGCAAACATAATTGCCTTTGCCCGTATCACTTGCAGTTGGCTATCCCGAATCCGGAACATCACCACCCCTTTGGCCTGAGCATCTTCTAAGATGAGTTGCATCACATACCACTCATCGTAAAGATGAACACCATTACGCCTCAGGTTGTTCACCAGTTCGTGAAGAATGGCATGGCCTGTTTTATCGGCTGCGTAACAGGTGCGGCGGTAGGAATGCCCCCCAAATGCTCGTTGAGCAACTCGCCCATCAGGCAAGCGAGAAAACAGCACCCCCATGTGCTCCAAATCAATCACCACATCTGGGGCTTCGCGGGTGAGGATTTCCACGGCATCTTGGTCTGCTAAGTAGTCAGAACCCTTTACCGTATCAAAGGCATGAGCTTCCCAGTTGTCTTCTGTATCCACATTCTTCAATGTCGCTGCCATCCCTCCCTGGGCAGCAACAGAGTGGGAGCGAATGGGGTGAGTTTTGGCAACGAGGGCAATACTCAAGTTAGGGTCAGTGCGTTTCATCTCCAAGGCAGCACGGCACCCGGCTAAGCCACCCCCAACAATGATGACATCGTGTTCTAGCATTTCTTCTGTAGATCGGAATTTATTCTCCTATACAATCCTGGCACTAATAAAAATTCCCTGTCGAAAGGCAGGGAACTTCTTTTGATTTCAGGTACAATCAACCCTTCAAAATCAAAACCTCCAATTAACAATTCGTAACTCGTAATTAACATTCATTTGGAGATTTAGACCCCATTGAATGTGGGCAATTTAAGAAGTTTGGGGCTCTAACCCATTTTTCAATTACGAATTACGTAGCTTGCTTCTCGCTCGAGAGCGAGTATTTACGCATTACGAATTAAGTTGATTTAACCTGCTGCACTAACTTGTGTCTGTTTGGGTGTATTGCCCCGAACTGTTTCGGTTGTCTCACCTTCGGTCATCGGCATAAATTCAATATGATTGAGCAATGTGGTCACGAAGGCAAAGAGCAAGAAAGGCAGAGACAGCACCAAAATTAGCCCGACAGTAGCGAGGGCGTAGATTTGGCGATCGGCACTCCAAAGCGCCAGTGCAGAAGCGAGTGATATAAAAATGACGATTAACCAAATTATGATTTGTGCATATATATCACCAAAGCTTAAGGTACAGACCATACGGTACTTACCGAACTTATCCATGATATCCCTCGAAACATTTCTTTAAAATTTAAGGATAAGCGCCTCAACTCAGTTTGGAGAATTTTTCAATATTTTTTTAAAAAATTGCAAGATTAGTTTACATTGAATCACTTCTTTACTTATAAAAGGTGGCAATCAAGCTACTGGATAAGATTGATCAGGCTGTCATTGCCAATAAAAAAATTTCACCGCTGTTGAGGAATAAATGTGACGGAATTAAGTAGGTGGGCATTAATATTTGTCGTTGAG
>CBKWLJ010000491.1:0-6941 GCA_966675205.1 uncultured bacterium
CGATCGCGTGTACTAATGCGAGTGAAGTTAAACCCCAACGTTCCCCACCATTGCTCAATCGGGCGTGTGAATGTCACACTAGCACCCAAACGTCTTTCCCTCACTCTCTCATCATTGGGCAAGTCAATGTCCCTATTGAAAATGTTGGATACAGTCCGCTTGCGAAAAAGACTGAAAGCATAGCCCAATCCATTCGGTTGGGCTGCCCGATAAGGGCTAATAAACTGGGCATCAAAATCAACATTATTCAGACTCACCTGCACATCTCCCTCAACTCGCTGGTGAGTTGCACCTATGGTGAAGTCTCGATAACTCAAGGTGCCATACACCCCTACATCATCGTTATAACCTCCACCAGGGTTTACAGAACGGGCTTGTCGCTCTTGGACGTTATAGATGACATTCACTCCATCATCTCCGGGTTCCACAGCGACATCCACTCGTTCAAACAATCCCAATTGTTTTAGCTGTTGCAAGTCTGCTCGAACAATGTCTTCACTCAACACATCACCGGGCTTCAGTTTGAGTTCGCTGGCAATGTACTCTTGAGAGAGTCGCCCTTGAATCGGATTACCGTCTTTATCGACGGACTGCCCTTGATTATTGACAAAGCGAATTTCGACAGTTCTAACAATCTGCTCAGTATCAGGTGAGGATGTTGGTGAACTGAGGGGTTGTTGGGAATGAAGTAAAGCGGGGGGAGTAGAGGTAGGATTTATGCGATCGCTTTCCTCACTCATCTGTAAAAAACTTCCCTCGTACACCGCCTGATGCTGCTTTTCTGAGGGCAGCGCGTAGGGTGTCTCTTCACTGACTACAGTTTGAGCCAATTGCGTTATTCCTGGGGTTTCCGTTACAAGAGTAGGCGTTACGGGGCTAATCTCAAATTGATCTGAATCCTCAGTGTTAAACTGGCTGGGTGGTTTTGATGTTACCTGCGATTGGGCATTGCCCACCTTGACTAGAGCTAGCTCACAAGCAACCCAACTGATTAATATAGACATTGCAACTCTGGGCAGATGCATCAATGTAGCCTCATACTCAACCTCGTCTTACTAGAATGCCAGGAGATCGCCTGCATGATGAGATGAGATTTTCACAAATCGAGCTGCTACTCTTCACAAGTTGCTGGGAACTCAAAAGTTAGCCACTAGTCGCTAAAATTTAGAAGCTAACAGGTATAAGCTCACCGCGAATGGCGAATGACGACTGGCTAGAAATAGGCACTATTGTTGCCCCTCAAGGACTCAGAGGCGAGTTACGGGTTTATCCGAATTCTGATTTTCCGGAACGATTTGAAGAACCCGGTCAGCGCTGGCTAAAGCGATCGGGTGAAACTGAGCCGCAACCTGTAAAATTGCTGGGAGGGCATTATATTCCCGGTAAAGGGCTTTATGTGATACAGCTAGAAGGGGTTGAAAATCGTGACCAAGCCGAGGCATTGAGGGATTGTGTTCTCTTGGTGCCAGTTAGCGATCGCCCCTACCTGGGTGAAGATGAATATCATGTAATCGACTTGATTGACCTAGAAGTCTTTAATCAACTCACGGGTGAAAAAATCGGTGTTGTCGTGGATATCATTCCTGCGGGGAACGATTTATTGGAAGTAGAGCTACACAAGCAACCGGAACCCGTGCCAGAAAAGCCAGAGGCGACACCTCCCAATCGAAAAAGTAAAATTCGCAAACCCAAGCGACAGACAGAAAAGAAGCCAGCAACCATACTCATTCCCTTTGTAAAAGCGATCGCACCTATAGTCGATCTCCAGCAAGGTCGAATTGAGATTACCCCCCCGGCTGGTTTGCTAGACATGAATGAGGATTCCAAGCCTGATTAGATGGAGGGTGGACACTAGACAGCAAAGCTAAAATTAGTTTTTCAACTGCTGTAGAGAGTGCCTACCCGAACAACTGTAACAATTTACGAGAAGCCCCTATCAAAAAAGACAAAGACGCGGAGATATCAAGATACCTCTCGTCTCTGCCTAGCTCTGTTTAAGAACCTCAAAAAAAGAAAACGATATTACCAAAGAGCTCTTACAGGAGCAGTTTCTTCAGCTTGCTGTCCAGCATCAGGAGTAGGTGTGGTTCCAGTCGTTGTGTCTGGTGTTTGAACCGGTGTGGTTTGAGTGGTTGTCCTTTGCTGAGTCGTTTGCTCTTCTTGACGAATTGTGGTTGTTGTGCGATCGCTATCTGCTGTCGCTAAATTGACTGATGTTGCTCTATTTTGCTCATCCAGTTGTACCGCAATTTCTGTTCCGGGTACTAGGTTCAGCCTGGTGATGTCTTGTTGAGGAATCATAATTTCTTGGGTCATACCATCAGGCATTTCCAGAGTTACCCTCTCACCCTCAACTCTCACAATTCTGCCAGTAACGGGTTCCTCTGTTGTAGGAGTTGCTTGAGGCATTGTTTGATTTTGCGTACCGGGTGTGGTTTGAGGCATTTGATTTTGTGTGCCCGGTGTAATTTGAGGAGTTTGATTTTGGGTGCCCGGTGTGGTTTGAGGGGTTTGATTCATATCCATCTGGCTCAGCAACTGCTCTGAGATGGATTCACCTACAGGACGAGCAATTGCTGGATGCGCGGCTACTGCCGCAATCACTAAGGGCAGCATTGTGCCCGTTACAACTTTCAGTTTCTGAAGACGCATTAAAACCTCACTTTGAAACAATTTGAGTAACAGATTACACAATGAGTTGTTGTTTGGATCTGTAATGCTCGTTGTTCGGAGTAAATTAACCTTCAGATACTAAAGTCTATGATTTGGGAATTCTATCTACCCAAATATAGAGATTCCACTCTCTAACTTTTTGAAGACAAGGACTACTGAAAAAATAACGTTAAATGTAATACATGAGGGTTGCTCAAGTCTTGATTTTTAATGAGCTGTTTGCCAGGGAAATAATGCAAATCATGAGGTATAAATCTCAACTCCAACCTTTGAAGTTGCTTCATCTGAGTACAGCCATCTTAGTGTTCCTATCTTCTCAGCTACCAGCTCAAGCTTCGATTTTCCTAAAATTTCCTCATCCAAGCCAAGAACCCTTCCCTGAAGACTTCTGGTTGTTTGAGAATTTGCAGTTAACACCGTTGGGTGAACCACCTGTTGACCTCCCCTCTGAGGAAATTACGCCAGAAGAGAGTATCAATAAGAACACCTCTTTAATCGTTAGGTTAAGCGATCGCCGAGTTTACGTCTATCAAAATAATCAGTTAAAAGCAAGTTACCCCATTGCAGTGGGTAAACCGGGATGGGAAACCCCTTTAGGTACCTATCAAGTTCTCAATATGCAACGCAATCCAGCTTGGCAGCATCCTTGGAACGATAAAATCATCCCTCCAGGGCCAGATAATCCTTTAGGCGCAAGGTGGATTGGTTTCTGGACGGATGGCAGACACTTTATTGGATTTCATGGCACCCCAAATGAACGATTAGTGGGGCAAGCGGTTTCTCACGGCTGCATCCGAATGAGAAATCAAGATATTCTCGCTTTGTATGCGTTAGTCAAAATCGGTACACCTGTAACGGTAAAACCTTAAGCTAATTCTTGAGCCACTCCCACGGATTCAATCCGTGGGATTTAGGCATCAGACAGAGATTGCAGGGTAATGCGTGAATACTCGCTCTCGAGCGAGAAGCAACCTACGTAATTCGTAATTAAAGACGGGTTAGAGTCCCCGCTCTGGAATGGTCGTTTAATTTTAAGGGGGTTCAATTGCCGTCTAAGAGTCAATTACGAATTACGAATTACAAACTACGAATTGTTAATTTCTACCCATTCCCAGATTGGTATCAGGCATCACTCAACACCCAGTTCACGAGTGTGCGAACCGGGAAGCCACTCGCACCAGCATTGTTGCAACCGTCATCTTTATCTGCCCAAACGGGGCCAGCAATATCCAAGTGTGCCCAAGGCGTCTCCTTGACAAATTGCTTTAAAAACAACGCAGCCGTAATGGAACCCCCTGGACGAGGGCCTGTATTTTTCATGTCAGCAATAGGGGACTTCAAGCCGTCGAAGTACTTCTCTTCTAGTGGCATCTGCCATAGTTTTTCGCCCGCAGCTTCTGAGGCGGTTTTAAGCTGAGAAGCCAACTCGTCATGGGTTGACCATAAACCCGCGATATCATTGCCCAAGGCAATCACACAAGCACCTGTCAGCGTCGCTAAATCGACGATCGCATCCACGCCCAACTTTTCGGTAAACACCAACGCATCAGCCAGTGTCAGGCGTCCTTCAGCATCGGTGTTGTTGACTTCAATCGTCTTGCCGTTGGAGGCGGTAAGGATGTCACCTGGGTGCATCGCCTTTCCACTGATCATGTTTTCTGTGGCTGCACTAATGAAGTGAACTTCAATATTCGGCTTGATTTGTGCGATCGCTTTTGCTGCCCCCAAAGTGGCTGCCGCGCCTCCCATATCCGTCTTCATCGCCTCAATGCCGCTACCCGCAACTTTGATATTCAACCCACCCGAATCAAAAGTTAGCCCCTTGCCCACAATCGCTAATTTGCGCTTAGGTGTTCCTTCCGGCTTGTAAGTAAGATGAATAAATTTGGGCGGCATATCTGAGGCTTTAGCCACACCTAAAAAAGCACCCATCCCTAGCTCTTCACACTGTCCCTGTTCTAAAATTTCTACAGTAAGACCGTGTTCTGATGCGATCGCTTCAGCCGTTTCGGCTAAGCTCATGGGTGTCACTACATTAGCAGGGGCAGCCACTAATTCTCGTGCCAAAATCACACCCGAACAGATAGCATGAGCCCGGTTAATCGCAGCTTCTTGATTGCCTAATCCTAATAAATCAACCTGTTCTAACTTGATTCCTTTATCTTCAGATTCAGACTTGAAGCGATTATCCTGGTGTAGCGCGAGAACAATGCCTTCTGTAATCACTTGAGCGGTGGCAGTAGAGTCATGATTAACAACGGGTAGGCTAACTCCCAAGGTTTTCACCTTTTGCTGTTTTGCAGTCCGGGCGATCGCTGCTGCTGTACGTCGTAAACTATCTAATTTAAGGGCGTCTGATTTACCCAGACCGACGAGTATAATTTTACGAATTGAGCTACCGGCACCCACACGCGTTACAGCACTACTGCCAACGATCGCCTTAAATTCTGTTTCTTCTATTAATTCCTTGAGTGTACCAGCTAACTTTTCATCTAATTGAGCTAAATCACCCGTTAGCTCTAGCCCATTTTCAAATAACCCAACCGCTAGCGCATCACCAGTCCAGTCTAAACGGGGTGTATCCGTTGCTCGAATTTCCATTCCTTGTTCTATCAACTATGATTACCTGTTCTTAAAGTATTGCTCAAAAACAAATAAACACCCACGATTACTGCTTCTAGTGCAGGAAACTTCTGAGGAGAGCAACTTGTTGAAACACATCAATGTCATGGGTAAAAGGATGCTCTCCTTCCCCCCTTAAATGATTAAAGCAAGTTAAAATTTTGCCGATCAGGTCGTAATGACCGGAATATGAACACCAGTACCGATTCACCTAATACTGAAATCAGCTCACATTCAATAAGATCAAGATTGTGCCAATCTAGGGCAGACGAGGATTAATGCTAAAGGGACGAATCAAAAAAATTCCTGTGGCAGTCGGAGCAGGGCTATTACTATTTACTCTGCTTGGCTCATCAATCGTAGCCATCAAAATGCTCGGTTTACTAGACCGATGGACAGGAAGTGAACAAACGCTCAATCCAGTTGTTCTCAATCAGAAAGAAAAATCGGCAGTTCTACCGCTGGTATCGCTGCCACCTCAAGCTAGAGCCTCCAAGCTAGAAGCCATTGCCTCTGGGTTCAAATCTCTTGATCAGCATCGCGCTCGTTATCTGTTAGCCTCTGATCTGATTGAGCTCAATCAAGGGGAAAAAGCGCTCAAGTGGCTCGATGGACTCGATTCCGAGTATTCTGTATTGGCTCCCTACATTGTCCTAAAACGCGCTCAAGCTTATGAAGCAATGGGTGAGCAAGCGAAAGCTCAGGAAGCTTGGAAATCCATCCTCACCAAATACTCTGAGCAACCCGTAGCAGTGGAAGCATTCTATGCTTTGGGGAAGTCTAATCCCGAATATTGGAATCAAGCGATCGCTAAATTTCCCAGTCATCCGCGTACTCAAGACATAATTCGGGAAAAACTGAGCGAGAATCCCAACCAACCCTCTTTGTTGTTGCTTTTGGCAAAACATAACCCAGAAGCAAAAGGAATGGGGGCGATTCGCGATCGCTTAGTGAATGAATTTGCCTCCCAACTCCAGCCAGAAGACTGGGAAGCGATCGCTTTTGGCTACTGGGAAACCATGGAGTATGGTAAAGCAGCCAAAGCCTATGCTAAAGCCCCTCGATCTCCTCGTAACGCTTATCGAGTAGGGCGCGGATATCAACTGACTGGAAAAAGGGCAGAAGCTAGAGTCGCTTACCAACAACTCCTACAACAATTTCCGGATGCGAAAGAAACGGGACTCGGTTTGCGGCGTCTAGCCAGTCTCTCCAAATCAGATGATGCCGTCGTCTATCTCGATCAAGTCATCCGTAATTTTCCTGATGAAGCTGCCGAAGCCTTGCTATCTAAAGCCACAATTCTGGAAGCCAAAGGAAGTGCCACCTCAGCAGCCCAAGCTCGGAAATCAGTATTGACTCAATACAAAAATTCCAACGCAACGGCAGAGTATCGGTGGAAAATGGCCAAGAAAATGGCAGCAGGAGGCAAGTTTAAAGAAGCATGGGATTGGGCACAACCCATCACTACCGATACTCCCGATAGTAGCCTTGCTCCTGAAGCCGCCTTCTGGGTGGGTCGATGGGCAAATCAATTAGGGCGGCAGCAAGAGGCTAAGGCCGCATTTGAACACGTTCTGGCTCGGTATCCAGAATCTTACTATGCGTGGCGGTCTGCCCACTTTTTGGGCTGGAATGTCGGAGACTTT
>CBKWLJ010000492.1:0-6932 GCA_966675205.1 uncultured bacterium
GGCTAGCGCTGCCATACTAAAAGGTGAAGACAAATCGCCAGGGTTTTCCCGTCCTAGGCCTAGAAATTCCTCTCTCGACAAGCCAAAAATATTGGCATAATGGCCGACATAATACATGGCTTTATCAGGGGGAAACAAGTCAAATCCCGCTGATACAGGGGTATGAGTCGTAAACACTTGTGTAGCTTGCGCCACCTGTTTGGCTTGAGCTAAGCTCAGCCCCTCTTCTTGCATTAACTTGCGAATGCGTTCCAGAATCAAAAAGGCTGAGTGGCCCTCGTTGAGATGATAGACCGTAGGTTTGTAACCCAGAGCTTGTAAAGCCCGTACCCCTCCAATCCCCAACATCATTTCCTGGTGAATCCGCATATCCAGATCACCACCATACAACTCATCTGTGATGTCGTGGTCGTAGGGATTGTTGGGTTCAATGTTCGTATCCAACAAATACAAGGGAACGGTTCCCACTTGTACCCGCCAGACACGGGCATAGACCTTGCGACCTGGATAATCTACTTCAATCCGCAGTTCTGAGCCATCGGAATTCCGCTCTAGGTGGAGCGGCATATTATAAAAGTCATTAATGGGGTAGCGTTCTTGCTGCCAACCATCAGCGTTGAGGTACTGAGCAAAATAACCTTCCTGGTACAGCAATCCCACTGCAACAAGAGGCAGTCCCAAGTCAGATGCTGATTTGAGATGGTCTCCAGCAAGAACACCCAAGCCACCGGAGTAGATGGGTAGGCAATCAGTCAAACCATACTCGGCGCAAAAATAAGCGTAGCATTCATTCTCCTTAGTTGTTTTGCCCCGATGTTTGCGGTACCACGTCCGCTCTTTCAGGTAGTCGTCCAACTGCCGAGACGCCCTTTCCATTTGCGCAAGAAACCCTTCATCTTCGGCAACTTCGATGAGGCGCGCTTGGCTAATGGTGCCCAGCATCAAGACAGGGTTGTGGCGGCTGGACTCCCATAGATCACGGTCTAGGCGTCGAAATAAATCTTTAGTCTCAACATTCCAATCCCAATGGAGGTTGTAAGCCAGCTTACGCAAGGGTTCAAGTGGCTTTGGGAGGGAAGGAGAGACATTAAAGGTGCGAATTGGCTGCATAGAGCGACAAAGTTCCAAGTCTTACACGCATTATATTGTGTACTTTCTTCCCTTCGTTTGAGCTGGTTTTAATACTGTCTTTGTCAACAAACGCTCACTAACCCAAGTTATCGTATAATCGTCGCTTGGATTGACCGTCTATTCCCACGGGACAAAAACAACTTGAATCACATCCCGGTCATTCAATCACGAATTGCTCCGCAGCTCTTTTCGTTGAGGTTCAGATGTCTTCTCGCTTGTTATGCAAAACGACTCCTGTTTCCATAAAAATTCCCGACCCATGACTTATGGCTCAATTTTCTCAGGATTAATTTCTCAGGATTAATTTAAGTATCACTCGCTGGAACGCTCAAGAACCGTAAAGCGTCATCAATAGCACGCAGCCCAGCTAATACAGCCTCAACACCGCTTGAAATCGACGCCGTTTCTAAGGCTCCCACACCAAAAAGGAAGCCACCTTTGGGTATGATTATGAAAGTTGTCTCGTTTTGTAACGATTACATCCTTCAGCTTTTCATACTCTGGGAGATATCCAATATGCTGACCCTCAAAATTACGGTCTATATCGTTGTCAGTATCTTCGTTGCCTTATTTGTGTTTGGCTTTTTGTCCAACGATCCGGCTCGTAACCCCAAGCGACGGGATTTGGAGTAAATAGCGGCTTCGACTCTTCGCCCCCTGATTATTGGTGGGAAGGAAAGAGTTTCGCACTTCGCTGTGTGATTCTGTAAGCTAGCGGTTCTCCTGAATAGCAAAAAAGCTATAGCAGTTAATGTTGGGCTTCAACTCGTGAAAGCGAAGTGGAGCGCTAGCTCTTGCCAGCTATAGGCTAGACCCCATGCTATCCACCGAGTAAACCGCTAAGCTTATTACTTCAAACCTCGGTTCTGAAAAGGCGAGGTGTCCCTTGTCGTGGCAGTATTCTCAGGGCGGTGGACGGTCACGTTTTGGAACCGTCCCTTCGACTCTTAATGTTGAAAGATGCCCCAACCAGTTCAGCCGCCTGAAACACCTGTAATTGTTCAACCTGTAACCTATCAGGATGCCGTTCATCTCAATCAATCGGCTATTGAGAGATCTGGCTCGGAACTCACTCGATCGCTACCCAAAACAGAAAGCCAAACACCGAGCTCACCAGAAGCGCTGAGTCCGGAACATTCTTTATTGAAAACAGAGAAACGTGCTGCCTTACTCGGTCCCCCAATTTCTGTGGGTTACTCGCTGCAACCTGCTAAGACGCCTCTCTTGGCACAAGTACAACCCCAGCAAAGCCGCTCCATAACTTCTCCATACCCTACAGCAGCAACCTCTGGCTACGCGCTGGGTCCCTCACTATCTCCGCCACCGAATACAGTCAAGCAAGGCTATTCGCTTCATGCCTCGCGCCTGACCCCTGAATTCTCGCCTTCCAATTCTGCCTCCATTCGACTAGGTACACAAAACATCAAGCGTTTGGTCACTAAAGAGCGAGGGGGAGAGGTAAGAGAATTTGACTTTAGTGTCTCTCAGTCGGAAGCTCAACCCTCAGCCGATGAGCCAGTCATACCAGCACCCAATCCAGGCCTAACGACACCTCAACCCTCTCCCACTCCAGCACCCGTAACCACACCCCAACCCTCTTCCACTCCAACCCCAGGAACGACTGACCCCAACAATCCTTTCGGTGTAGGGGGTGTCATTGAACTGACAGCAGACCGGCAGGAGTACGATGATCAGCGAAAAGTTATTACGGCTCAAGGCAATGTCGTGTTACGGTTTCGGGAAGCCTTACTCAATGCCGATCGCGTTCAAGTCAATTTGCCCAACCGCCTGATTGTCGCTGAAGGAAATGTGGCGCTGACGCGAGGACAGCAAGTGCTGCGGGGTCAACGCTTTGAGTATTACTTTGTCCAAGACAGTGGCGTGATTTTAAATGCCAGTGGAGAGTTGTATTCACCGACGGCAGGAACCGATTTATCGCTTCTCACTCCTGATGGTACGGGAGCGTCACGACCGTTGAGCGATCGCATTGCCATTGATCAGCCTTTACAAGGAATCAGTAATCCTGGGGGTTATTCCTTTGTCATCGGCGCAGGAAGAACAGCAGAAAACTTGCCCCCTCCTCAATCTGGAGGAACGATTAATCGATTTCGCTATCAAGCTGATCGGGTAGAATTTGAAGGGCAAAATGCGATCGCTACCAACGTCCGAATTACCAACGACCCATTTTCACCCCCTGAGTTAGAGTTACGTGCTGATACAGCTCGATTTACTCGAGTTGAACCCTTGGTGGATGAAGTGGTTGCCACCCGACCTCGCTTGGTTTTCGATCAGGGACTGGAGATACCAACATTTCGCAATCGCGTCACTATTGACCGCCGTCCACGAGAACCAGCTTTGTTCAACCTGGGGTATGACGGAGAAGATCGGGGTGGATTGTTTATCGAGCGATCATTCAACGTATACAGTACTTCTAACCTACAATTTAGCGTCACACCTCAGTACTTTATCCAGAAAGCAATTTTTGATGAGGGTGTAATTGACCCCTCAGTCTTTGGTCTGAGAGCGAAACTCGATGGCACCTTAGGTCCCCGGACAAATCTGACGGGACGTGCCGTGCTCACCACCCTCGATCCCAGCGACTTTGAAGACGAATTTCGGGCTAGTCTGCGACTCCAACAAGTGATCGGCACAACTCTCCCTCATGCACTGAACCTTGAATACAGCTACCGCGATCGCCTTTTTAACGGTTCTCTAGGCTACCAAACCGTTCAGAGTAGCATTGGTGCAGTTCTCACTTCACCCGTTATCCCGCTAGGAAATACAGGCATTAACCTTTCCTATCAAGCCGGTGTTCAATACATCAGTGCTGATACAGATCGATTAGACTTACTCAAACCCGACCGGGAAAATAATCGAATTAGTTTAGCGCGTTATCAAGGTCTTGTTTCCTTGAGTAAGAGTTTTCCTCTTTGGCGAGGTGAAGCTTTACCTGCAACTCCTACAGAAGGATTGCGATACACACCGACTCCAGTCGTTCCTTATCTATCTCTCGTGACTGCTGCTACAGGTGTTGCTAGTGCCTATAGTAACGGCGATACTCAACAATCTCTGAGTGGCACGATTGGATTAGTCGGGCAATTGGGCCATTTTTCCCGCCCTTATTTGGACTACACCGGTTTTAATATCAGCTACACTCAGGTCGCTCTTGGGAACCAATCACCTTTCCTCTTTGACCGAGTGGCAGATACTAAAGTGCTTTCTCTAGGGATTACTCAGCAAGTTTATGGACCATTTCGCATTGGGTTTCAGACTTATATCAATGTGGATAATGGGAATGAAATTAGTACAGATTACCTTTTGGAGTATAGTCGTCGTACTTATAATATTCTGCTGCGTTACAATCCAGTCCAAGAACTGGGTTCGATCAGTCTACGAATTAATGACTTTAATTGGACAGGTAATCCAGGGTTCTTTGACGAAGTTCGCCCAGTGAGACAAGGAGTGAAAGATTAAAAATTGTAGTTCGTAATTCGGAATTCGTAATCAATATTCAGATAGAAATTTAAACCTCAACTGAATATAGATAACTTGTAGAAGTTGGAGACTTTAACCCATCTTTAATTACGAATTACGTAGCTTGCTTCTCGCTCGAGAGCGAGTATTCACGCATTACAAATTAGGTTAACGCTTTCTGTGCCACAACCACTGCCATGTTTTCACTGCTAGTTCCTCTAACCAAAGCATGGCATGGTCTAACCACTGTAGTACCCGCTCTAGTGGGTGCTTAACATATCCAGTTGGGGTTGCTTGCGTTTCAATCCAATCGGGTGCGGGCTCAAGATTAGTGTCTTGGGAAGAGGAAGGGGGAGTGATGGAAGTATTGTTTTTACCAGTAGGCGAAATGTTTTTTGAGTTAGGGGAACTAGTAGCAACAGAGGAGGAAGTTTTTCGTTTTTTCGAGATGCTGCCTTTGTTTCTTTTGTGAGTAACTAAGGGTGGTGTCTTTTGTGTGGTTTTGAGTTTGCCAATTTTCGGAGCAACTGTTAGGTGAGATTCGATGGTGGGAGTTTGCGTTATGGGCGTACCTTTGCCTGGAGCAGGTTTAAGCCTTAAAAAACGTTTCAGGGCATCCCAAACTGAATTTCCTGGCTTTACAGGCATCTTGCTATCAAAAGCCTCAGGCAATTGGAAGTAGGATTGAGGGGATAGATTTTCCTGTTCTAGATCTTGACTAAAATAACTTGATTGTGGTATGTAAGATGCGGCATCTGAATTACCAAATAAATCACTCCAAGATAACCAAGGGTCGGATTCATTAGAATCGCCAAGCGCTTCTAAGTTTTCACGAGATTGAGCAAGCGACAAAGAGGGAAAATGATGACCCGAGAGAGGATGAGCTTTCCCTTGTGAGTTTGCTAAAGTTTGTGCATAATCTTGCTCATCCGTCCCCGGTAAACTAGAGCCACGCCTGCCAAAAAAGTAATCGATCGCAGCGTAAATTAAGGCTTGAATTTGCAAGGAATGCTTTTGTGGGGTTTCCGTAGTGGGGGCTGAAGATGGGGAACTGGGAATGCAGTTCTGGATGAAGGTTTGAATTTTGTTGGGGGAAGCAGAGGTGGCAAGCGACTTTTCGGGATTTTGACTTGTCCCCTTAGCCAAAACAGAGGAGTTCCACTTATCCCAAAGGGAATCGCGCAGTACTATTAACGCTTCGGTTCTTGGTACGAGGGGATGAGATTCGAGTTCTGCGATCGCATGATCGAGGAAAGCGATCGCTTTTTGTTGTCCTAGTGGATTAGCGATTACCGAGTCATTCGGCACTAGCTGTTGGGGTAAAGCGTTAAGTACAGGTCGAGGAGGTAAGATTTGATGGGAAACGGGAAACTCATCACCCACCAAGGTCGATTCTTGGAAGAGATTGGCTGCGATCGCAACAGGACTAGTTTGTACCCACGCCATAGCCTTCCAGAACAACCTCACAGGTAAAAACACACTGGGTCGATCCAGTGTTGAAAGCCGAGGTGTTACTTTTTTGAGCTGTAAAGACTGAGTTAAACGTCGCTGATGCAAGAAATCCGTCACTTCCCAGCGAATTTTAGCCGCGAGTTTTTGCTGTTGCTGAGGCGTTAAAATATCCAGAATTTGATTTTCAACCGTAACAAGTACCAGGCTACGGGTTCCCAACAGACTCGCTACTCCCTGAATCACACTCCCTTGATTACTGATGTGTTTTGCTGATAGCGCCTCTTCACTAAAACTCTCATGCGGCACTACTTCCCCTGTAAAAGCAAAAGTTAATTCTCCTTTCTGGGTTACTAATTTGTGTTCAATGAACTCCTGATGGGGGGTTGGTGCTAAATCACTCGGCTGCAACACAACCAAGGTAGACAGTTCCGGAAGTTGTAAGGTCTTGACTTCGCCCAAGACTCGCTGAAGCGGAGTATCTACGAGTGACGTTTCCGCAGGCTCTTGATGTTCTTTATCACTAAATTCTTTTAATCTAGGCCATCCCGATTCTGCTTTTGTAGTAAGTTGACGCCCTACTGATAAACCACCTTCAACCAATAGGTATATCGGATAAAGCAAAATTTGCGCTCCCCAGACGGCTGCCACTTTAATATGACGTGCTGTGCGCTCAACTTGATCGGTCAATCGCAGCGCTTGGCGGTTCAGAAAATTAAACAATCGACTTTGGTAGCGACCAGGTGAGGCAGGAGGCATGATGATTAACTACTGAGTAAGCAAATTACTGGCAAGCTGGAGAGCCATCTATCTAGAAAATAGAAGTCAGGAGTCAGGAGTCAGGAGAGAGTGATTTTCATCTTTTGATTGTGCGTACC
>CBKWLJ010000493.1:0-6902 GCA_966675205.1 uncultured bacterium
TCTTGTTAAAGTTAAGTTATGTGAATTAAATTTTCATATTTTTGCCATTAATCCCCGTCGCCAGCATTGGGGTTAGATCCATCTGCCCCAAGCCGTGCGGCAAGAACAGTTGAGTTAGTCTAACCTGGACTCTTAAGGTAGAAAACAATACGAACACTCAAAGCCCAGTCCAATCGACGCTAGACGAACACAGGGTTACCCCAGTGTTTATCGCTGAACAAGTAACTTATAAAAAAAACATCCGTAACAGGAAATTAACAATGCCACAAAAAATTCTCTATGTTCGCCTGCCCTGTAATCCCATCTTTCCGATTGGTGTAGTCTACTTAGCCGATCACGTCCACAAACTGTTTCCAGAGGTAGAACAGCGCATCTTTGATTTAGGGACTGTACCTCCCCTAGATTTTGCCAATGCGCTTGATCGTTGTGTGGATGAGTTTCAACCAACGCAGTTAGTATTTTCTTGGCGTGATATTCAAATCTACGCTCCAGTTGGGGGTCGAGGTGGCAACCCACTGCAAAACGCCTTTGAATTTTACTACGCTCGCAATCCCTTCGTGAAGCTGCGGGGGGCTTTAGGAGGGCTACGGCTAGCGGCTTCTTACTATACGGAACTCTGGCGCAATCTGGGCTTGATTAAACGAGGCGTTAAGCGCGCTCAAAATTATAATCGGGAAGCTCGTGCCATCATTGGTGGTGGCGCGGTGAGTGTTTTCTATGAACAGTTGGAAAACAAGCTGCCAGCAGGAACAATCGTTTCTGTGGGGGAAGGAGAAGCGCTACTCGAAAAAATCTTGCGGGGTCAAAAATTCCAAGATGAGCGTTGTTATGTGGTTGGGGAGACGAAGCCTCGCGATCGCTTAATTCACGAGCAACCTGCTCCTCTGGAAAAAACGGCTTGTAACTACGACTATATCCAAAGCATCTGGCCTACTTTTGATTATTACTTACAAGAAAACGACTTTTACATCGGCGTTCAAACCAAACGCGGTTGTCCACACAACTGCTGCTACTGCATCTACACGGTTGTGGAAGGAAAACAGGTACGCATCAACCCAGCCGATGAAGTCGTTGCGGAAATGCGTCAACTTTATGAGCGAGGAATTCGGAATTTCTGGTTTACCGATGCTCAATTCATTCCAGCGCGAAGATATATCGATGATGCGGTTGAACTATTACAGAAAATCCTCGACTCTGGCATGACGGACATTCACTGGGCCGCTTACATCCGGGCAGACAACCTTACGCCCGAATTGTGTGAGCTCATGGTGAAGACAGGGATGAATTACTTTGAAATTGGCATCACCAGTGGTTCACAAGAACTAGTGCGAAAGATGCGGATGGGCTACAACCTGCGTACTGTCTTGCAAAATTGTCGCGACTTGAAGGCTGCTGGCTTCAATGACCTGGTTTCCGTCAATTACTCTTTTAATGTAATCGACGAGCGACCGGAAACGATTCGCCAGACTATTGCCTATCACCGAGAGCTAGAGCGGATTTTCGGCGCGGATAAAGTCGAACCTGCTATCTTCTTTATTGGTCTACAACCTCACACTCACCTCGAAGAGTACGCTTTCGAGAACAATATTCTCAAGCGGGATTATGACCCGATGAGCTTGATGCCTTGGACGGCAAAGAAACTGTTGTGGAATCCGGAACCGTTGGGTTCTTTTTTTGGAGAGGTATGTCTCCAAGCTTGGCGACAAAATCCGAATGACTTTGGTCGGGAAGTGATGAAGATTCTTGAAGAAAGATGCGGTTGTGCCCCCTTAGAGGAAGCGCTAGCTGCTCCCATTGAACGGAAAGAACCGAAACAGAAACAACTGGTTACTGCTCATTAGTGGCTAGTTGTTGGATATTAAATAGTGGTTAGTGGGACATGGGGCGGATGCACAACCCACCAGTCACCCTTAAATGACGAATCCCTGTTAACAAACAACAGATAACAAATACCAAACGATGTTGGAAGGTTCGATTTTACAAAAGCTAGAAACAGCTCACCGAGGAGGCAAACGACCTCTCAACTTTGGGGTCTATTACAAAAACACACTCGTTGCTCTGTGCCATGCTTTGGAAGACTTTATTCTGGAGTCTAACGGTACGCCGTTGATGATTACAGCTTTCCAGCGAGGCAAGTGGTATCTCCAAGAAGCCGAACGTTACGGAGATCTCGCTCAGAAAGCGGCTCACGTCACGATTATGGCATCACCCGATGCAGGGTTTGCCGAACACCCGACTAGCAAGCGCTCAAATGTCGCACTGGTGAATCTGGAACCCGCCGATCCTGTGGCTCAAGAGTGGCATTTGATGATTTTGTCAGAGACATACGCTGCGATGGTGTTATGTCAAGAGTTATCTCCACTGGACTATGGGCCAAAAGGACAGCCTGAACATGACCTAGAACGAAAGTTCTACGGTTTTTGGACGTTTGAGCCGGAATTAGTGCAAGAAACGATGCAGCTTGCGATCGCTCACATTGGTGATTATGACCTAGCTGTGCAACAAACCTTAACAGCAAAAATCGAGCAGATTACTGCTGCTCAGGGTACCAAGCCGCGAGATGATATCGGGGTAGTGGTGTCGCGGGTCGTGGATTATCTGCAACATTCTCAAGAAGATATCTCCCATTTTGAGAACAGTGAGTTATTGGCCTCACCCCTGCAAGAACAAGCACTGGATGACAACCTAGTTTCCAGTGAAATGCAGGCATTCTTACGCATGGCGCAGTTAATCGACCAAGCTAATGCGGCAAATCCTTTAGCTGCGGCTGAAGTGGCAGCACTTTCCGAAGCAATGGGACAATTGTTGGATTTACCGGCTTGGCAGTTGAAGCGGCTGCGTCTTGCGGCTTTACTACACGGGTTGTGTCCCTCGCTGGTGACAGCAGTGCATTCCCCAGACGAAGGCCCTAGTTGCCCATTAAATTCGGGAGTGCAAGCGTTGCGAGCGATGTCTAGAATGAGAGCGATCGCACAAATCATCACTCACCAAACCGAAAAATGGAACGGCACGGGTATGCCAGCCGAGCTAGCCTATGACGCTATTCCCTTAGAGTCGAGAATTTTGGGATTAATTACATATTTTCAGCAACAGGTTAGACATCTACGGCTGCTACAGGAACAAGAAGAAACAACCGCTAATCGGGAAGAAATCTTGTCCAAAGCATTAGCTCAATGTCAGCAGCAAGCAGGTGAAGCATTCGATCCTAAGTTGGTTGATGCCCTGGTTTTGCTCACAATGGGAATGCAACAGGGCATGAGCTTACAGGTGAGTCAACCTAAAATTGCAGCAGGGATGTGGTTGCTTGATTCCCAACCCCATGAAGAATTAAAGGTTAATCCATTGAATGTTGAAGGCTAGAAGGTAGAAAAATTTAACTTGCTAACTTTCTCACCTGCCAACGTTTAACTTTTGCCTCATAAACAGCCAACCCAATTTTTTTTCAGTTGAATGATGGAGATAGAAGCAATTCGATCAGGAAAACTCAAGCAACTGCCTGGTGTAGATCTAGAAGAAGAAGACCTTTCTGGCAGCCAGTTGGAGCGCATTAACCTTGCGGGTGCCACACTGGTGGGCACGAATTTTTCTGGCTCCAATCTCAATGGTTCTCGTTTAGATGGTGCCAACTTAGTTGGCGCAAGATTGGTATCGGCTGACTTACGAGCTAACTTTTTGGGTGCCAACTTGATGCAAGCTGACTTGAGCAGTGCTGACTTGCGCGGTAGCAACCTGCGAGGTGCGAACTTGATGGGAGCTAAGCTCACGAAGGCGTCTTTAGCCGGTTCTTTTTTAAGTGGTGCTAACTTAATGGGCGTTAACTTGCAAGGCGTTGACTTACGTGGTGCCGACTTGCGGGGAGCTAACTTGAGTGGTGCCAATCTCAAAGGAGCAGATTTGTCTCAAGCAGATTTACAAGGAGCGAGCTTGAGTAATGCCAATCTGGAAGAAGCGGACTTGCGGGGAGCTAATTTAGCAGGCGCGAATTTTATGGGTGCGAATTTACTTTGTGCGGAATTAGAAGGAGTAAACCTAGAAGGAGTAAATTTAGCAGAAGCCTGTTTAATTGGTACCTCTCACGCTAAATTGACTCCGCCCTTGCAACAGGTCAAAATTCCCTTGAAGTTCGCAGAAGTTGAACATACTTCCACACAAGACTCAAAACCAGAATAAAGGGTTTGGTGAAGCATAGAATACAGTAAGGGTACGGACAGCCCGTGCCCCTACAAAACAGTATGTATGCCAATCCGACTTCTTTGCTCAAAGATACGTTGCAAGAAACGCTGCCTTTGGCGATCGCAGTGAGTAGTGAAAAGGCACGTTCTGAAGGCATTATACTTCCAGTCTTGTTAGAAGTAAAAGGATGCAAGCCCCTTAATTTATTAATGGAGAGGAAAAAATACTTGAAACGTTAGCGAAGCGGAACGAAGTCCGGCAGCTTGATGCGATGTTTCAAAGCGTCCTGATCCAAATCCCCTGTTTTTAAGTAGGGGGATTGCCTGTTCCCCGTTCCCCGTTCCCCGTTCCCTCTTAACTGACTGATTATCCACTGCCACCGATTGAGCAAATTTTGGGCTTTCTGGTTTGGATGGTGTTCAATGGCTGAAGCTTGTGAAGAATGACCGAGTGCCTATATATTCGGGGAAACAAAGTCATTTTTGAGCGAGACTAATCAACAAGGGCGTTTTTAAACACGCCCCGCTTGCAAGAGCCGATTCTCTTGAGGCGTGGGTTGTTGACTCGAACGCTACTTAGTATTAAGTCGCTCTTTCCTGGTAAGGACAAATGAACCCATCCCTAATTTCCAAAAGCTCCCAAGCGTCAAATGAGCCTTTCTTTCAACCTCAACCTGATGTATCAATCGTAGTGCCGATTTATAACGAGGTGGAGAGTTTACCTCAACTGATTGAGGCGATCGCTTCTAGCTTAAACGACACAGAATTGAATTACGAACTGATCTGCGTCGATGATGGCTCTAAAGATGGCTCAGCTGAACTCCTCAAACAGCTTGCCCTCACTCACTCCCACTTACGAGCAGTAATTTTGCGGCGCAACTATGGGCAAACGGCAGCAATGGCCGCAGGATTTAAGAATGCCCGAGGCCGTGTCATTGTTTCATTAGATGGTGATTTGCAAAATGATCCGGCAGATATTCCCATGCTCCTTGCCAAGCTGGACGAAGGTTATGATTTAGTCACGGGCTGGCGCGTCAATCGTCAGGATGCTGCCCTCACTCGGTTACTTCCTTCCAAAATTGCTAACTGGCTGATTGGGCGAATTACTGGAGTCAATGTTCATGACTACGGTTGTTCTCTGAAAGCTTACCGCTCGGAACTGCTTGCCGACATGAACCTTTACGGAGAATTACACCGTTTTTTGCCAGCATTGGCATTTATTGAAGGAGCAAGAATTACTGAAGTTCCTGTACGTCATCACGCCCGCCGTCATGGTCGTAGTAAGTATGGATTGGGTCGTACCTTTCGAGTCATTCTGGACTTATTTACAGTGTATTTCATGAAAAAGTTCCTGACTCGACCCATGCACGTTTTTGGCTTGTTGGGAATTTTGTCTACTGGGTTGGGAATCGCTTTGGGCTTGTACCTCACCATTCTTAAGCTGGGTTTTGGTGAAGATATTGGCAATCGACCGTTATTAATTTTGGCGGTTGTGTTGGTTTTGACGGGTGTTCAGCTATTTTGCTTTGGTCTTTTAGGTGAGTTACTGATGCGAACCTACCACGAATCTCAAGGCAGGCCCATCTATCGGGTGAGGGAAATTATTGAATCTAATGTTAAGAATAATAAAGAAGGAGGGTAAACCCGCTGAAATAAGAATGAAGTGAACAGGATATGAGCATAGTGGGCATAGCCCCAGACGAAAAACTGCACAATGGGGAAAGAAAATTTTGCTTTTACTCTAAAAAAGTGCAACCAATCTGAACAAATTGCAGAAAGTTAAAGCCCCAGCAAGTGTTCATCCTCAAAACTTCACTCTTACATTGAATTGTGCGGGTCAGTTGGGTGCGTGAAAATTTTTAGTACACTTGAACCGCAACAACGAAAAAATCTATTGATCTTATTCATTGCTGGTCTGCTCTTCTGGTCAAGTTTGACATCTTTACTGCCAACACTACCGCTTTATGTGGAAGATGTGGGCGGGACGACACAGCAAATTGGTTTGGTGATGGGTGCGTTTGCGATCGGACTACTGCTATTTCGTCCAAAGTTGGGCACATTAGCCGATCGCCGCAGCCGGAAACTTGTTGTATTGATTGGTATGGCAGTGGTAGCCATAGCGCCCTTGGGCTACTTATTTGCTACATCAATTCCCTTGCTGATGTTGATTCGGGTTTTCCACGGGATTAGCATTGCTGCCTATACGACGGGTAGCAGCGCTTTGATTGTGGATATCTCACCGATAGAAAAGCGGGGTGAGGTGATTGGTTACATGAGTTTGACCAATCCTATCGGGATGGCAATAGGCCCTGCCCTTGGGGGCTTTCTCCAAGAACAAGCGGGCTACACACCGTTGTTTCTTACTTCCTTTGTTTTGGGAGTACTAAGTTTTCTCTTGGCTGTTCAAGTTGAAGAACCTCGCCTGACTTCTGTAGAAATACCCCTCGTAGATACTCAGAGTTCAGAACTCTCAACACAAGCCTTATCTCTTAAGCCGGAAAGGGATAAATTTTGGCAGTTAATCAGCAGTCCTCGACTACGAATTCCTACTGTGGTAATGTTACTGGTCGGCTTGATTTTTGGGGCTTTAGCAACATTTGTGGCTTTGTATATCAGAGAAGCCAACATTGATTTGAATGCTGGATGGTTTTATACGGCCGCAGCTATGTCCAGTTTTTGTTGTCGCTTTGGCACAGGACGAGCCAGCGATCGCTACGGTCGAGGGTTGTT
>CBKWLJ010000494.1:0-6825 GCA_966675205.1 uncultured bacterium
TGATGAGTAGACCTGCTGCTAGTGCTGATATTTTTCAAGCGATCGCAGATTCAACGCGACGTGCAATTCTAGATCGACTGCGTGACGGGGAACAACCAGTCAAACAACTGGCGCAACCGTTCAATATGTCGATGCCAGCCATTTCTCAGCACCTACAAATCTTATGTGAAGCGGGTTTGGTACAAGTGCGAAAAGAAGGACGGCAGCGCCTGTATCGGCTCAACCCAGAACCCCTGAAAGCAGTGTCGGAATGGGTTAACCCTTATGAGCCATTCTGGCAAGAAAAATTGGATGCTCTTAGTCAATATTTGGAGGAAAATCCATGCTCCGAGACTTAAAGCTGAATGTCTTCTATCCCTACTCTCCAGAGCGAGTTTGGAAAGCGATCGCAAATCGTCGTGCGTTGGCAGCATGGTTAATGGACAACGACTTTGAGCCGCGTTTGGGGCACAAATTCCGATTTAAGCCTGAACAAAACAGTGAGGATATCATCTACTGCGAAGTCGTCGAACTAGATGAACCTAAATGTCTTTCCTATACCTGGCGCGGTAATTTCTTGTGCCAACCAACAATTGTGACTTGGAGACTTGTGCCTGTAGAGGGCGGCACCCAACTCCAACTTGAGCATAGTGGGTTTGAAAGTAAAGTTACCCAATTGAATGAACCAGCACGTCTTGCTCCAACTCATGTGGGACAAGATAACTCAATGATGCCCAAGGCAATTCTAGAAACTCAATTTCTAGCACCCATTGTACCGAGAATACCTTCTCGGTTTGGTTCTACCAGGACGAATAATTTTGATAGGGTAACACTCAACTTCTATCTGAGTGGTGGCTGGTGTGATGCATTAAATCACAGACTTCCAAACCAGCTAACTGACTGTTCTGAAACCCTCACTTCACATTCCTAACCTCTGATATGATGTCCGGTGAATTACCCCCATATATATAGTCAGTCTATTTGATTCGTGAATATACGGGTGAGGAGAGGAAACAGGGAACTCCTTAACGGGAAACTAGAAAATTTCACGTTTCATTTCGCTTCGCTATAGGTTATGTAGGGACTCACTTTATGCAATAAATTACCTGGGCACACTGATAATTCTCGATCCAAACCCACCCTTCTACTTGATTTTATTCAGGTTAATTAGCTGGACATGATAGTAATGCAGACAAGCTGTTGGTAATAACCAATAGCAAAATTTCCAATAAAAATTTTCCTCAGTGCATAAACATCAATATTGAGGAACAGAACAGGCTGAACCATTAATTTTCCCATCAAGCAACGGTAATGGATAAAATTCAACCCACTTTCGATCAACTAACCAAACGTGAATACTTCGCTGTCATAGCTCTTCAATCCATTTTAAAACATAGCACTTGGATAGAATTTGCCCAACATTCCCAAGAGCGAGGAATTATTACTAATAATACCCTTAAAGTAGCTGATGAAAACAGCAAAATCATTGCTGATATTTGTGTCAAATATGCCGATGCCCTTCTCGCTCGACTGGGAGAAAATGAGCGATGAACAAAAAATCAGCAAAAAAACAAAAATAAGACTTTTTATTGGGTAAGGAAGTAATGTTCAACATAGAATGTCTAGAGTTGGCTGGTGTACCTATGGTAATTCGTCCACCGGCTCATCCTACCGCACCTGCTCCGCTCATTGTGCTTTGGCATGGTTATGGAATACCCGACAGCGAAGAAGTTTTAGCAGAGTTGTTGCCTCTTGAACAGGTGCAAGCTTGGAAAGTTTATCTCGGACTGCCGATGTTTGGCAAACGTCTGCCAAGTGGGGGTAATGACGAGATGATGCGGCGACAGTTAGAAGACTATGTGTTAAGGTTGCTGCTTCCGATTATCGAACAAGCCATGCAGGAGTTACCGACTGTCGTGCAAGCATTGGCTTCACAATTTAGCATCAATGTCAAGGACGGAATTGGTCTGTTTGGCTTTTCGATTGGTGGACTTGCGGCTTTACTCACCTTGGTAGAAAGTCCTTTACCTATTAAAACAGCAGTGTTAGCTGGCGTGACTAAAAATCTTGTAGCGGCTGTGGATAACTATGAACGTGCAGTTCAGTCAGCATATCCTACGCTCAAAGAACAGTTTCCTTGGGTAGAGGAGCACTATCGCTGGACTGCGGAGTCAGAATTGGCCAAACAACGCCTAGACTTTGTTGCTCGTGCTTCAGAAATCACTAGGCGCAAACCGTTGTCTGCTGTTTTGTTTGTACATGGTTTACAGGACGAAATATTTGCCGTCAGCGAGGTCGAGGAATTGTATGCAGCGCTGGCACCCTATTACAAAAAATGCGATCTCACCGAATATCTATCCCTAAAAACCTTTGAGCATCTCAAGCATCAGCTCGATGGGAAAGCCGCCCAAAACTCTCCTGAAATGCAACAAGACATAACTGAACTTAAACAGGTTGTAACTGAATGGTTCAGCCAATATTTAACTTCATAAGCTAACTAAAAAAGCTTCAAATCTCCGGCTTTCAGGTGTGAACAACGAAAAATTAGTTCAATACTTCAAGTTCCAGACTTGTCGCTCCTTTGGAGCGCCCGCTTGCGCGAACGAACGTGACGACAATCCAAAATCCTTGCATCCAAAATTGAATGACGAAACCAAAGAGCTTATGCCGAATCATCTCCCTCAAGTTCCCTATCACCTTCCAGGCGAACCTTATACCCAGTGGATAGACATCTACAACCGACTTTATCGAGAACGCATCATTTTTTTGAATAAACCAGTCGATGATGAAATTGCTAACCAAATTGTTGCAGTCATGCTCTATCTCGACTCAGAGTCACCCGGTAAAGATATCCAGCTTTATATCAATTCACCTGGCGGTTCTGTTACGGCGGGTATGGCAATTTATGACACCATGCAATGTATCAAATCGGATGTTGTTACACTTTGTGTAGGATTAGCAGCTTCAATGGGGTCTTTTTTGTTAGCTACTGGCACAAAAGGCAAGCGATTGGCTCTCCCTCATGCTCGAATTATGCTGCATCAACCGGCAAAAGCAGGCACTCAAGGGACAGCTTCAGATATTGAACTGGAAGCAAGAGAAATTCTGCGAATTCGGCGGCAATTGAATGAGATTTACGCAGAACGAACAGGACAACCCTTAGAGAAAATTGAAAAAGATACCGACCGAGATTTTTTTCTGTCAGCGGAGGAAGCAGAAGAGTACGGTTTAGTTGATCGCGTACTATCAAACTAGCAAAAATCAGAGGGAAACACCATGCTAAAGCTTTATCATACCCCCATCTCTGCTAACTCTCGCCGTGTGTGGATTACCTTACTCGAAAAAAAAATTGAATTTGAGCAAGTTGTGATTCAACTCAATGGTGATCAATTTAAACCTGAGTTTTTAGAAATTAATCCTTTTCACCATATTCCCGTGTTAGAAGATGATGGCTTCCAAGTGATCGAATCCTTAGCTATCCTTGACTATCTAGAAGCGAAGTATCCTACACCTAGCTTAGTGCCGATTGATGCCAAAGCGATCGCAATTGTACGTATGGTAGAGATGGTTACGATTACTGAGTTGCTGCCTCCTACAATTCGATTGATGAGTCAGGCGATGGGGTTGGCCCAAAACGAGCCACAAAAAGTAGAAACTGCTCGCCAGCAAGTTCTCACCGTACTGAACTTTTTAGAAAATCTACTGGGTGATTCTCCTTATTTTGCGAGCGATAAGCTCACTCTTGCGGATATCGCTGCTGGAACGGTTGTTCCTCAGTTACCAAAAATAGGCGTATCCTTGGATGATTATCCCAAACTCAACGCTTGGTGCGATCGCTTAATGCAACGGGAGTCTTGGCAAAAGACGGAACCCACTCCGGAAGACATTACAGCCTCTTTGTCACGAATGAAGACTCTTGTAGAAGCCTACCAGAACCGCTAAACACTTTTTCCTATCTGAGTTAAGGCAAGAGCACTCCCGTTAAAACGAAGTTTAGCGGGAGATGAATCTCCTCATCTAATAGAGTGAGCGGAGCGAATCAGCTTTTTCCCGATTAAACTGAGGTAGAAATTTTCTCAAGATACTCATGAAGTAAACTTAATTTTTGTTTCAATCTGAGTATTTTTTAAGGAAAAAAAGTACCCCTGTGGGTACCATTTTTATTTAGAAAATTTGGATATCCTAATAATAGGTTTAGTCGAAAAAGGATTTAAATTATGCATTCCTCCTCTGAGTATAATCAGCGCCACTATCCAAAACCCTGTGAATTTGTAGTTCCTATCACTTTAAGAATTCCCATCACACTTCAACCTGAAGTAATCGGACTGCCAACAGACTGTAAGACTTACTACGGAAATGGTCACAAGTTAGAGACTCAGTCAGAGCCTCAGCCAGAACATCAGCCAGAGGCTCAATCCGCTTCGTAATTTCAAACAAAAATCTCAACTCATTAACATGAACTAAGTTCCCCCCCATCGCTTTTTTAGCATGGGGGTACTAGGTTCATACTCTGAACTCATCATCTATAAATCTCTTGATTAAATTGATTACCTTAAGAGGTAAATGATTATGCAAGCCCCTGTAAAAAATCCGATTTTATTATCACCAGCATCAGCAAAAGGATGCGAAATCATTGTGCCTATAACGATAAAAATGCCTATCTCTCTTAAGATTGAAGGAGTAGGAATGCCATCCCTTTGTTATCAACAGGAACTATCAATCGAGCCAAAACAAACATTATGTGCCACTCCAGCAACAACGCAAGGTGATTTAGAAATAGATATATTCCCTGTAGATGTAGAGGTGATGGCAACTCCGAGTGAAAGCGATGTTGTCATTGACGCAGTCCAAAGCTGGATGCAAGCCTCTGACTTGAGTTGCGAAGAGAAAGAAAAATCTTCCTTATCTCAAGCTTCTGAATTTATCCATGAAGTCAATCCCAAATCCAATCTCCAAAATCCAAAATCGAAGGACAAAGAGCAAGCTCAGCCAGATTTTTGGGCTAAAATGCAGCATAATCTAGCAATTTTAGCAGAACGCAAAAAGCAAATTATGGAGCATATAGAAAGAACACTACATCTATCTCACTCCTTATTTACCACCCAGACTAATTCTGAAGCTCGTAAACAGCAAATCATAGAACATCTTCATAAAAGCCGGAGTTAAAAAAGTTTGCTTTTATTAAAGAAATTTGGAGAATAATAAAACCTTCAAATGAACATTAAGCTTTGTTTGTGTTTTTGAAGAGAAAAATGAGAGTGAAAATATAATAATTCCTTTAAAGGCAAGGCAGGAGTCTCTCATGGCAGCACAAATTTCTCTTGTGATAACCACCTATAACCGAGAGCGTTATCTAAAAGCTGCGATTGAGAGTATCCTTTCCCAAACGAGGGGAGATTTCGAGCTGTTGGTGTGGGATGACGGTTCTAGCGATCGCTCTTTTAGCATAGCGCAAGAGTACGCAAGCCAAGACAGCCGTGTCCATGCCATTGCCGCTAACCATCAAGGACGGGGTCTTGCATTAAAAAATGCGATCGCTCACACTACAGGTAGCTATATCGGTTGGGTAGACAGCGATGATGTACTGGCTCCTACAGCTTTAGAAGAAACCGCCAAAGTCCTCGAGCAAGAATCCGAAGTCGGTCTAGTCTACACCAACTACTTGGACATCGACGAACACGACACAATTGTCAGCTACGGCTATCGCTGCATCGTCCCCTACTCCAAAGAGAGACTGCTACAACACTTCATGACTTTTCACTTCCGGTTAATCCGTCGGAGTATCTACGAACAAGTTGGCGGCATTAACGAATTCTTAGAAAGCGCTGAAGACTACGATATCTGTCTGCGGCTTTCTGAAAAGACAGAAGTACGGCACATTAACCAGCCCCTCTACTACTACCGCACCCATCCCAAAAGCATTTCCTGGCAACAGCGAAAAAAACAAATTTGCAAGGCACGCTTAGCCGTCGAACAAGCTTACCAACGCCGAGGGAAAACAATACGGGGAGATGTACTCACTCAAAAATCAAACCTGACAAATTCCAACACCTTTCCTTGTGAAAAAGGCAGAAGATGGGAGGTAGAAGGCAGAAGGAAAGAATCTAGATGGAGTTATGCTGCGACGGCCCCATACTATGCAAACAGCCTCATCCAATTGAGCACACCCAACCCTTCAAGTCCGGGTGCAGACTTAAACCGAAGTTCCCTATCAGTCACCAGAGGGTTCATGACATCCCTTCTGCCTTCTGCCCTCTGCCCTCTGCCTTTTATTAAAGTTCTCGCCTCATTCCTTTTACCCTTTACCCTTTGCCTTTTACCTTCCATTGTTACTGCCCAACCCATCTCAGATGGCAGCACCAACACCCTCGTCACACCACAAGGAAATCGCTTTGACATTGATGGCGGCCAACTTTCCAGCGATGGCGCAAATCTATTTCACAGCTTCAGTCAATTTGGCCTAAATCAAAACCAGATTGCGAACTTTCTTTCCAATCCATCCATCGTTAATATCTTAGGGCGCGTTACTAGCGGCAACACCTCAATCATTAATGGTTTGATTCAGGTTACAGGCGGCAACTCCAACTTATTTTTAATGAATCCAGCCGGAATTATCTTTGGCCCCAATGCTAACTTAAATGTTCCAGGTTCTTTTACAGCAACTACTGCCAACGCCATTGGTTTGAATGACAGTTGGTTTCATGCATTGGGAGACAATAACACCAACAGTTTAAATGGAACTCCCAGTGGCTTTCGCTTTGATGCAACTCAACCCGGAGTAATTTTAAATGCAGGTAACTTAGCCGTTCCTTCAGGACAAAATTTATCTTTGGTAGGGGGGACAGT
>CBKWLJ010000495.1:0-6824 GCA_966675205.1 uncultured bacterium
ATCTGTGTGCATCTGTGGTTCATTTTTCTCATGAATCATCTAGGACTGCTATAGCTGTCGCCATAAAGCGAATGACTTTCTTTAACGGCCCAAATGATCACGTACCAGTAATAAACATAAAAGCCCTCTGCCCTTTGCCTTCTGCCTTTGCTATAACAATTCTGCTGTCTGTTGCGGCGAAACTAGGGTATTGGCACAAAGGATGCCAGAAGCTGCAACCGCCGGGACACCAATTCCTGGCATGGTGCTGTCACCCACTCGATATAAACCAGTAATAGGGGTTTGGCAACTGGGAAACATTCCCTTACCCGCAGCAATTGCAGGACCATAAGTTCCTTGATAACGTCGCAAATAATAGGAATGAGTTAAGGGTGTACCAATAAGTTCTAGAACAATGCGTTCTCGAATGTCGGGAATCACTCGTTCTAAAGCACGAAATAAAGTTTGCGATCGCATTTTTTTCCTCTGTTCATACCCCTCATCTCGACACCATCCCTCGTAGGGTTCTAAGGTGTAAGCATGAACAACATGATGACCTTCGGGAGCAAGATTAGCATCCCATACCGAAGGAATAGAAATCATGCAAGTATTCCCCGGTTCGGTAATATCTCGACTCGCATCGTGAACCACAACATGATGCCCCGTCAGCTTCTCTAATCCATCCGCCCGAAAACCCAAATGAAGATGCATGAAACTATCAACAGCCGGTGTTTCCAACGCTGCTTTTCGATCAGAGGAGGGTAAGTCTTCTTGCCGCAGTAGAGGCGGTGTCCCCGTGCCAGCCCCCACAAAAGTATCCCAAACAGTGGCATTGGAAATGACGATTGGGGCTTTGAGGATTTCTCCTCTTCTCAACCGCACCCCAACGGCTTTACCTGATTCCACTAGAATTTGCTCCACATGAGCATTCAGCCGCAATTCTCCTCCCCAGCGTTTCAAACCACGCACCAAAGCGTTCACAATTGCACCACTTCCCCCAACGGGATACTCCACACCCGCACGGGTACGTTCGCCTAACATGAATGCCACTTCAGGCGCGATAGTTCCATGTGCCTTGAGTCCAGAAAGCAGAAAGCACTCCAAGTCAATCAATCGTCGAACCCAAACGTCACGCACCTCTTTGTCCATGACTTCCCCAACCGAACTTTGAATGATACCGAGTTGAGGCAGCATTTTGAACAACGAAGGCAGATAACGTCCGATTAACACCGGAATGATTTGCCAATCCGCCCTTAAAGCTAAGGTTGGGATATCTCGTAAGGCGTCATAAAGAAGTAACAACCGTTTTTCAAATTGCTCCAGTTCCCTTGCACCTTGGGGAGTAATTCGAGCAACTGCCTCTCGGTAGCGTTCCGCATTACTGTAAACCGGAAACGAACCTTCAGGAAAGTGATAGTGTCCCAAGGGGTCGTAGGGTACAACTTGTAGAGATTCCCCTAGAACATCGAGTACTTGCCGCAATGGGTTGAGGCTAGGGCGTTCGTTCCCTAAACCGCAATAAAATGATGGGCCAGAATCGAACTCAAAACCTTGCCGTTTAAAACTATGAGCGGCCCCTCCTGCGATCGCATGACTCTCACACACGAGGACTCGTTTGCCGTAACGCGCCAACAAGGCAGCTGCTGTTAACCCGCCAATGCCACTACCAATAACGATTACATCAAGAGTCATTCGATGAAAGGATTTTAGATTTTGGACTCTTTTTCCCTAGAGCCTTTTCCCACTTTAAGGCAAAGGGAAAACGATATCCCAATCCTTTCCCCTTTCCCCCTTCACCTTTTCCCTAAAGGATTTAGAACTTCCCGTGAAAAGTCAGTTAATAGTTAGGGTGCGCTACACAGTGTTAACGCACCCAACTCAAGCTATGACTTATGATTTTTATGGATTGCAAATTATTTCATAATTCATAATTTACAATTCATAATTCTGAATTATCGGATAACACCCAACAATTTTGGAGAATTAGCAACGGGTAGCTGAGGGGCACTAAAGGCTTCAGAATACAAGTGGCTACGTTCTTGAGCAACGACTGGCAGCGCATTGCGAACCTGAGTGGCCACAGCCGTTGTCTTCACATCATATGTTTGAGTGGCAAGTTTGGGATAGAGACCAATACCAATTATGGGTAGTAATAGGCAAGCGGTAATGAAGATTTCGCGGGGATTCGCATCTCCTAAATACTTCTCCAGCTTCAGTTCGGAATTCATATTGCCGTAAAAGACTCGACGCAGCAACGAGAGGAGGTAAATCGGAGTCAGAATTAATCCGACGGCTGCTAGCAGCACAACCACTAACTTAAAGGTTGGGTTATAAGCATCACTAGTGGTAATTCCCAGGAATATCGACAACTCACCCACAAACCCACTCATCCCTGGCAAAGCGAGAGACGCCATTGAACCGACTGTAAACAGAGCGAATACTTTAGGCATGGTTTGCGCGATTCCACCCATATCTTCAATCACTAAAGTATGAGTGCGTTCGTAGGTAACGCCTGATAAGAAGAAGAGGGAGGCGGCAATCAATCCATGAGAAATCATTTGAAGCATCGCACCGTTGATTCCTACGTCACTGAAGGAAGCGATGCCAATCAGAACAAAGCCCATGTGGGAAATGGAAGAGTAAGCTAGCCGACGCTTGAGATTTTCTTGAGCAAAGGCAGTGAAAGCACCATAGACAATGTTAACGACTCCCAAAATCGCTAGAACAGGAGCAAAGTGAATGTGGGCGTTGGGCAGCATTTCCATGTTCATGCGAATCAGCCCATAGCCACCCATTTTTAGCAACACCCCAGCCAAAATCATCGAGATAGGGGCAGAAGCTTCACTATGAGCATCCGGCAACCAGGTATGTAAGGGGAAAATCGGGAGTTTGACACCGAAGGCAATCAAGAATCCTGTATAAGCGAGCAATTCAAAGGCAATAGGGTAGTGCTTTTGGGCTAGCTGCTGCATATCAAAGGTAACGGTGTCCCCAAAGAATGCCATGGCTAGGGCCGCTAGCAAGATAAATACTGAGCCTGCTGCTGTATAAAGAATAAACTTGGTTGCTGCATAGAGGCGCTTATTGCCGCCCCAGATAGAGATAAGGAGGTAAACCGGAACTAATTCCAGTTCCCAAATTAAGAAGAATAAAAGTAAATCTTGAGCTGCAAAAACGCCAATCTGAGCGCTGTACATGATGAGTAGCAGCGCGTAGAACAGACGGGGTTTCTTGGTCACTTTCCAAGAAGCAAGGGTTGCCAGAGTGGTGACTAACCCTGTTAAGACAATCAGTGGCATCGATAAACCATCCACTGCCACAGACCAATTCAAGCCTAACTGGGGTATCCAAGGATACTTTTCAACGAGCTGAAATGTAGAGGTTTGTAAATCGTAGTTGCTCCAGAAGGCATAAATCGTTAAGACAAAGTCGATTAAACCGACCGTCAGAGCGTACAATCGGACGGTTTTACCTTCTTTCCCAGGAAGGAAGGGAATCGCTAGAGCAGCGAGGAGAGGCAACAGAATAATAGTGGTTAGCCAAGGAAACTGAGTATTAATCATTACTGAGGATAAATACCTATCGTTGCCGACTCCTCTATTTTATTAAGTTATGTGAAGAAGTGAAAAGCCCAAATAACAAGATCTACCAAATCTTCACAATAGATAAAAATCAATATCTAGTTATATGGCATAGTATTTTTTCTATGGTTATCATAGAGCCAGTTGCCGATTATACCTTGAAGTAGACATCTGGAGAGCCTTTGACGCAGCTATCCGCTCATCGAGACGTTTAGGCGATCGCAAGCCTATAAGTTGAGAAAATTTTCAACTTAAGCTTGAGTTCGGCTTAATCTCCATAGATAGCGAGGATAATTCCCGCAGCGAAAAGAGCAGCAAGAACAACGGGTAGAGTAGCGGCTGCATTCATCAAGGCTGGGAACAGAGTATAGGCCGCCGCCAAAGCCAGCACGATATCTAGTCCTATCAGCAGCAGTTGAAATACTTTTGGCATGGTTTGGTGTCCATAGGTTTCCAAACCATATTTCTGTGGTGCTTTAATCAAATCGGAAAAATTTGAAATGGAGTTAGAGCAAAAGGCAGAGGGCAGAGGGCAGAAGGTAAAAGATTGTCTGGTTAAGGTTTCAGAATTTTGCTCTGTCCTAATCGCCTTGGCGACTGCTATGCCATTAACCAAATGAGAATTCCTGTGGCAATCTTCTTTTCCAAAGGCTTCCGAGAAAGCAACGCGGGTAAAAGCTGGCGCAACACCCAGCGACCTAAAACTGGTAATAGCCGACGTAGCAGGCTTTGCAAGAGTTGTTGCAATAACCACAATGCCAATACTAGTACGATTAGCATCCAGGGTTTAACCTGTACTAGCATGAGCATCACAGGAAGAGCGATCGCTACTATCACGACAGCAATCACCCAAGACAAACCCCAAGCGAACTGATTCAACTTCAACACTTGTCTCAAACGTAGTTTCCCTAGAAGTTGATTGATCATCCAGTAGTGAGCCGAGGCGATTTGGCGGCAAAATTCGGGGTGTTCTAGACAGTCGCTTTTAATCTGCTGCAAAATCTCTCCATCCGTGGAAATCACACTCCGCATCAGTGGCTCTGGAGAACCATTCCATGCATAATAAGTACAAAATGTCAATCCAGTTTGGAGTCGGTTTTCGCGATCGATCAGAGCGTAATCTAGCAGGTTTGTCAGCAGCTTACGGGAAATATAAAGGGAATAACCGGACGATTGAGCCTCTTGAATGCTTTGGAGAATTTCTTGATCCAAATGAAAGCGAATTCCATGAAATACAAAGCGAGAGCGAGTAATTCGCTCCTGCTCAAATTGGATATACGGCTCTAAATCTAGAGCGTGATGATGGCGAGACTTGGAGGAGTACTGCCGGGAAAGACGATCGCCCACGGGAAAAACCCCTATCCTTGTTCTTTAGAGTTCGATGAACCCCAAGGTAATACATCCTTGCCAGCACCCCATTGCAGCGATGAGTGTACCAGATGGATGACAAACTCTAACAATCCGCGCCACTGCTTTTCGCTAGCCGTCACTCCTTCTCTATGGATTTGGAGAATGACATCCCGCTGAGGATGATCGACAATTTCTTGAGCGTAACGGTTAATCACATCACCATCGAGCTGAATGATCGTTTGGGCACAAATCATATCAGTAGTGGCTGCTTTGTGCAAAGCTTCTGGATTGGCTCCATTCAATTGCTGAGTCTGCAAGCGGTGTAAAGCTTGATGGCGATGATCCAAGGTAACTTTCAATTCGCTCAGTTTGCGTAAGCTGCGTAAAAAACGGCAATTTCTCAGCAGTTTGTGCGCTTTCAGAATTTCTTCAGGATTAGTGGGGTTAATCGGGTCTGGCAGTCTGGTTTGGTATTGATGCCATGCTAGGGATGGATTGTTAAGAAGTTGATTTCCCTGACTGACTGAATCTAGAACTGTAGGGTCATAAAACTCGGAGTTCGGGTCACTTAAAAGTACCGTATACTCCGTTTCCAGAGTTTTACGTAACTCCAAATAGCGATCGCGTAGTGATTCATGAATTCCCTGCTGTTGAAGATACTCTGGAGAAATGAGATAAATATCTCGATAAGCCTCCCAAGCAATAAACTTGGCTCCAGTAATCTGCTCAACGACCATGGTGTTCACTTCTAACGCCGTGATGTCGATGAGAACATCCCCCAAAGAGTGTAAAAACTCATGCAAGTTTTGCTGCAAAGGGGGAGCAATCGGTTTGCTGCTCGGTGCGGGTAAGTCGCTCACCCTTTTTCTGCGTCGGTTTTGTGTCTCGATCATCACCGTCAACCTACCTATTTAATGGTATTTATTCTGGACGAGGAGAGTGACCCGGAGGAGGGGAGACTCTTCTTCCCGTTGACTTCCGCTTCGAGTCTACCTTGTCCTGAACATCGTTCCCTAACTCTAGCTGTTGTTCAGAAATTCCCTGATTAGACCCTGCCAACGTAGAAGCATCGTCTGATATTTCATCAAACCACACCTCTTCCAAGCTGGACACTTCGATTGGCTCAGGGATAACTGAGTCGGGTGAAATCTCCGATGGCTCGAGGTCTTCAAACAACAAGTCCATGGTGTTGGTGGCTTTCTCCTGTGAAGGTTCAGCCTGGTGTGACATTTGGGATAAGCGATCGATTTCTTCTAAGCTTGTAGAAGGCTCTAGCTCCCAATCTTCGCTCAAATCAGGGCTATGAGTCTGATGCTGTTCCGAATCCTCTGCGGTCAACTCTTCCCCAGGAGCAGAATTATCAAACGGCATAGAGGATTGGACGGCTTCACCTGTAAATTCATCCCAGTCCTCATTGATATCCAAGTTCGATATCGGCTCATCAAGCGTTGGTGCTGAGGTCAAAGGGTCTGAGTCATCGACTAAGTCCCCCCAGTCGTCCTCCTCATCCAAACCCAAAGTCTCCATATCCATAACGGGTGTATCGAGTAAAGGCTCTGGTTCTTCGCTTACCCAATCATCCCATTCGTCATCCTCGTCCAAATCCAACGAATCCAAACTAGGAATGGGTTTTTCTAGCTCAGACTGGGGTTCGTCGGCAATCAAATCCCCCCAATCCTCATCCATATCACTCACTGTTTCGAGCTGCTGTTCGGTTGAGGGAGAGTCAAAATCCTCTCGTCTGAGATTTTCCCAATCCTGATTTTCTGGTTGATGTGATACGTTCCAGTCCGACTGGGATTCATCGTCTACGAAATCCCCCCAGTCCTCATCCATATCAGTCACTGTTTCGAGCTGCTGTTCAGATGAAGCTGGGGGAGAGTCAAAATCCTCTCGTCTGAGATTTTCCCAATC
>CBKWLJ010000496.1:0-6692 GCA_966675205.1 uncultured bacterium
CCTTCAAACACCACTGCCACAGCATCAGGGGTGCGTTCCACCTGAGCCTCAAATAGTTCATGAATCCACTGGTGGAGAGGCTATTCCGTCTGGGTCTTGTTCCACTCCCGAAGCAGTGTATTGTACTCAGCTTCAGGCAAAAGCGGTAACTCCCCAAGGTTGCGATCAGGATCGGTGACAATTCCACCGAGCAATGTCTGCAAATGTCCTGCCATTCTGGCGATCGTATCTGCCTCGAATAAGTCAGTACTGTACTCGAAGGTGCCAATCAGTCCCGAATCGGTTTCTTCCATGTACAACGTCAAATCAAACATTGCCGTAGTTCTGTCGCTCTCTACAGCACTTAAAGTCAACCCCGACAACGTTATCTCCGACTTGGGCGTATTCTGAAGCACAAACATCACCTGGAACAGCGGATTGTAACTAAGGTTCCGCTGCGGCTGTAGTTCCTCAACCAGCTTCTCAAATGGCAAATCTTGGTGAGCATACGCTCCTAAAGCCACTTCGCGTATCCGACTCAACAACTCTCGGAAAGAGGGATTGCCAGATAAATCAGTCCGTAGCACCAGGGTATTGACAAAAAAGCCGATGAGTCCTTCGAGTTCGGCTCGGTTGCGGTTGGCGACGGGGGAACCCACCACAATATCCTCACTTCCCGTGTAGCGGTATAGCAGAGTCTTGAACGCTGCCAGCAGGGTCATAAACAGCGTGCTTCCTTCTTGCTGGCTTAAGGATTTGAGGGCAATCGATTGCTCTTGGGAAAGTTCAAATGTATAGGTAGCACCCTGGAAGGTTTGAACGGCGGGTCGCGGGTAGTCAGTAGGTAACTCTATCACTGCCGGTGCGCCATCAAGGTGTTGCCGCCAGTAAGAAAGCTGAGCTGCCAACACTTCTCCCTGTAGCCACTGCCGTTGCCAAGCCGCAAAGTCCACGTACTGAATCGGGAGTTCAGGGAGGGGTGAGGATTGTTGGCTACAAAAGGCTTGATACAGTACAGACAATTCCTGTACGAGTACATCAATCGACCAACCGTCAGAGGCAATATGGTGCATGGTGAATAAGGCGATATGCTCCTGCTCACCGAGGCGAAGTAATTTGACCCGAAGCATCAGGTCTGTTTTCAGGTCAAAAGGTTGTTGCGCTTCTGCTCTAATTAGTTGTTTGACCTTCGTTTCTTGTTGTGCCGTCGGTAACTCACTGAGGTCGAGTACGGGCAAGGGGAGTGTGGTTACTGATGAAATGACGGGTTCAGGTTGCTCGTCTACAGTTCTGATATGAGTTCGCAAGACTTCATGGCGACGGAGAATTTCGTTGAGACTCTGTGCTAAGGCGGCTTGATTGAGCGACCCTTGTAAACGCAAAGCCCCAGCCATGTTGTAAAAAGGATTGTGTACTTCTAACTGGGACAGGAACCATAACCGCTGTTGTGCAAAGGATAAGGTTAATTTGCCATCCCTAGAAATGCGCTGAATCGGGGGGACTTCCAACCCTATCCCAGCCTGATTGGCGCGTTCAATGTCTTTGGCTAATCCAGCAACTGTCGGCTCCTCAAATAAGCGGCGTAGCGACAGTTCGACCTCAAAGACTTGCCGCACCTGGGAAATAACACGCGTCGCTAACAGGGAGTGTCCGCCTAACTCGAAGAAATTGTCGTGAATGCCTACTGTTTCAACGCCCAGGACATCTGCCCAAATCCCAGCTAGCATTTCTTCAACCGGGGTAGAAGGCGCAACAAACGTGCTTTCACGCTGAAGTTGTTTCAGGTCAGGTGCAGGCAATGCACGACGATCGACCTTACCACTAGGAGCGATCGGCAAACTCTCCAACACGACAAAAGCTGAAGGCACCATGTGCTGGGGCAACCGTTCTTTCAGAAAGTTACGCAGTTGTGGCACCAGTTCGCTGCTGATTGCTGAAGCGTTATGTAGCTCTTGAGTTTCCGAGTGCAACACTACATAAGCAACTAAACGTTTGTCACCAGGAGTATCTTCCCTAACGACAACGACATTTTCTCCTACCGCTGGATGCTGACTCAGTAACGCCTCAATTTCTCCCAGTTCAATACGGAAACCCCGAATTTTTACTTGGTTATCAATCCGCCCTAAAAACTCAATCGTTCCATCAGGTAACCACCGGCCCAAGTCTCCAGTTTTGTAAATTAAATCCCTGTTCGTTCCTGGTAATGGTTTAGCCGTACTTGGAAATGGGTTGGGAACAAAACTGAGATTGGTTTTCTCTTCATTTTTCCAATATCCTTCACCCACTCCATATCCTGATACACAAATCTCTCCCGGAACTCCTATTGGAACTAAGTTCATCTGAGAGTCAAGGATATAAAGATTTAAATTAGCTAAGGGTTTACCAATAGGTACTGTTCGTTGGTTTTCCGGTAAAGGCTTTTCAATGATGAACTGAGTAATATCATCAGCCGCTTCAGTGGGGCCGTAAGCATTAACGACCTTAATTGACGGATACAAATGCAGACACTGATTAACCAGAGCTACCGACGCCGATTCTCCCGTTACCATGATCCACTTCAGGTCAGGTAATAATCTTTCTTGAGGGGATAAGCGGGAAGCATAATTCAGTAAAGCAGTGAGAACGACGGGTACTAATTCTATAATCGTGAGTTTCTCTTGCTTAAGAATTTGGAATAACTTTTCTGGATTAGAAACCGTCTCTGTGTCTACGATGACTGTCCTGCCACCAATTAAAAGCGGTGCCAAAAATTGCCAAACCGAAATATCTGATGAAGCAGGAGCGCTTTGCAAGAATCTATACTCTTCAGTAAAATCGAGAGCATCAAATTCGGCATAGATATGATTAATTGCACCACCATGCTTGATAATGGCACCTTTAGGGAATCCAGTTGAACCGGATGTATAAATCATGTAAGCCGGGTCAACTCCCCGATTACTCAAGCCTAGATTCTCATCCGGAAGGCTCTCAAAATCTAGTGGGCTAAATATAGTAATTTTAGGAAGCGATTCATTCTCGACTAAATCAGGATTAGTATCTAAACATATTAGATATTTTAATTGAGGGCAATATTCAACTAAATTTGTGATGCCTTTTAAAAGGCAAGAGTCTGTTAAGAGAATGCGGACTTCGCTATTTGATAGCATATACCTAATTCTATCCGGAGGATACGTACTATCAATAGGCACATAAACTCCCTCTACTTTCAAGATAGCAAGTATGGCTATCAAAAAATTGATATTGCGCTCTTTAAAGATGCCAACAAATTCTCCTTTTTTGACTCCTGAATTTTGGAGCAATCTAGCTAGTTTGTTAGCTTTTTTATTGAGTTCTTGATAAGTAAGTTGTGCCCCTTCACACACTACAGCTATCTTATTAGGGCTTTGAGATACCTGCTTTTCAAATAAGTAATGAATCGTCTGAGAGACTGGATAATTTCGAGAATTATCATTAAAATCCTTGAGTAATTGCTGCTTATTCGATGGTTTTAATAAATCAATATCGGACAGCTTTATATTGATATCCTGAAAAATATTTTCAATTGCAGTGACATAAGATTTACAAAATAATTCAATTGTTTTACTGCAAAAAATAGATTCCTTGTAGTCAACTCTACAGCGAATAGTATTTTCTAAGACAACGAAAGAAAAGGTTATATCATTGTTCAAACTCAATATGTCTTTTGAGTCATGGATATTCTCCAGTAAAACGCAAATATCAAAAATTGAACAACGGTTTTTAAGCTGTGGTAATTTCAAGAATTGAACTAATCTTTCAATAGAATAGCCTTGATGGTTATAAGCATTAATTGTAATTTCTTTAATTTGAAACAGTAAATCTTTGAAAGTAATTTGATTAGTTATATTAAACCGCAAGGGCACAATTTCATGGTTTAAATCATCACATTTTTTTTGCTTATAACTAGGAGAGCCAACAATTAAATCAGTAGTTTCTGTATACTTTTGCAGCAATACAATGAGAACCGCTAAAAGAACTAGATAAAGAGAAAAATAAGAGTTTTTTGTAAATTTAATAATGAATTCAGATAATTCAATTGGTAAATCAAAAGTAACAGATTCATTCTTGTTTACAGCAGAATTGAGTCTTAAGTAATCAGGAATTAGATTAGTTTCTGGTAATTCTCCAGAAAGCTTTTTTAACCAATAGATTCTCCGGGAAAGTAAGTTTTGGCAAGATTCAGATAAGTTCTTTGTTAATTTATTAATTGCTTGTTGAGTAATAATTTCCTTTGGGTCATTTATTTGAATACTCATTGTTTATTTCCTCTAATTTATTTTAGGCTTTAATTTGCTGGCTTGACATGAATTATTTAATTGCACAAACTAAAGTCAAAAATCACTTCTTTTTCTAACTCCGAAACTGTATTTGAATGAGTTGTTCTCAACAAAGATAAATCTTTGATACGTACTTCAGGATTAGCAACGATCTTTTGAAGCAATATTTCTAGGTGTTCCAATATCCCAATAATCGTTTCATTCTCAAAGCGGTGGCTATAATATGCAATTTCTATTCCTAGTTTTGAACTTGGATAAAAGACAATATTAAGTGGATAATTCGTCCAGTAAAAGTTACTATGCATTTCTAGCTCTATATCTTCCCATTCCGGTAACATCTCATGATTTGTGACTTTCTCGAACACTACTAAGCTCTCGAATAAAGAGCGATCGCGCGGCACTTCACTCCACCCTTGAATCTTTACCAGTGGGCTATATTCGTACTGACGCATTTCTACCAGTTGCTCCTGAAGCTGTTTGAGCCAAGGTAGTAGATACTGTTCTCGATCGACCTCGACCCATACAGGTAAACTGTTGATTAACATCCCAATCATCGAATCAGCCCCTTTTAGGTCTACTGGACGACCAGCAACAGTACATCCATAAACTACTTTTTGTTCATCAGTGTAGTCACTGAGCAGCAAAGCCCAAACTCCCTGCAATAGTGTGAATAATGTGAGTTTATGCTGCCGAGCAAACAACTGTAATGCCGCTGTAGAATCTTTGGATAAATAGGTAATTTGATGAGCAACTTTTTCTTTCTGAATAGACAAGCTTTCAGTGTACAAATTAGTTAGGGAAGTAGGAGATTTTAATCCTTTTAGCTTCTGTCGCCAGAAAGCTTCAGCGCTAGATAAATCTTGCTTTTGTAACCAAGCGATGTAGTCCCCAAAGGAACTACTAGCTGCCAATGAAATATCTTTCCCCTTACAAAATGCTTGATAAAGTTGACCAACCTCCTGAAAAATTAATGCAAGTGACCAACCATCTGCAATGATAAAGTGTACGCTAAAGACAAATTCGTAGTAAGACTCGCTACAACAGAACAGATTCAGTCGCATCAGGAAGTCTTGGGATAAATCAAAACCCTGTTTCCGGTCTTCTTCCAAAAACGCCTCTAATCTTTTGCGCTGTTCGGCTGGCTCTATTCCCCGCCAATTGTGCTGGTTTAAGGGGACTATTGCTTGCTTATACACAATCTGCACGGGTTTTTCAATATCTTCCCAATAGAAATTGGTACGCAAGCTGGTATGCCGATTGACGACTTCCTGCCAAGCGCGGTGAAAAGCATTAACGTTAAGTTTGCCACGCAAAGACAAAGCCATCTGAACTAAATATAATGAACTCAATTCAGGAGCATAGGTACAGTGAAAAAGGATTCCTTCTTGCAACGGCGATAATTCGTAAATATCTTGAATGTTTTCGTTTTCCATTTTGGAATTGGGGAGTAAATTAAACGCATTAATTACATAAAAAGCTGAACAAGAGCAAAGCTATTTCTGCATTTTGAAGCAGTTAAAACTCAGATTTTTAGCGGCGATTGGCTTATTTTCTTGATCGCTTGATTTTCGTGAGTATCTTGTTAAGGTCTTTTTGATTGAGCTGAGCTTGGGGGAAGTTTGAAGATGTATAACTTTTAGTTTCATTTGATGGTGACATGGAAGACACCATCTCAGTATTTACTTCTGGTTCAGCTTGGAGCGTGTTAGCTACTGCTGCCAATTCAGCAATTGTCTGATTATCAAATAGCTGTTTGGGGGTAAGCTGCAAACCCGTTTGGTTAGCTTTGTAGATAATTTGGATGCTGACAAACGAATCCCCACCTAATTCAAAAAAGTTATCGTGGATGCCAATTTTTTCAACACCGAGAACTTGACTCCAAATTTCGGCTAGAACCTGTTCAACTGGAGTCTTTGGAGGCACAAAGGTACTTTCAGGTCTCAGTTTAGTGAAATCTGGGACAGGCAGCGCTTTGCGATCTACCTTACCATTGGGAGTGAGCGGTAGCGCCTCCAGCATGACAAAAGCCGACGGCACCATATAATTAGGTAACTTTTTCTCTAAAAAGCTACGCAGTTCATGCGTCATCTCCTCTAAGGATGCCTGACCAACGAGATAAGCCACCAAGCGCTTATTGCCCGGTTCATCCTCGCGCAATATCACCACGGCTTGCTCTACAGCCCGGTGTTGCCGCAGCAGTGTTTCAATTTCCCCTAACTCAATCCGGAAGCCACGCAGTTTTACCTGATGATCAATGCGCTCGATGTACTCAATCGTGCCGTCACTTAAGTAACGCGCCAAGTCCCCCGTCTTGTACAATCTCCCTGCCACTGGATGATGGATAAACTTTTGCTCAGTCAGTTCCGGGCGATTGAGATAGCCTCGTGCCAGTCCTGCACCACCGATGTGCAACTCACC
>CBKWLJ010000497.1:0-6687 GCA_966675205.1 uncultured bacterium
TGAGGAATGTAGCCAACGAACCAGAGATCACGAGCCTCATCCGAGGTGCCAGTCTTCCCCGCAACAGGTCGCTCACCGAGTTGGGCTGCACCACCTGTCCCATTGTTCACCACACCCCGCAGCATCCAAGTCATAGTTGAAGCGGTGTCCGAGTCAATTGCTCGTTCGCCTTTAAACTTCTCTTCGTAAATGACCTTGCCATGCTGATCGAGAATGCGACGAATCCCGTGAGGCTGCGTGTGAATGCCTTGGGTTGCTAAAGTGCCATAGGCACTAGTCAGCTCTAGCAAATTCACTTCAGAGGCACCTAAGGCTAAAGAGTAGGTAGAATTCAGTTGCGATTCAATCCCCATCTTTTTAGCCACCTCAATCACAGGGTTCCATCCCACATCAATTAAGGTTTTGACCGCTACAACGTTGACTGAATGGGTGAGAGCATCTCGTACATTAATCCAACCCCGGAATTTATCTCCATAGTTTTTCGGGGTATAGCCATCTACGGTATAGGGAGCATCCAGGTAGCCACGATTGGGAGAGATACCAGCGGCAATGGCGGTGGTATAAAGGAAAGTTTTAAAGGTAGAACCGGGCTGACGCTTCGCCTGAGTGACGCGGTTATATTGTTGGTTATAAAAATCTTTGCCCCCTACCATTGCCTTGATTTGACCTGAGCGGGGGTCAATCGCGACCAAGGCAGCTTGCTTAAACCCCTGCCAACGGCCCTCGCGTTCCACCGTCTTTTCAATCGCTTCTTCAGCCGCCTCTTGCCAATCTACTTTTAGCGTCGTTTCAATGGTCAAGCCTTTCCGGGCTAGATTGTCTTTAGAAACGTACTTGGGCAGTTCCTGTTGGATATACTCAGTAAAGTAATAGGCTCTTCGTTCCAGTCGCTTGGGATTGCTGGGTTTTGGAGATAGATTGCTGGCAATTGCCTCCTCAGCTTGCTGCTTCGTGATGAACCCATTGTCTTGCATCCGGCGCAAAACTTGATCGCGGCGCTCTTTTGCTGCTTTGGGATTGAGCAACGGCGAGTACTTACTCGGCCCTGCGGGTAATCCCGCTAGCATCGCCATTTCTGGCAGGGTCAATTCGTCGAGCGGTTTGCTAAAGTAGACCCAAGCCGCATCCGCAACTCCATAGGCACCTGACCCCAGGTAAACCAGGTTTAAGTACCGCTCTAAGATGGTATTTTTGTCAATATCACGCTCAATTTTTTGAGCCATGACTATTTCTCTGAGCTTCCGCCCGATCGTGCGCTCTTGATCGAAGTAAACAATCCGGGCAAGCTGTTGGGTAATGGTGCTGCCGCCTTCCACAACATCCCCAGCTTGGAGATTAGACAAAGCCGCACGCATAATTCCCAAGTAATCGACCCCATGATGTTTTTCAAAGCGCTGGTCTTCTGTCGCCAGAAAGGCTTGAATTAAGGTTTTGGGGGCTTGATCAATATCTATCGTTTCGCGGGTAGCAGGTCCAATTTGTTGGAGGATGGTGCCATCTTCCGCTTTGATGGTAATCGTGTTATCTCGGACATAGGTCAAAACATCCTTCGTAGAATCAGGAATGCTGTTTTCTATAACAATCCAGCCTACCCCGAATGCGATCGCACCACTACTCACCCCCAATCCTGCCCAGAACCAAGGACGACGATGGAGCTGTCGTGGCCCTGTAAACTGCTCGACAACAGTCCCAGAAACACGCTTAATTCCGTTGAACGTCATTGTTGCTCCCTGTCGGCAACGCGTCAGTAGCATACGCCCTGATTTAGGTTGATCGGTCTCATCTGTTTGAACATCTCGGTCAGATGCTGATTCTGTCACAGGTTCCGTTGACGCTGTTGAATTGCTCTGACTCGATAGATCTTTATGCTTTGGGATGAACTTTGACACGTTAACTCCTCAGTTACACCACAAGCCGCCACAACTTCTTGCTTATTTTAGGGCTTGGGATCAAAATCTGTACTAAAAGGTAATTTTCTTTTTGATGTAATGTTAAATGCAGATCCTCGAAAAGCATCTATCTTATTAAAGAGCAAGGCTTGCCAAACTGCTGTGTTGCCCTAGTCAGTTTTCCCAAACCCTTTGACCTGCTTGATTTTTGACTTGCGAACTTTTCTTTGCTCTTACAACTGACAAGGCGGAGCCATCTTTATCTTTATCTACTTTCATGGGCTAAACCCTCCGGTATACGCTCTTTCCTTGGTGCGGTCAAAAAAATAGAGGGATTTTTGATGATACACGAAGTGAAATTCTAGCTGAACTCGCTCAAAAATAACACTGTATTAACACAAGCCTTAGCGAAATATTTATAGCAATGGACACAGAATTTATCAACCTTTTAGGCTTAGTTGCCGGAATGCTGACAACCATCGCTTTTTTGCCTCAACTGATTAAAACCTGGCAATCGAAGTCCGCTAAAGATGTTTCTTTAGTCATGATGATTACATTCTGCCTAGGTGTTTTCCTGTGGATTGTTTACGGACTAGCGATTAAAGCGATGCCGATTGTCGTAGCCAACGTAATCACTCTGGCTTTGGCGCTACTGATATTAATTCTTAAAATTAGATATAGGTGAAACTTCACTGACATACCGATCGCACAACGCCTGTGACTCCTACTGTATTTGCATCTGAACGTCTTCTTTTTACACCAGCAACTCCTGATGTTGGTGCTATCCCCACCATTTTTGCTTTTCCCAATGAGTACAGTGTGGGCATTACTAGCCTGGGTTATCAGGTGGTGTGGGCAACTTTAGCTTCGCGATCTGATGTTCAAGTTAGCCGCTTGTTCACAGATGTACAGGAGTCATTACCAAGACAGCCTGAATTATTGGGCTACTCTATATCATGGGAATTAGATTATGTCAATATATTAAATGGGTTAGAATCGTTAGAAATTCCGCTTAGGTCTGTTGAGCGTAATCAGCAGCATCCCCTTGTCTTTGGCGGAGGCCCGGTATTAACAGCCAACCCAGAACCCTTTGCAGACTTCTTTGATGTGATTTTGCTGGGAGATGGGGAAATCCTACTCGGTGATTTTATAGAAGCATACAAACAAGTCCGCAGTGCCGATCGCAACACAAAACTGCGGCATTTGGCACAGGTACCAGGGGTATATGTTCCCAGTCTGTACCATGTAACGTATCATGATGCAACGGGTGCGATCGCATCCATCCAACCTATAGATGCCGAAATTCCCCCAAAAGTTGAAAAGCAGACATACCGAGGTAACACCCTATCAGCTTCAACGGTAGTAACTGAAAAAGCCGCCTGGGAAAACATCTACATGGTAGAAGTGGTACGCAGTTGTCCAGAGATGTGCCGCTTCTGCTTGGCGAGTTATCTGACATTGCCGTTTCGGACAGCGAGTTTAGAAGGTTCGCTGATTCCCACGATTAAACAGGGGTTAGAGGTAACTGACAGAATTGGCTTATTGGGAGCATCGGTAACTCAGCATCCAGAATTTGACACGTTGCTGGAGTTTTTGAGTCAGCCTGAGTATGATAACGTGCGGCTGAGTATTGCTTCAGTACGGACTAATACAGTAACCCAAAAGCTAGCAGAAACGCTTTCCAAACGAGGCACCAATTCAATCACCATTGCTGTTGAAAGTGGTTCAGAACGTGTACGGCAGATTATCAATAAGAAGCTGAAGAACGAAGAAATTATCCAAGCGGCAATCAATGCGAAAGCGGGTGGGTTAAAGAGCATTAAACTCTACGGAATGGTAGGAGTTCCCGGTGAGAAGATGTCAGATGTTGAACAGACAGTGGCAATGATGAAGGACATCAAGAAAGCCGCACCCGGTTTGCGTTTGACGCTGGGTTGCAGCACGTTTGTCCCGAAGGCGCATACCCCGTTTCAGTGGTTTGGCGTGAATCCTGAAGCAGAGAAGCGGTTGAAGTTTTTGCAGAAGCACCTGAAGCCGCAAGGAATCGATTTTCGACCGGAAAGCTACAACTGGTCAGTGATTCAGGCATTGATATCAAGAGGCGATCGCAGAATCTCCTCTTTATTAGAATTAACACGGCATTATGGCGATTCTTTAGGGAGTTATCGCCGTGCTTTCAAAGAGTTAAAAGGACAGTTGCCGGAACTGAATTACTACGTCCATACTGACTGGTCAACTGACCAAATATTACCTTGGAGTCACTTGCAAGGCCCACTCCCCCAAGCCACATTACTCAAACATCGGGAAATCGCAATCTCTCACTTTGAACAACCTCAAGCTGTGACTATCGGCTAACACAATTCTTTACGCGACCAAGTAGGGGCGAAGCATTTGGACGATCAATTTTTTAGTTCAACCAGGATTTTGCTGTCCGAATGCTTCGCCCTGCCTGATGATGGGAGAGGGCGAAGCATTTGGAGATAAAGATCTCAGGATTACCCGATAGATAGTCGCCCAAATGCTTCACCCCTACAGAACTTCTCCGTCTTGGGTCTGACCCCTCATTAATTGACCAACAGCTTCACGCAATGTCGCTTTCCTGCCTCCCCTGCCCTCTTATTTCTTATTCCGACCCCATCGCCGTCCAATCTCCTGAGGGGATGAATGCTGCCCAGTAGTAAGGATGTTGGTAAGTGGGATTTTGCAACATTTCTAATTGAGTTTGGCGCAGAGCATCAGAGCGTCCGACATTATTGAGTAAGCGTTGGTAATAACTCACCATTAAGTCTTTTGTCCCTTCATCCGAGACTTTCCATAGACTGATAACTTGACTTTCTGCACCCGCTATGACTAACGCTCGACGTAAGCCATAAACCCCTTCTCCGTTTGCCACAGCACCTAATCCTGTTTCACAGGCGGAAAGTACCACCAATTTTGTTCCTGATAAGTTGAGTCCGGTGGTTTCTAAAGCCGTGAGTACGCCATCTTCAGTGCCACTTTGGCGTGGGTTGAAACCAGCCAGAGCAATTCCAGAACGTAGTAGGGGGTTTTCTGTCTTGCCAGGTGGGGAATTGGGAACGGCACCGGGACGCCCTTCTACTCCAAGTCCTCGGTTGGAGAGAAATGTGCTGCTACCGAAATCAGCAGGGGCAACCAGTTCAACATCGCTGAGGAAGAAGCCGTGAGTGGCGATATGCAGAATCTTTGGGGCTTGGAGTTGCTTGATGGCATTTTCGGTAGCATCTGAGCCTGTGAGGAGTGTGACTCCTGGCAGCATGGGAGTAATGGCGGCGGCTTCTTTGGCGGTGCCGGGTAAGGGACCGAATTGGAGTTGGCTGAGCTCTGATGAGCGTCGGTTGTCTTGAGCGAGTTCCTTTTGATCCCCCCTAACCCCCCTTAAAAAGGGGGGGACAAGATTGTTCTCTTCTTGTGGGGGAGAGGTTTCTGGATTACTGGCTATTTGCACCGAGGGATTGCCGGGTTTGGCATAGTTGGGATTAGCGACAATTACGGATTGTTGGCGGCTTTGGGTATGGTTTTGCAATCGCAGTAAGTCACGTCCGGAACTGAGGTAGGTGATGGAGTAGTTTTCAACGAGATAGCGGTTATTTTCATCAACCAAAGCGGCGAAGGGAATGAGGTTGAGTTGGCTGTCGGGGGAAAGGAGTACTTTGCGAGTATTGCCCAATTTTTGGCGGATGGGCTGCATGAGGAGTTCGTCTAAGCTACGGGCAACGGGTTTGATATCTGAGGTTTTGGATTGGAGGGCGTTGCGGAAGTCGGCAACGGCTTGGTTGATAGGTGCGGCTTTACCTAAGTCTACCCATTGGGGTTCGCCTGTAGAGTGCAGGATGTAGGCGACGTAGCGAGGATTACCCCACCTTTCATCGGGTTTTGTTGCTTTGGGATTGACAGGGTCGTACAACACCAATTCAACTAAGGCAGCATCGGTGGGAATTAGCTGCTGTAAAGCTTCAATTGTGACAGGTTGGGATGCGGTGCGGAATTCGGTGCTGCGGCGAAAGAGGGTATCTTCCAGTTGGTCAGCTTGAGCTTTGAGGGTAGCAACTTGCTGGCGGTACTGTTCGAGTGGGATGTCTTCTGGTTTGTTGAAGATGAGTGCAGCAAGTTGGGAGCGGGTGGTGGCGAGTTGGTCGAGTGTGGCTTGGTCTTCACCTTTGAGATTTTGGCGCAGGGAAAGCAAGTTATCGGTGACAGCATCGAGGACGAGACCTTTGCGCTGTAGGGTGGTAGTTAAGGCGAGGCGGGCAGCTTGAGAGTTGTCAGGGGCAGCTTGGATGTGCAGGGAAATCGTTGCATCAGTAGTGCCGGAGAGGGTGGCGATGTAGGCGCTTTTTCGGGTTTCGGAGCCGATAGTGAAGATGAGTTCAAGGTTGCTCTCTTCAATGTTGCTGCCACGGGTTCGGTATTCAAGGGTACGGGCGATGTCACCTTTTGCCCAGTACAGCAATGCCAGATTGTTGAGACTGATGGCAACATGGGGATGCTCTTTGCCCAGCACTTTCTCCCAAATTGCCAAGGAGCGTTGGAACATAGGTTCGGCTTGGCTGTAGTTCCCCATTTCCTGGTACAGAGAAGCCAGACTGTGGAGACTGCTGGCAACATCGGGATGCTCTTTGCCCAGCACTTTCTCGCGGATTGCCAAGGAGCGTTGGGAGAGGGGTTCGGCTTGGCTGTAGTTCCCCATTTCCCTGTACAGCCCTGCCAAATTGTTGAGACTAGTGGCAACATGGGGATGCTCTTTGCCCAGCACTTTCTCCCAAATTGCCAAGGAGCG
>CBKWLJ010000498.1:0-6632 GCA_966675205.1 uncultured bacterium
GACTGCCACCAGCCAAAGCAGTCTGTGTGACAGTTGAGGGTGCGGAATGTGGGCTAGAACTGTTTCATAGCAGAGTTTTTGGGAGTTTTCTACAAATCAAAACTTTTGCGATGAACCACTAGTACTCGACCAACCCAAAATTGACGGGTTAGGACGGACGCTCCAGACGCGGAGAATTTTCACCCGGCAAACTTGCCTTGGCAAACTACTAGTATAAGGGGAGTTTTATTTTGTCAAGTGTTAGCACTACAGCGAGACAATTTTGTGAATTTTGGTTACAGAAAACGGACCTTACCCTGCAATTAATACTGAATGCGATCGCTTTTGCGGCAGCGTGAAGCACCATCGCGCGTTTTTCCGTTCACTACATTTTTTTCCAAATACTCAATAATCTTTCCCGCCACATCCGCCTCAGTCGCTTGCTCAATCCCTTCAAGTCCAGGTGAAGAATTAATCTCGATGACGACTGGCCCATGATTCGATCGCAGCAAGTCCACGCCCGCCACTTTCAATCCCATCGCTTTAACCGCCCGTATTGCTGTACTGCGTTCCTCTGGTGTTAATTTAATTTTTTCTGCGGTTCCACCTCGATGCAAGTTGGAGCGAAATTCTCCTGGTGCGCCCTGTCGTTTCATGGATGCCACCACCTTCTCACCAATCACGAAACAGCGAATATCCATCCCCTCTGCTTCTTTGATAAACTCCTGCACCAAAATATTGGCATCCAAACCTCGAAAAGCTTCAATCACTGACTTAGCAGCTTGGTGAGTTTCTGCGAGGACTACACCGATCCCTTGAGTGCCTTCCAGCATTTTAATTACAAGGGGCGCACCGCCAGCAATATCAATTAAGCCGTCTATATCTTGGATAGAGTGGGCAAATCCCGTAACGGGCAACCCAATTCCTTCACGAGAAAGGATTTGCAGACAGCGCAGTTTATCGCGGGAACGGGAAATCGCCTGAGAGTCATTCGCACTAAAGACATCCATCACTTCAAACTGCCGCACGATCGCTGTGCCATAAAAGGTTTTGGAGGCGGCAATGCGAGGAATGATAGCATCAAAGTCTTCTAAGGGTTTGCCTTGATACATTACTGTTGGCTTATGGGCTGTAATGTTCATATAGCAGCGCAGGTAGTTAATCACCCGCATATCGTGACCCCGTACTTCCCCAGCTTCTTTAAGGCGTCGCGTGGAGTATAGCGAAGCATCTTGGGATAAAATGGCGATTTTCATCGTTATTTCTAACTCTTTTTCTTTATATAGCTGAGCCAGGTAAACGGTGTAGGAATGACTTACCTGCATCTACTAAAAAGCGTTGGCGCACAGCTTGACGCCCTAGCAACATGCGGAAACCCATCACATCTCGATTGGTTAAGGTCAGTTCAATGGGAAAAGTATAATTGCCAAGCTCTACAGTTGTTACAATCAAAGGCCGCAACTGAGTTTGTCCACCAGAATTGCGAACCTCTCGCCAATCGAGTAGTTCTGCTTGAGCGATCGCACTTCGATGAGTATCTCGCTGGTAGGGATGCACCTTGAAGTCAACCATCGCTTTCCCATTTTGCTCAAATGTTTCGATCGCAAAGGCATGTAAGGCAGAAGATCGCGCCCCCGTGTCAATTTTCGCCTTAATCTGCGTAATTCCCAGCTCAGGTAAGCAAAGCTGCTCCCGCCATCCGATGACGGGTAAGGGGTGCTGAGAACTCGTAGCAGTGGTTTGACTTTTTTGCACTTCAATGACCCTGTTGTGATTGCAGATAAACCCAAGTGAGCCACGTCCACATCATAAGCGATCGATTTAACATTGAGTTTTAACAATAAAAAGACACAGCTCAGTTTTATACTCCTATTTTTCTGTTTTTAAGTAAGACTACTTATTCCCTTAGAAATACTATCTTAGTTTGTAATTACTCAACCCCAAAGATATCTATGCACTAAGATAGGGTACTCTCAGTAATTATTTTGACAACATTAATAAATAATTAAACCTATATAACAACAGGAGGCTAAAACTGTGAAAGTACAAGAACTTAAGCGGCAATATAACCAAGGACAAAGAAATTTTAGGCAAGTTGATCTTTCCGGACAAAGCCTAGTTTGGAGCAATTTAATCGGAATTAATTTAAGTGAATCAAATCTAAAAGAAACAAAATTTTCCGCAGCAATCTTAAAAAAATCTACGTTAAAAAATGCCAATCTTCAAGGGGCTAATTTGCGGGCAGCAGACTTAACCCAAACAGACTTGAGTGGAGCAAATTTACAGGGCGCTGATTTAGGGCGAGCTGATTTAATTCAGACGAATTTCAGTGGAGCAGACTTGAGTGGGGCCAACCTTTCAGAGGTGATTCTTCGTCAGGCTAACTTCTGTAATGCTAACCTCACCCAAGCAAATCTCGAAGGACTTGACCTCACTCAAGCCAATTTAAGCGGAGCAGATTTAAGAGGAGCAAATTTAACGGGCGCTAAGCTACAAGAAGCAAATCTCCAAGGGGCTAATTTGAAGGGATTAGACTTGAGCGAATTGAATTTGAATGGAGCAGATTTGCGAGGAGCAAATTTAAGCCAAGCCCAACTCAACCAAACGAAGTTGTATGGAGCGAACTTGAGCCGTGCTACTCTCAACAATGTTGAACTCGAAGATACGAAGTTGGTTGGGGCCGAGTTAAGCTATACACCCCTAAATACTGCCTATTTTGATGCTAGTTCATCTAAGAGTCCGGAAGCTTGTACTGTCCCACAATACGCTTAGCGTACTCAGGTACGTGTGCCTCTAATTTTTCTGGATGATTACGCTTCACATATAAGTAGTTGCGGGTAAAGTGGGAATCAATCGAGAAACGAGCGTACTCTAAACCTTTGGGACCCATTTTTTCAATTACGACTCCCATCAGTTTAGCGGCCCACATCGGTAAGGTAACACCTCGGTCATAGGCGGGAATGCTCTGTTGCACAGCGTTGCGTCTATCACCTTTTGACATTACAGGTTGCGTTTCTATTTGATTTTTCACCAAATCCAGCATTTCTTGACCAGTGTCATTGCGTACCACAATCCACTGCCAACCAAACGGTGCTCCCATATAGCCCACCACTAAATCAGCAAGAGAATTGACGTAATCAAAGCAGCTCATGCAAGAGGGAGCAAAAACATCTTTAAGTTCTTTAGTATTTAAACCAAAAAACGGTACTTTCTCAATCGAACCGTCTTCGTGTTTGAAGTGAACCTGAAAGTCTTGCATGAACTCATAATGCACGACGGTTTCTGGAGAACGGCTAGTTGTATCGAGGAATTTCTGTAACCCGGCACGGGTAACATTATCTACACAGGGTGTTCCCAACACATAGAGCTTTTCTAAACCCAGTTGTTTCTCAACTGCGCGTAGTGCCTGAATTTGGCAACCCACACCAATCACCAATAACCGCTTCATTCCCGATTGTTCAATTTGCTCTAAGACAGAAAGGTTAGGTGACAGGGTTGGTTTATTTACCCGCGCTGCCAGAATCTCTTCTGGAGTACGGGCAATCACTGGCATCGGTTGAAAGCGGTCTTCTTTGGTATTCTGGACGCAGACGACGCCTTCCACTTTGCCGCTATTGAGCATTTCAATGGCAATGGTACTGACAATTCCCGTCCACTGCGCCCCCTCAATTGGTTCAATTTTCCGCGCCGCCATCATGTCCTGTTTGACGCCAAAGTACCAATCATCAGGATTATCGAGATTGCGGCTTTTTCCGTGGGTTTCTTCTTCGAGTTCCGCAATTTGTTGGTTGATGAAGGCACAAGCTTCCTTGACATAGTGAATATAATATGTATCGCACAGTCCGCACTCGCTACACAGTTCTTTCGCAGGGCGGCGGCTACTGGGTTTTAAGGCTTTAGCTTTTTTATGCTTGGCGGAATCGGGAGTTACTGCAGTCATTGAAAACTCGTCTGTTAAAACTCAGGACAATTGTCTCACGATAGCTTAGTGACGCTGACACTGGAATTGATACAAACTTAATAATAAACACGGCTACCTGATATGTAGGTAGTAGCTAGCAAAAGGAAAAATATCAAAATGGCTTTAGGCAATCGCATCAGCCGGATAATTAGAGCCAACTGCAATGATATAACAGGTAAGCTTGAGCCTGTAGAAGGCGCAGGTTTTATAGCAACAGGAGCGGCTACAGGTGCTGGGGTTTCGGCAACCGTTGGTGGCATGGGATTAGTCGGAGGATTTGGAGGAATCAGTATTGGTATGGCTCCGGTTACAGCAGCAGGCGCTATCGCGGGTGCAGCAGCTTATGGGGGCAAAAAAGCGATCGAGAATAAAGAGGTTTCAGCTTTGGGTGCTGCTGCCCTTGGAGCAATGGGTGGTGTTGGGGTTTCTAGCGCCGTTGGTGGGATGGGGTTAGCTTTTGCTGGAACTGCTGTAGGGATTGGTATGGCTCAGGTTACAGCGGCTGGTGCGGTGGTAGGATTGGGTGCTTATGGTTTAAATCAGCTTCTTGATCAGGCAAAAACTACTGATAATCCAGAAAAAGTTCTTGAATTCCTCAAGCCAATCAAACTAAGCATACAGCAAGAAATTGCCTGTTTAACTGCCAGCAAAGAACTGATTCAAAAGCAGTACAAGCAAGCTCAACATGAAGTTAGCTCTTGGCATAATATCGCTGCATTGGCAATGAAACAAGGACGTGAGGATTTGGCACGTAAAGCTTTGGAGCATAAGCTTTCTCACCAGCAAAATGCTACTGCCCTCAAAACTCAGATTAAACAGGTGATGGCAAGAATACATGCGTTCAAGGATGACTTAAGCATTATAGAGAGAATCATTGTTTCATCCACCTCATGTCAGACAATATACTGAATTTGCGATCGCGTAAGCACTGCTGCTTGTAGCAGATTTCGTATTAGTTGGTTTAAGAAAGCACAGGCTTCCTTGTTACCAGCCTTTCTGAGAGAGAAGAAACTCGTAGGCTTTCCTCTTTTCCCAGAAAAACCCAAACGCATTAATACACTTTACAAATCAGTCGCTCACTTGACTTTTAAGACTGTCATTATAAGGACAGGCGATCGCACTCAAATAAATTTATATGAGGTTTACTTGGTATGGAAGTTCTAAAACTGACTACTAAAACTGATGAATCGGGTTATTTAAATCTTAATATTCCGACACAATTAACGGCAGCTGAGGTAAACGTTGTTGTTGTTGTGAATCTAGTTTCAGCAGCCGAGAAGCAAAAATTAAAGTATGATTTCTCTGATTTGGTGGGGCGGTTAACCTGGGAGGGAGATGCGGTAGCCATGCAGAGGACTTTACGGAATGAGTGGTAATCGCTACCTGTTGGATACAAATGCGATCGTGGCGCTGCTGCATGGAAATCCTCAACTTTTTCAAGTATTACAAAATGCTGATTGGATAGGGGTTTCAGTCATTAGTAAAATTGAGTTTTTGGCGTTTGCTGGGCTGGGACAAAATGATCGCCAACTTTTTCAGCAGTTTCTTCAGCGCGTTGAAGTTATCGGTTTGGTAGCAACTGACACTGCGTTAATTGAGAGAATTATTGAAATTCGCCAACAATTTCGGTTGAAATTACCTGATGCTATAATTGCGGCGATGGCAATCCAAAATTCAGCAAGTTTGGTAACGGCTGACCAAGAGTTTGCGAAGGTAACGGTTCTAACGGTAATTAATTGGTAGCGAGCGCGCTTTAAAGACCGTAATGGAGATTTCAGTAATTATTACAATGCCACTCCTGTGAAGTGAATACTCGTGCTATATCCACAATGCAGGCAATTAATAAAGCATATGAGGAATTTTTGAAGCAACTGGGTAAGGCTTGGTTGTAGTTCAAGTACTATAAAAATGAAGTTTCATAGACTGCTAAAGATTTAACCTAATCGTTGCTTGAGGTCACGAATTGCGGCACTGGTGTTACGTTCATAAGCAACCTGAACACATCGAGCAATTATTTCCTGTAGCTGAATTTGAGGAAAATATAGGCTTTTTTCATGAAGATTATATTCCGCCCCTTGCAACTGGTAAATCAATAATTGTTTTTTGCGAAATAGCCAAACTTCAGGAATTCGATAAGGCAAATAATCATTGACATCAGAATAACTCGTTACGTCAATTTCCAATACCAAATCGGGTGGAGGTTCGCTGCTCCAATCAATTCGCTCTTTGCCAGAAACCGCTTCCCAATTGTCAATGTAGAAACAATAGTCTGGCTCAATGCCGCTTTCCTCTGGTAGTTCCATCGTTACGGGGGTAAATGCATCGTATTCCCGCTCGGTGTAATCTAGAAGAACTTTGATAACGTCAGCAATCAGACTAGCATCCCGTCCATGTTTGGGCAGAGGAGACATGAGCAATACTTCTCCATCGTGATACTTGATTCGGGGAATGGAGCCATCCCCTCGTTGCTGACATAGGGTTTGATACTCTTGCCATGTCGCAGGCAACCGTACTACCGCTCCTGGTGGCAGTTGGATTTTTTCGGGCGAGACGAGAGCAAACATGGCTTAAACTCCCTTGAGGAAAGTTTTGTGCAAAACTAGGATGTCGTATAGATTATGCTCGCCCACTTAAACCACAGCTAGCGATCGCACTGTGGGCAAATCATCTGCTACCAACTGCCAGCTTTCCC
>CBKWLJ010000499.1:0-6583 GCA_966675205.1 uncultured bacterium
CAAGTCCGGTTCTTAGGGGGGGAGAGTATGGCGACATATCTCTCCCTACCCGGCACCCATCTCGGTAAAGCCATGCGAGCAACTGCTCAAAATCGAGATGCAGCCCTGATTATGGGCATCGATGTGAATTGGATTATTGCCTTAACCTTTTTGATTGGCGGGGCACTAGCAGGAGCAGCGGGTTTGTTGGTGGGGCTGTACAACAACACCATTGTTTTTACGATGGGATTTACCGCCGGTTTACGGGCTTTTACTGCTGCTGTGTTGGGGGGAATTGGCAACATCATTGGTGCAATGTTGGGAGGAGTGCTGATTGGCTTGCTCTCTGCCTTGAGTGACCAATATCTCTCTAGCCGCTGGACTAATGCTTGGGTGTTCGCCGTTTTAGTGATTATTTTGGCATTCCGACCGGGTGGTTTGTTGGGAGAAAATGTTCAGGAGAAGGTTTAAGGGGTTGAAGGTTTGAAGGTTGAAGGTTTGAGAAGTTGAAGGTTGAAGATGCTGATTGGTTAACTTTCAACTCTTCTATCTGATCAAGGACAGCTATGGCAAAGCAGATATTTAAAGTAATTAAATCGAGTGGTGTTTTAGGAGCGATCGCATTTCTCACCGTCCTCCTGTTTGGCGGTTGGAGTGGTGCAGTTATCGGTTGGCTACTGGGTACGGCAGCAGGCTTTATGCGCTCTCAAGGGAAAAGAATTCTCACTCCAGCTAATGGGGCGCGATTAGGGTCAATGGCTGGACTCGAAGTGGGAATTTGGCTGCTGGTTGCTAGTGTGATTCAGGGGCTAATGGCACCTGTTTTAGGACTACCGACGGTCAACTTCCTGCAAAGTTGCCTGTATGGTATCTCAGCTTTGGTGATTGCCGCTTTAGCGGGAGGAATCATTAGCGCATTGCAAAGTCTGCCGATTCCCAAGAAGCGACAGGCAACGTTGCTAACGATCGCTTTTATTCTGATTACCTTTCCTTTTGTAGATCAAGTGGCTGCCACCAACTGGATAGCCACCGTGATTCAAATTCAAATTTTTGTCATGCTAGCCCTTGGGCTAAATATCGTGGTCGGCTTTGCTGGGTTGCTCGATTTGGGCAATGCTGCTTTTTTTGCAATTGGGGCTTATACCACTGCCCTTTTGTCCTCGCCGCAGCTAGGTAATCAGTGGAACTTCTGGTTCGTTCTGCCCATTGCTGCATGTGTCGCCGCGATCTTTGGTGTGATTTTGGGGTCACCAACCTTACGCCTACGGGGAGACTACTTGGCTATTGTCACCCTCGGTTTTGGGGAAATTGTGCCGGTAGTCTTTCGCAATTTAACGGCAGTGCGGATTTACGAGCCAATTTCTACGATTATTGGTAGTATTTTGGGTCGTCCAGAAATGGGTATTTGTTTAGTCGGATGCGATCGCCCTCTTAATCTTACCGGGGGAGAAGCAGGAATTAATCCGATCGGGCGTCCTACCCTCCCTATCATTGGTGACTTTGATGCCAGCGACTATTTCCCCTGGTACTACTTAATTCTGCTGTTGGTCGTCTTTGCCTACTTTATGATTGGGCGCTTGCAGGATTCACGCTTAGGAAGGGCTTGGACGGCTGTTCGTGAAGATGAACTAGCGGCTAGTGCAATGGGTATTAATTTGTTCAAAACTAAAATACTAGCTTTTGCTATGGGGGCAACTTTTTCCGGGTTTGCTGGGTCATTTTATGCCGCCTATATTAGTGCCATTTTTCCTAGTGTTTTTGATTTTTCGGTTTCTGTCATCATCCTGTGCATGGTGATTTTAGGAGGACTGGGTAACATGACTGGGGTTATCCTGGGCGGGATTATTATCATGGCAGCCGACCGACTTTATCTACCTCAATTGGCACAAGTTTTGAAAAATTTCCTCAATACTGCGGTACTGCCGAACATGGCTAATCCAGCACTTCGAGACTTTGTTGCTACCAGCATTGATCCCATTCAGATGCGTTTGTTTCTCTTTGGCTTGACTTTAGTCATCATGATGATTGTGCGTCCAGAGGGTTTGGTTCCTGATGGTAGACGCCAAGCTGAACTTCACTCCCATGATGAGAAAAAGAATGAATCTTTAGCTGATGTAAGGAGTGTATGATGCCACTGTTGGAAGCCCGCCAACTTACGATGCGCTTTGGCGGTCTAACCGCCGTTAAACAGGTGGATTTTACGCTGGAAAAAGGAGTCATTGCTAGCCTGATTGGCCCTAATGGGGCAGGCAAGACCACCTTTTTTAATATGCTCACCGGAATATACAAACCCACCTCTGGTCACCTGCGGTTAGAGGGTAAGGAGATTACAGGAGCACGCCCAGACCAACTGACCGGCTTAGGAATTGCCAGAACATTCCAGAATATCCGTCTGTTCAATAACATGACGGTGCTAGAAAATGTCTTAGTGGGCAGGCATTGCCGACTGAAAACGGGTTTAGTGGGTGCTTTACTTCGTCCTCCAGCCGTGCGCCAAGAAGAACGCCAAGCCAGGAAAAAAGCACTAGAACTCCTGGATTTTGTGGGTTTAAATTCCTTAAAAGCTTTAGAGTTGGCCAAAAATCTTTCCTATGGAGAACAGCGACGATTAGAGATTGCACGGGCGTTAGCCAGTGAACCCAAAATACTGCTATTGGATGAACCAACTGCTGGGATGAATCCCAACGAAACGGCTGATTTAACGCGCTTCATCCACCAAATTCGTGAACAACTGAATTTGAGTATCTTGCTCATTGAACACGATATGAAGGTGGTAATGGGAATTAGCGACAAAGTCAGCGTGATGGAGTACGGTTCTAAAATTGCTGAGGGGACACCGGCTGAAGTTCGTTCTGACCCCCGTGTGATTGAGGCTTATTTAGGTAAAGAAGAGGTTAGTGGTTAGTCGTTCAGAGAAATATGGTGTAATCCCGAAATATTAACTACTATGCTGGAAATTAAAAATCTTCATACCTATTACGGAAACATTCACGCTCTCAAAGGAATTTCGCTACAAGTTGAACAAGGTGAAATTGTCAGTTTAATTGGAAGTAACGGTGCTGGTAAAACGACAACTCTCCGTACTATCCAAGGTCTGATTCGACCTCGTGAGGGTACTATCTTATTTGAGGGAAATCCTTTAGAATCATTGCCCGCAAAAGCGATTGTTCGCTTGGGCATTTCTCAAAGTCCGGAGGGGCGTCTGATTTTTCCTCGAATGACAGTAAAAGAAAACTTAGAAATGGGGGCTTTCTCCCGTCGGGATTCTTTAGGTATTAAGTCAGATTTAGAAAAAGTTTTGCATCTTTTTCCGCGCTTAAGAGAGCGCTTTCAGCAAAAAGGAGGGACTTTAAGTGGCGGTGAACAACAAATGCTAGCGATCGGGCGTGCGATGATGGCGCGGCCTCGCTTATTGTTGTTAGATGAGCCAAGTATGGGTTTAGCTCCTATCTTAGTCAGTCAAATTTTTTCGATTGTTCAAGATATTAATGCTCAAGGAACGACGATTTTGTTGGTTGAACAAAATGCTCGTATGGCTTTGACTATCTCCCATCGCGGTTATGTTTTACAAACGGGTGAGATTGTTCTAACAGGATCAGCTAAAGATTTGCAATCGGATGAGACAGTCCGCAAAGCCTATTTAGGTGAAACATAAAATTAAGCAAAGAAAAGCGAAGCACCGTTCTAGAATGCTTCGCCATTTACATCTATATAAATGTTGCTTTTTAACCTCAAGTTTTTGGCAGTAATGCCAGAACTCTTTCTTGACAAAACATTTTCCAGTGAGGTTAAAGACCCAACTTCAAAATTTTACTAACGGCTTCACTCAACTTCTTGTTTCAATCGGTTGTGGCTCTCGCTCCAGTCTTGACTCACTAAAGACTGATAAGTATAAAGAACCTGCTGCTAATGCTCCAAAAATTGGTGCAATCCAGAATAACCAAACTTGAGAGAGAGCTAAGGAATGACCCCCGAAAATTGCCACAATTAGCGCTGGGCCAAGACTTCGTGCAGGATTCACTGAAACGTTAGTTACGGGAATTCCAATTAAGTGAATTAGGGTGAGTCCCAAACCGATCGCAAGTGGAGCAAACCCCTGAGGGGCCCGACGATCTGTTGCCCCCATAATGATCATCAAAAACATGAAGGTCAATACAAACTCAGCGATGAACGCCGATAGCAGCGAATAACCATCCGGAGAAAGCGCTCCAAAGCCATTGACGGCTAATCCATTCGGCCCAAGACCATACTTAGGATGACCGCTGGCAATGATAAAAAGAGCGATCGCAGCCAGTATAGCTCCACCCACTTGGGCACCGATATAGGGTAATAAATCGCTAGCAGGGAAACGTTTTCCTGCCCATAAACCAAAGGAAACGGCTGGGTTTAAGTGACAGCCTGAAATATGACCGATCGCATACGCCATTGTCAGGACAGTCAAACCAAATGCGAGAGAAACACCGACTAACCCGATCCCCAGAGGAAATGCAGTATCAGAACTTATTTTTGCCGCATCTGCTGTGAAGGCTGCTGCCAATACAGCACTTCCGCAGCCTCCAAAAACAAGCCAAAAGGTGCCTATAAACTCAGCAATACATCGCTTGACAATAGACATTCTCAACCTCTCTTTAACAATCAGTTTTCGCTTCAATTAGGAGATAGACTTTTGAACTGATATGAACTAGAGAGACTCTGTAGTTTGTGAAAGGGAAGATTTATCTAAATGATGGCGATTTTAACACTTTTTTTCGGGTAGCTTTTTTCTATTTTGTTAACTTTACTGGGATATAGATATTTCAAGGCTTAGACGAATGACCTACGATTAGACTCAATTAAGAAGTTCTCTAGCATTGAGGAGAAAACTCTGATTACAGGTAACAATTAATACAAACCCCCGTTTGGTCAACGGGGGTGATGGAAAAAGTGAGTAATGCTCTATCTTGATGTAGCCATAACTTGATCGCCCCAATCGATATAGGGTAACTGTGCAGCCGTAGATTGAATTTGGTCAACTTGGGCAATCAGTTGTCCACAACTATCCCAGGTGCCTGTTGTCAGCATTTGCCTGGGGCCTTCGCCTAGAGACACAGAAGCTTGGAAGTCGCCACAATGAACTTGCATGGCTTCTAAATCTACTGTCATCGATATTTCAGGATTTTCTTTGAGGATTGCTTGTAATTGCTGAACCGTTTCTGCTGGCGCTGTCATGCAAGGAATTCCGATCGCCACACAATTACCAAAGAAAATTTCGGCAAAACTCTCTCCCACAATCGCTTGAATTCCCCATTTCGATAAGGCTTGAGGAGCGTGTTCTCGTGAGGAACCACAGCCAAAGTTACCGTTAACGACTAAAATATTAGCGCCTTGATATTGTGCTTGGTCAAAGGGATGTTGACCTTGTGCCTGTGTGCGATCATCAGCAAATGCTTGTTCTCCCAACCCCTCAAACGTGACGCAACGCAAAAACCGAGCAGGAATAATGCGATCGGTATCAATATCATTACCAACTAAAGGAATCCCCCGTCCTGAAACTGCTTTAACTTGACTCATTTTTTTACCTCTGCGCTTATTTGCGACCCGTTATAAAGAATGCCGTAATTTCGTGCCAGACTCCCTTGTCTGTAGCTATTGTCTCAATTTCTGCTCTGAATTCCGCTTTCAATTGCTCAATTTGCTCATTGGATAGCTGAAAAAGAGGATGACCATTCGGATGAAGCCATTTTCCTTTCCAATAATTTTTAGCATCATCGAGGCTAAGATAGCTACCCAATGGCTTGGTTTCTATTGCGATATTGTGAAAGCCTATCTTTTCCAGTAAGGCGTAGCATTTCTCTGGAGTTCCAAGCGGTTCGTGGAGATTCGGCAGCAAAAAGCCATACTTAGCACACACCTTAGTAATGATAGGTGTAAAAAACGATGTCTCAGACCAACAAGAGAAAGCGACAATTCCACCCTCTTTGAGCCAACGATACCAGTTACACAATGCCGCAGAAATATCGCTCAGCAAAACAATCGCTGTAGCACAAAAAATTGCATCAAAGCGTTCATTCTCAAAATCAATTAATTCGGCATCAGCTTCAATAAATTCGATATTTTGTAATCCGGTTACTGTAATTTTTCGTCGTGCTTGGTCGAGCATTCCTGGGGTAAAGTCAACGCCGATGACTTGACCTTCAGCACCTACTCGTTGGGCAGCAGCGATCGCAACTATCCCCGTTCCTGTCGCTACATCTAAAATATCTTGTCCAGGTTGGAGGTTAGCCAATTCAACCAGAGGAATCGCTCGACGATAAGTAAAATCATTGTCGTAGTCAGTTCTCGCCTCGTAGAACGCAATGATTTCCTGCTTATACTCCTTGAGATTCGCCTGCCGGGCCATGGTGAAGTCAATCTTTATAGGCAGTAGGGTGCCTTCACTCCGTTATCACACTCTACCATCTACATGAGCTGCTGCGATCGCTCACGGGCATTCCCTCGTGCTTCATCTCCAAAATCAAGCAAGGCTAGCTACAGACACTATAGACTTTTTCATTAGACCTCTTGCAAAAATATTTTTCTGATGCTGTTTGCGTCAATTCTTGTTTACTGTTCCCTGTTCCCCGTT
>CBKWLJ010000500.1:0-6581 GCA_966675205.1 uncultured bacterium
ACCATGTATAGTAGGGGCGATTCATGAATCGCCCCTACAAATGGCGGTTTAGCAGTAAATTTGCGTAAGTCCTGACAAATTTACCGTTGAACCGCTATCTGTAGGGGCTTTGGCATTCGTGCCCCTGCTGTATACAAGGTCTGTGCGTAAGTCCTGACCTCAAACAAAAAAAATCAGGTGGGCATTGCCCACCCGATAATCAACCAATAGGATTAGAATCCACTATCTGTACTATTCCATACCGGACTAGGAGGAGCTGGCGGTGGTTCTAAACGCTGTTGCCACGACTGAATTTGGGCTTGAGCGGATTGATAAGCGTCAGTACCGGAAGGAATCATTTGTGAGATCGCGATCGCTTCTCTTAGGCTGTACACTGACCGATCATTTGCGATCGATAAGAGTTGATAGCTCCAGCGATTGACAGCATCTCTGGCTTCTGATTTAACACTGGCTGAACTCGGAACTTGCCTTGCCACTCGAATCGCTTCTTGGAGGGCTTCTGCTGTTCCAGAATTGGAGGCTTGGTAAGCTTGCTGTAAAAGCTGCTGTCCCTCAACTTCCCGTTTCCAGCTTTGAACTTCATTTTGTGCCTCTTTGTAGAGTGCCCGTCCTGCTTTGATTTGTTCAGCAGATGCGATCGCAGCCGGGATATTGCCCCCACTGGCTAAAGCGCGTGCTTGATCGAGGAAAGGCTGATCTTCTTGGCGCTGGATGGAGTTCGTCCACTCGCCAATTTTAGCTTGTGCTTTTTTGTACAGGGCTCTACCAGGAGTAATACGACTCGCTTCTTGAACCGCTTCTCGCAAGGAAGCCACACCCCCAAAATTGGCAATTTGCTCGGCACGATCAAGATAAGGTTGGTCTTCTACCGTCTCCACTTGAGTCGTCCAGCGACTAATTTCCCGCCGTGCTTCTTGATAGCGGGGATTGCCATTAGGAATCTGTTGAGCTTCTGCGATCGCTGTTCTTAAATCTGGCACCAATCCTGATTCCGCATACATCCGTGCCCGCTCTAGCCTAGCTACATCTTGGATCTCTCGCTTCCAGCGATCAATGAATTGTTGTGCTTTTTCATACAGGGGACGGTCGGGTCTGAGATTTTGGGCAGAAGCGATCGCTCGTTCCAGATCTGTACTCGTTCCCGACGCAGCCGTTGAAGCGGCCTGCGCTAAGTCAATTAAATCTGCTTTCTCCGCTTCTAACTTAACGCTAGGGGGAATTTTATTGGCAACTTCCAGAACGCCTTGCCAATTCCCTTTCTCCAGTCGATTCTGGGCGACCTCTAGCAACTTCTTGCCGCATTCAGCGATTAAATCCTGAGCCTCTTTATAGGCATAACTTTGAGGCGTGATTTTTTCCGCCTCTTTGATGGACGCTAAAATATCGTCTATTCGTCCCGTGCGCTTGAGTTCATAGGCTTTGTCAAGCTTTGCACTATCCTCCCGTGCCACTTGAACCTTTTTAGAGAGTTCATTGTACTTCGTGGTTGCCCAATACTGGTTATCCACATAGCTGAGCTTGACAGCTTCTCGAAATGCCTGAGTCCAGTTTGACTGCCGTAGTTGTTGCTCGACTTGGTTATAGATATCCTCTGCCTTCTTCCAAACCGACTGCCAGCGCTCAACTTGCTCTTCGACCCGATTGTAAGCCGAGACTTTGGCCGGAATTTTTCTCGCAATATCGATCGCTTCTGTTAACTTACCCGCTTGGAACTTTTGCTCGCCGATTTTCAAGATATCCAGAGACCACTGCTCGATATTGCGGTTGATTTCCGGGCGCAATGCATGATCGTCTGGTAACGCCTCTACTAAAGCGATCGCTTGTAGCAAATCTTCTGATGTCTGTTTATTTGCCGCTAACTGAGCGCAGTAAAGACGCATTGACGCCGAAGCCAGCGGCCAAAATGTCGCAGGACAGTTCGGAACCGCTGGCAACTTCAGCAACAAGGCTACGGCGGTAAATCCCACGCTACCCGTAAACAGCACAATGAAAATAGCCCAGAATTGCCAAACTCTTGGAAAGCCTCGTTTTCGCTCCGGTGAGGACTTTGTAGGTGGAGGGGAATGCCCTCCAGGTACAGGCAACTTGCCAGAAGCAGGATACCCCCCATCCCTGGGCGAATAGGCGTGTCCTGATAAGGCTCCTGAATCAGGAGTTCTCAAAGGACGCTTTGCCGCCGAAGATGGTTTTTTGCCTTGCCACCCAGGAAGCTGACCTGGCTTCGATGAATTCGATGCGGGCCAACTGTCGGGAATTTCTCGATCTCTGGTCATAACTCACACCACCACGCGCTATGCCTAATCCAGCGTGTTCCATCACACCCTCAGTAGTTGCCATCCTACCCCTCCCCGATAGAAAAAGCTACCAACTTGGGGGAGAGGAGATTGGAGCGTCGGAAAAGAAGCCCGTTCCCAAGAGTAATCATGAGGCTCTCAAATTGCAAGCTTCTCTGACTGCGATTTGAGGCTTGTACTAGTATGGGCTACTTTCCTTGGTTTTACTCCTATATCTTTCATCATTAGTCATTAGTTTTCAGTCAGGAAATGACTTTTACTAGTCTAGGCTGAGCTGGAAATAGTTCCTAAGCCCCTCGTTTTCCAGGCAAGGGGATGAGTGGATGCGAGGAATAGTTGGGTGGAACGCCGTTCAGTGTTTAGCCGCAAACGAATAACTAATGACTAATGACGAGTGGATCAAACCGACTCAGCACGTAAATCTTCGATCAACTGAGCTAGCTCATGAGAACTAGCCTGGTAAACTTCCCCACAGAAATGGCAGGTTGCTTCGGCTCCTTCTTCTTTTTCAATCATATCCTGAAGTTCTGCCTCGCCTAGCATTTTTAACGCTCCTAATACTCTCTCGAAAGAGCAACCACAGTGAAAGCGTACCATCTGAACTTCTGGAAGAATTACCAAACCCATATCGCCCAGCAGTTGTTCAAAAATCTCTGGCAATGTCTTACCTGCCTGCAATAGGGGTGTAAATCCTGTCAGCTTGGCAATACGAGATTCCAGAGTTGCTACTAAGGCTTCGTCTCTTGCCGCTTTAGGGAGAACTTGAATGAGTATTCCTCCCGCAGCCGTTACCCCACCTGCTCCAACAAAGACACCTACCAATAAAGCTGAAGGTGTTTGCTCGGAAGTCGTCAAGTAATGAGTAACGTCGTCACCTATTTCGCCAGATACGAGTTCAACCGTACTGGAATACGGATAGCCATAACCAACATCTCGAACGACATACAGGTAGCCTTCACTACCCACTGCACCGCCGACATCAAGTTTGCCTCGGTTGTTTGGTGGCAGTTCTATATCTGGGTTATCGACATAACCTCTTACCGTACCGTCTAATCCCGCATCAACTAGAATCCCTTCCAAAGGACCATTCCCTTTGACACGAATATTCACCCTCGACCCCTCTCGCTTCATGCTTGAAGCCAGCAATAAACCTGACGCCATTGTGCGTCCTAGTGCAGCAGTTGCCACATACGAGAGTTTGTGACGTTGTCGGGCTTCTTCTGTGAGGCGTGTGGTGATGACCCCAACGGCTCGAATGCCACCCTCCGCCGCTGTGGCGCGAATTAACTGATCAGCCATGAACCAACCTTACACTTCTTAACAATCTCTATTTCTATTGTAAGTGTGGCAGCTAGAGTGGGGAGCCAAGCTAGAAGTTGAAGTGCGTTTTTAACTCAAAACTTGTTCTTGTGTTAAGAGTTCATGGCACTTTTATCAGCTTTTTTTTCGAGCATCTGACCTATTGGATTGTTCCTAAAGAAAGAGGTAATAAAATCATAGATATAGCAACGATAAGCCACTGCCCAGATCCTAAAATTACAAGATTAAAAGATAGACTCTCCTGAATTCTGACTCCTGACTCCTATTTTCAGATTAGAAAAATTACAGTTTTTGAAATTACTGAATAGGAGTATTTCCAATTCCTTATTCCCCATCCGCTAAACAACGTCTATGCAACTTCCCTTGATTTCTTCCCCAGCTCAAGCTCGACAAACTAGAGAGCGATTTGCTCGTCCAGAAGATCAACTTTCCTATGAACTCGGTAAGGCAGTACAAGAGTTACCACCGCTTTATACCCGATTGTTAGCAGGCAGCATTAGTGTAGTGGTATTTGGAGCAATCGCATGGGCACACTTGAGTAAAGTGGATGAAGTAGCTGTTGCTCAAGGAGAAATCATTGCCTCAGTGCAGGTGCGACCTGTGCGATCGCTAGGGGATGGTATGATTCGAGAGGTCAAGGTTAAAGAAGGCGATCGCATCCGCAAAGGTGAGGTACTAGTCAAACGCGACTCAAGTTTGCCCCAAACCGAAGTTGACCGCCTTGCCAAATCTGCCAATTTAATTCAAGAAGATTTAAAACGTCTAGAAGCAGAACGCCAGGGAAAAACCCAAGCCGGAACGCTACTGCAAGACCAACTTTTATCCGCTCGGTTAAGAGACTTTGAATCCGCTAAGGCAGGTGCTTTAGCAGAGGCTAATCGCCAACAAGCTGCAATTGATGCGGCAAAAGTTCGTCTGACTCGGTTGCAAGAGAACCTGATTAATGCCAAAACTAACTTAGTTAACGCTCAAACCAATCTGGAAAACACCCAAAGCCTTCTGCCGAAAGCTCAAGCTACCCTTGCTAATGCCCAAAAAAGGGTCGCGTCTTTCCAAAGTTTGTTAACAAGTGGCGCTGTCCCTCGACTCGATTACCTAGATGCTCAAGACAGATTCGTGAGGGCGCAATCGGAGGTAACTAGAGTTGAATCGGAAATCACTACCGCTCGAGACAAAGTCACTGAAGCTCAAGACAGAGTTGTCTCCTTAGAAAAGGATATTGCCGCCCAAGAGCAAGAAATTCGTCAAGCCCAAGCCGCTTACCAGAAGGCAAAAAATGATGCTGAGCGATTGGAGTCTGAGCGCAGAAGTGAAATTCTGACTCAACTCAAACAGCGTCGTGAAGAACAGACAACCGTTGAAGGACAGCTAGAGCAAGCAAAACAGCAGCAAGAACGAGAAACAATAGAAGCTCCAGTTTCAGGTACCGTTTACAGCGTCAAGGCAACCAAAGGGCCAGTACAAGCGGGTGAAGAATTGCTGTCTATTCTTCCCGATGGGGAGCAACTGCTTTTAGAAGTCAAAGTCCTCAACCGAGATATCGGGTTTATTCGAGAAGGAATGAAAGTCAAGGTGAAGATGGCAACATTTCCCTTTCAGGAATTTGGCACCATTGATGGAGAGGTCGTCCAAGTTAGTCCTAATGCGATCATAGATAAAGACTTGGGCTTAGTATTTCCGACTCGAATTAAACTCTATCAGCATTCGATGAAAGTTCGAGGTCAAAATGTAACCTTTACACCCGGTATGGCAGCAACAGGAGAAATTGTGACTCGAAGAAAATCAATTCTTACCTTCTTGATTGAGCCTGTGACGCGTCGATTTAGTGAGGCATTTTCTGTAAGATAAGTCCAAACTTTAAGGCACATTAAGTTTATCTCCTGTACTTCAGTGGAGGGATTGGACTTCCTGCCGCTTTTTCGTGATTTTCCTGAATTGAAGTTAAAGATTTGTTGCTTTTTTGAGAATTGCCTAATATTATTTGTGTTGTGAAAAGATACACATAGATCCCTCCCAGCCCTCCTCAAGCAAGGGGGGTGTTTTTTCCTAAAGCCTATTTTTCCTATTCTCAGAGATGCCCCAAGCCTAAAAAAGATCTGATTTTTCTCTAAGCTTTTGTAAAAAAATGTAAAACATAATCATTGTTGCAGAATCCTCCCCAGCCTTCTGAATGAATCACAGTTATACTCACCTGTGTTCAATCTGAATGCATTGACCAACTTGAGAAACTTTTAGAAGCAGGGGAGGAAAAATTACCTGATATTTTGTCTAAGCGATGGGTGGAACGTCATTTGACTCCACGACAGGAACCGACGATAAAATCACATCTGTTGTGTTTTGCACGATCGCAATAATATCCCCGAAATAGCGAATTAACGTATCTGGAGTTGTATCGCCCAAAGTCGTTTGCACCTCAAGGACATAGTCACTTAAGTTCCCAAACACTTGAATTTGATCTCCTTCGCTTTGATTGAAATCGGTAATGATGGCGTAGGGTATCCCAGTATAGTAATCGGCTTCCTCAGGTTGCAAAACAAAGGTATCTGCTCCTATGCCTCCTGTGAGGGTATCAAAGTCGAACCCGCCGACAATTCCATACATCACATCATCGCCTGACCCGCCCAACAAGCTATCACTCCCTCTACCGCCTTTTAGCGTGTCATTACCTTCCCCACCATCTAAGACGTCGTACCCCAAGACTGTGTCGTTTTCCAGATCACCCTCTAGCAGGTCATCACCCTGAGCACCATATAAAGTATCGCTGCCTCTACCGCCCTTAAGGGTGTCATTGCCTGACCCGCCATACAACGAGTCATAACCGAGTTCACCTTCTAAAAGGTCATCACCGCGCATCCCATACAAGGCATCATGACCATTTCCTCCATATAGGCTATCGTTGCCTGACTCACCATAGAGAACATCATTGCCCTCCTCACCGTAGAGAACGTCATCACCTTGATCAAGTCC
>CBKWLJ010000501.1:0-6569 GCA_966675205.1 uncultured bacterium
GAAGATAGTTGGACGGCAGCGTCCTGCAAAAATAGCTCGATGCCAGGGTAATTATCTAAGCAAAGCCTCCTGCTCAAACAAGAGAAGGAGGCTTTGTGTTTTTCGCAATTAATCCTACACACGTTGGGCTTTTCAGCGCCTCTTCTCTACCACCCTATAGGGGTTTCAATTCATCACTTTTTAGTGATATAGTCCAGCCTTAGTCCACAGCACGCTTATACCTCGTCCCATTTGAGTTCTCAAGGACAATCAAGCCTTTATCTCAACTTCCTTCTACAAGCAGTTCTATTTCCTGCAATAACGTTTCCAAGCGCTGTTGTTTTTGGGGATCATCTAGCGATTTTTTTATTTTGAGTTTCCGTACCACTTGTGATAATCGATCGCCCAAGGTGGGTTCTTGTTCAGGTTCTTGAGTTAGTTCCTTAATATAATCGCGAATCTGAGTCAGTGATAAGTCGTCCTTGATCGCTTTTTGCAAAACTATTTGGCGCTTGGGAATATCTTTAAGGCGTGCAATTAACCGTGCTTTTGTATATTCCAATTTGCCTTGTCGGAGAACATCTAGGATGTCTACCGGTAAGTTGAGTAATGGTAATCGATTTGAGCGAAAGGATTCCGTATTAAATTTTCCTATTGTTGCTAATACGTCCTCGATAATTTTCATCTGGATGGTCGCTGTTCTATTCAGTTCTCGACCTCGTTGTTTTGAGTTATAGGCGTGATACAACAATGAAACAACTTGGTTAGGAGCCATATCTAGAGCGATCGCCAACAGATGTAAAATGCCTTCCGTTTCCTCAACCGGATTGAGGTCTTCGCGTTGGAGGTTCTCTAGCAGTGAGAGTTGTAGGGCTTGTCGATCATCCAATTCCCGAATTGAAACAGGAACCTCTGTCAGGTTTGCCATCTTTGCAGCTCTCAGCCGACGTTCACCTGCCACCAGCTCGTAGTTCCCATTCGCCAACGGCCTCACCAACAGCGGCTCCAAAATCCCGTACTCTTTCACAGAATGGGCCAATTGTGTCATCCGCTCCGGGTCAAAATAGCGCCGGGGTTGCTCCTGAGGGAAGTGGATTCGTTCAATGGCTATTAGCTCAGAGGTGCGAGCAGCATCTGAAACAGAGTCTGGATCTGCAATAAACTTCTTAGTGACTGAATCACCCATCGACTGAGCCAATGATTTTCGGGGTCTAGCCATCAATTTCCTCCAACGCCTGCCTGAATAATTCCTCCATCTCCCGCCGAGCAATTCCTGCCGATGTCCCAGTGACATCGAACACGGTCACACCCTGCCCAAAACAATCCGCAATAATTTGCCGCTGGTGTAACACCTTCTCGAGTACCAAGATATGGGGAAACAATCGCAGCACCTCAATCGCCTCATCTTTTAGCTTGGTACCTTTAACAGCCCGATTCACAAAAATAACGGCTTTTGGGTTTCCCCGACGAATCCGCTGAGCTTGCTGAACCAACCGTACCGTATCAGAGGCGCTTTCCAAGTCTACACCGGTTGGTTGACACGGAATAATAGCTAAATCGGCAGCCAAAATAGTTGCCCGTGTCGTTTCCGAGAGTGCAGCAGGTCCATCGACAACAACCCACTCATAGGATTCTGCCAATTTTGGCATCTCGTCCAGTAAATCGTCTGGATCCTGAATCACCTCACAGGGCAGTGGTTGCTCCAACCGAGAAAGCCATTTCGACGAGGATTGTTGCGCATCGGCATCAACCATCACCACTGACTGGCTCTGCTTGTGTAACCAACAGGACAAATGAACCGAACACGTCGATTTTCCAGCCCCACCTTTTTGATTTACGACCCCAACAATTGGCATGGACAACCCAAAAAATACACGACCAAAAATCGCTGAAACCCTTATGCCATAATGTTATCGTTAATCTTCAAGGTCGAGCTTTTTCCAAGAAAAAACTTCACTCATCAGAGAATCTGGAGTGATTTTGCAGCCGAATATGGCTGAACGGTTAGTTCAGATCAAAAAGATCATTTGTACTAATACATTTATACTACTTATATCCAAAATCGAGTCGATCGAGGACAAAATCTGGGATGTATTCAGTCAATTCTGCGGTCGCAATTGGATCCCCTCGGACAGCATCGAGGAGTTTTTGGAGGTCGTTTAGGTTCTTTTCCTCTAACCATTGCTCTCTAGTGGCTTCATCCTGATCACCCCCCAAGTTTTCCTGAGTGTTAAACCCCCCGGGTGATCTACCGTCCATCAAGGCTTCTGCCTTCCGACGGCGTTCAGCCCGGCGTTGCAGGATGGACATGGTTTCTGCCCAGGCCACAGGCTCCAAGAAATAGACGCGCAATCTTTCGCCCTTATGCCCTGGAACCGAACTAGACCAACGGGAGCGAATCTTCACCCCCATTTGGGCAAGTAGTTGATGCACGATTTGGGTGTCGGCGATCGCATTAAGATTTCCGATACCCAAAATGAGTTTGACCTGGTGGGCACATTCCCTGGCCCGCTGTGCGACAGGGGCATTATCGTATTGAGTCCATTTGAAAGTTGGATCCAGATAGCGATCTAGCCCTAAACCCAATCGAGCTTCTCGCTTGAGGGTTGCCATCGACAAATCCCAAGGGCAAAGCCCCTGAAACCAGCTCATTTGGCGCTCCAGGGCCTGGATATCCCGATTTTGTGCTGTTTCTGGATAGAGCTGGTGCTCTAGAGCCAATAGCCACGATCGTCGTCGTCCCGATTTGTCGCTTTCTACCAGTTCAGGTGTGACCTCATCCACGCAGTAGAAGTCGGCGATCGCTGTTTTCAGCAAGCTTAACTGCTCTGCTGGAGTAATGCTCTCCTTGGCTTCTAGCGCAACCCGTTCAGCGGACGTGAGCAACGGTGCAGCTGCGATCGCCTCTGCTTCCCGACGCCTGATTTGATCACGAGCCTCTTTCATGGCCGCCTGAATGATGGGATCACTCTCTCGATCCATCACAGTAATTTGATGCCCCTCGTGCCTTAACCGTACCAGCAGGGATGAGCGCATGTTCCACATGGAATCATTTGTCTCGGCAGCAATGTGAGCAAACAGTTTGAGATGTGGATCCTTTTCCCAATCAATCTGGGAGATCGCTGTCAACATATCTTCCCGTAAGCTCGCCCGAATCAGCATTGTGTTCAGGTCTGTTTGGGTTTTCAAGGCGTAGATAATACTCTGTGCGTCAGTGTCGCGAGAAATCTTGCTGAAATTCCCGCCTGTTTTGGCACACCATACAACCCGTGAGACCTGCGAACGTACCCGCATAAGTCCTTGAGCCATGTCTGCGGCTGTTAAGGAAGCGCCCCAGAAGATCCCAAAAACCGCGTCAAAGAAGTCTGACTCAATACTGACGCCTGTTGCTAACGAAGGAGAGGCAATGACCACCCGAATATGAGGATTTTCGGCAAGAAACTTATCTGGATTCGCAATAAAGGCCTGCTCTCGCTCTCCACCAACGGTTTCAGAATTTAACAACAGAACCTCGTCCTTTGAAAAACCTAACCGATAGCACTGGAAGGCAAGGCGCTTACTCTGATTCTTTGAGTCCGTACAGACAAACAGCCGTTTCCCATTAGTCAAAGAATCCAAGAGTCTGGCGATCGCTGCACTAGCATTAGGCGACAGAATGAACTCGCAGGGATAGCCTTCAGGTTGAAACGTGTTCTGCACCAAATATACGGGCTGCCCATCTCCACGCAGCTCTTGCAGATAGGCCAGCGTGGCGTTATTTAGATCCGCATCGGCCACAAGAACCCGCCGAGCCACCTGCATGATTTGGTGGAATCGGGACAACAGCGCAGGCAGCTTACTCTCCTTCCGACAGGTGGCACTAGTCAGCAGGTGCCGCATTACCTGCACCACTTCATCAATGACCAGCACACAGCCCCGAAACTTCTCTGGATCGATCGCCAAAAAACTATCGACACAGAAGCCCACCCGCAAGGTATAGCCCGATCCGTGGATGAACCGCCCGTTGACTTTGTCCAAATCCCCACGCCAATGCACCCCAATCCGGCTACAGAGGTTTCGTCCTAGACAAATTCGGTGCGTCGCCACCAGGGCTTGCTTTTCCTCCTGCACCAATAACCCGATCGCCTTTGTTTTCCCAGTCCCCTTCGCAGCCTGAATTGCCACAATCCCTTCCTGGGGCAAATCCGACCACTGCTCCAGACTCAAATCAGCGGCATGCAGCCTACGCGATGGGATATAGGTCAGTTGGGTGAGCAACCGCTCATAGGCAAGCCACTCCTCTAACGGTGCTGCCGATCGATAAGATTCATTCCATTTTGTAACACCACCCTTCACAATCAGGTCATCGACTCCCTTACCGATGGATCCATCCCAAGTGGCCACACGCACGGAACATCCCTGAGCTTGAAGCAACCCTGCCAGCCGGATAATGGCGCGTTTTACCCGTAAACGCGTTTCAAATTGGCTGTCTTGGTCAAAAGCCAAGATTATGACCCTTTCTTTGCCTAAAAACGGCAACAATTCTGGAATCAAATAGGGTTTACAGCGGTTCCCATCCGCATCCTTTGCGCGCGCACCTCCGTCTACTCCATACAGGGAGATCGCCACATATCCTTGTGACAATAGACACAGTGCTTTTTTGCCACCTTCGGCAAACACCAAGGGAATTTCTGGATGAGCCATGACCCACTCCCAGAACCTCTTGATCGGGACCTTAACCCCATAGCGTTTAGCGATGGCCCGCTGCACCTTTTTGCTAATAGGAGGTAAAAATGGCCTTGAACCTTGCTTTGATGGGGTCTCGTACTTAATCAGCTTCCCGTCCTTCTGGATCCGGGGAACGCTCAACTTCACCTGCCAAACGGATCCGTCTTCATTCAAAAACGCCGCACCAAACAACACCGATCGCGCCTGTCGTCCAAAACGCACATATCGCCAGTTCAATGCCGAATGCAATGGAGTATCAACCTCGTATCCTGCCAACACCTCGAGGTCTGGAAGGATACGTACTGCTGCCTTAAACAAATCTGGGGCAATGGCTGACCCCTCCACACACTCAGTCCAAATGGTATGTTCCCACTCCTCCTGGCTTGGTGGATGTGACAGTAATTTCCGGTCTTTCCTCCCAAAACCCTTGCCACCAGAGTGACAACGAGAAGGAACGGGTTGAGAGTACGCGGTAGACGCAGAGGGCAGAATGAGAGCAGTCATCAAATTAAAACTCCAGTAATAAAGTGTTCACGTCCTCAGGCTTGAAACATGGGGGACGAGCTTGGATCTCTGCTGGCTGAATCCCCCCCCCTATTGACCTGCGGATCTGCCAATGTGTTATCGTTGTCCCCAGATAACTAAGCAGGTCTGTGGCTGTAGTAGCCCGGTGGCTTAGTTCCCCAAGTAGATAAGTAGTTATCTGCATGTGGGTAGTAGTTGTCCTCAGGTAGAAGTAAAGCTGCTAGTTGAGGTACTGCTATTGACTTGAGTTTTGTAGTAGTTCCGTTCCGTCAAGGAAGGAACTCTGCATTAAACGTTGTTCAGATCGTTCCGACCCCTTAAGGAAGGAGATCTGGATTAAACGTTGTTCAGATCGTTCCGACCCCTTAAGGAAGGAAATCTGGATTAAACGTATGTTGCTTAAGTAACGCTGCTTTTGTAGGTAACGCTGCTTTTGTAAGTAACGTTGCTCAGGTAAGTAACGCTGCTTTTGTAAGTAACGTTGCTCAGGTTCAGTCAAAGAAGGACTATTTTTTGTTCTCGAACTTCAATTGATAGTGCCGGGCTTAGTGGTGTTTGCGTGGTCATTGTCAGTGCACGAAGTTCGTTCCCCAGAATTCCTAATTCTGGAAAATTTTCGAACCACTAGTGAAACGGGGGCTTTACCCAACTCGCTAGTGGTTTTTGATTTTTAAAGAGGAAGAAGCCATTAAAAATAGCGTCCCGATTCATTGCACTTCACCTCAATTTTCAAGTAAATAAAAACGGCCGCAAACATCCGTATAGCGCGCAATTTATAGCTATTTCGCAGAGTTCCAAAATGATGGTTTAAAACCTATCACCGATCGAGCCAAGAAAAACCTTTAGTTTTGTGAGCTTACCAAAATTCTCTAACTTGAGCATAAAAATAGGGCACTAAACCCGAAAAAAAACAGCTTTCCCCGTTTGCCCACCCATTTCAAACTCCTCAACCCCCCTCTAATCAAGGAACTCAGCGATTTCAGAAAAAATTTTTTCAAACTACTCCACACAACGCATTTTTTGTTGTTATACTAGTCAAGCGCCGATAGGATGCTCCACACATCCGCGCCAGATGGTCAGCCAGTTACAAAAGAAGATTTAATTCTCTTTACGGTATTTGGTTAGTTAACCTCTCAGGAGGTTACCATCCTTCAAAGTGGAAAAGTGTCGTGGCAAGTCCAAGGCATGATGAACCTGGAAAACAAAATAGTTTGAAAGCCAAGAAAGCATCCAAGCTTCGTTAAAGTCTTTTGAGTTTTGGGGATATTCCTCAAGACGAAAATAACTAAAAGAAATTAGATTCCGGAACGAAAAACGATTGAGTTTAAGTTTCGGAGCCAAACACATCAAACAATCAC
>CBKWLJ010000502.1:0-6560 GCA_966675205.1 uncultured bacterium
TCATCATCCACACTTCAGAATTTAGCGTTGATTAGGAGGAAAAAATGCTGACAATTCGCCAAGCAGAAGACAGAGGTCATGCTAATCACGGTTGGTTAGATACTTACCATACTTTTTCCTTTGCCAATTACTACGATCCCAAACACATGGGTTTTCGTTCTTTGCGAGTTATTAATGAAGACTGGGTTAGTCCCGATGCTGGTTTTGGAACACATGGCCATCGCGATATGGAAATCATTACCTATGTGTTGGAGGGAGCACTCGAACATAAAGACAGTATTGGGAATGGTTCAGTGATTGAACCCGGTGATGTACAACGAATGAGTGCAGGTACGGGTATCCTGCATAGTGAGTTCAATCACTCCCAAACTGAGACAGTTCACTTGCTACAAATTTGGCTGTTACCGGATACGCAAGGACTGCAACCTAGCTATGAACAACGGAATTTTTCGCCAGCTAAAACGCCAGGAAAACTGCATTTAGTGGCAGCAAGAGATGGGCGGGAAGGGGCTGTTACCGTTCATCAAGATGTGGAATTGTATGCTGGGGTTCTGAAAGCAGGCGATCGCATTTCTCATACCCTCAAGCCTCAACGTCATGCTTGGGTTCAGGTGGCGCGGGGTGCGATTACGTTAAACGGTGTGCCTTTAAACACGAGTGATGGCGCGGCGATTAGTGAGGAAACGGAAGTTGTGATCGCAGCAACTCAAGATGCTGAGATTCTGCTGTTTGATTTAGCGTAATGCCGCATGAGATACAGCTTAAGCGATCGCTCTTAATTCAGGTAGAGAGCGATCGCGTTTTTTTGTTAGCTTTGAGTCGGTAGGGCAATGGCGATTAAATCTTCAATCTTTTTGAGGTTGGGATCGCCTGCTAAGTAGCCGATGCCGCGATGCAGATGGAGGCGAAATTGGGTAGCGAGGGTTTCTTTGTCAAGAGGTAAACCGTCGTTATGGCAGCGTTGTTTGAGGGCGATGAGGAGAATATCGGCCATTTCGCCGCCGAAGACTCGCCAGGTGAGTTCGACATTGCTATCGGCAGGGATGGGAACTGGGGAGGGGATGCTGGGTTCAGCGAGGGAACGGCAGAAGGCCCAACGGCAGAGGATGTTCCATTGGTCGATTTTGGTGAGGCGTCTTAGTTTCAGGAGTTGGTCTTTGGCGGATTGGGAGAGTTTGAAGCGATCGATTGGGGGTTCCATGAGTAGTGTTTTGCTTTTTTTGTATAACCGCAGATGAACGCAGATGAATACGGATGTATGTAGATGGGTGATTGAGGTGTACCTGCGAGTTAAAAATTTTTGACAATGCGTCTGAGTTCTACTTTTGGGTTACCGAAGTTGAGGAGTAGGCAGAGAGTTAATTTTGTCGCTTTAATATAATTTAGGCATTGAGCGACTTCTTTTTCCCTGATAGTTTTGATTGCTTTAAGTTCTACCAGGACACACCCTTCAACCAGCAAATCAGCCCAATACTCTCCTACTACAATTCCGTCGTAATAGACATTAATTTTGAACTGAGGTTCAACCCTCAACCCCGCCTTACGTAGTTCATGAACTAAAGCATTCTCATAAACCTTCTCCAAAAAATCACATCCCAACTTATTCCCAACAGTAAATGCACATCCAATGATCGTCTCCGTAACCTGATTGAATTCCCATCTGCGTTCATCTGCGGTTATAAAATTTCACCTATCCAACCCTACCAGAAATCCCCAGAGTCAGTGATAAATCAATCTAATAAGCACAGAAATACATACCCCCTACCTCAACCCGCTTCGCAGTCTTCCCTTCCGGCACCAAAAGATCAAAAGAGTTGCCTTCATAACCCGGCATCCACAACACAATCATCGGCGGCTGACCGGCTTTAAATTGAAACGCACCCACCGGCTGAGGAATTCCCGGTTCAACTTCCGAAAAATTTACAGGTTCCAAAAACTCTGGATTCCCGAAATCATACTTTTCTACCTGTTGAGTGTAAATGGCACGATTGTTCATCGCCAACGTTAACTTGGCTTTGTATTTTCCCTGTTTTTGCAACAAAATTGTCGCTGAACCAGCTTTCCAAGCTTTGGCATTCCTGCGTTGGTTAGCAGGTAATAGATTGGTAGGAATGCTGTTCAAAGATTGTGCTATTAGGGGAATAGCAGTGGCATTGGTTGCGGCATCTGAAGGTAAAATCCAGACTGGCCCTTCCGGAGGTCGTGTCTGACTGGAGAAACTGGCCATTGCCGTTGGGATATTGTCGCAACCGTAGCCTTCTTCGGAAGAACGCAAAAAGCTGACTTCTTGCTTGAATTCCGGTGCAACGGCAACCAATCGTGCCCCCGGTTCTACGTTCACCCAATCTTCCGAGAAGATGACAAGTTGACCATTGGGATGGGAGGGAGACCAGGGAAATCTAGGCTTGCTTTGATTTGCTACGGTGGCAAACCCTAACCAACCGGGAACAGGGAGTGTCTGTGCTGGGAGGTTATACCGAGTTGCGTTCAAAGATAGTCGTTGAGACTGACGCACAGACGCGGGGACGCGGGGACGCCCAGAAAATGAATATGCTACGTATGAATGCAACTCGGTATTAGTGGCTGTTTGCTGGATTGCTTGTTTGGAGGCAGGAGTAACGTGAGATTGAAGTTGTCCTGATTGGGCTAGACCACCAGCGAGTAATAGTAAGCTAACTACGGGTACGAACCAAGCTATTAGTTGGTGTTTGGGTCTGTTCATAAGTTCCTAGAAATTTTGTTTTTCTTGAGCGATAGTTCGGCGTTGAGTTGAGTCGTATTTCCAGAGATATTCCTATGCGATCGCATCGAGTTCTCTATCTTATTTCACTTCAACTTTGCGGATTTCGGTATCGGCAAGCAGTAATATTACTTAATGAGTGACCGTAAAATTATGAATTATGAATTATGAATTATGAAAATATTGACAATCTGTCGGGGTGAAGTTTCCAATCAAATTGGAAATGGTTAATTCATCATTCAATCTTCATAATTCAAGCAATTAATTGGCATTTAGTGGGAATCAAAATTTCTATCTAAAAGCCTGAATGCTTAATTCATAGGCGCATTCACAATTCATAAATTAAAATCCCAGCAACTCCTCTATAGCCGATTAAAAGTAGAAGTGATTAAACTGTTACTGACACAAGTGTGTCATACTCTACCCTTTGAGACTTGACTATGCCAGAGAAAGAAGATATGACAAGTGACCGATTGCGGTTAGAACCGGGGACTCTATGGGCGAAGGTGAAGGAGCGAACTGAACACGCTCGCCAATGCGGTGCCCTTCAGTCGTTTGAGACAGACTGCGAATTGGTTGAGCAAGAGGGCGTTAACTTCCTAGTTCGCGTTATGCCTAACCTAGCACGTAAGGAAAAGGCGAAAAAGAAACAGGAGGAGGAAAGTGCGGCTACTGGTTCGGACATCAATCCGTTCCTTCCCTATGACAGAGATTTGTTTGTTACAGATATTTCCGACACGCATCTGTGCTTGTTGAACAAATATAATGTCATCGATCATCACCTGTTGATGGTGACACGCTCGTTTGAACACCAAGAGAATTGGCTTACTCTCAGAGATTTTGAGGCGATGTGGGCTTGTCTTGCCGAAATTGATGGCTTGGTGTTTTACAACGGGGGGAAAACCGCAGGTGCTAGTCAGCGACACAAGCATTTGCAACTGGTTCCACTGCCTTTGGTAGAAAAGGGGCCGAGAGTCCCAATTGAATCTGTCCTTTCATCGGCGGTGTTTGAGGGTTCTGTTGGAACTGTACCTGCGTTTCCGTTTGTTCATGCGATCGCACGATTAGAACCGGAATGGACAACCTCGCCGTCACAGGCTGCGTCTTCTACCCTAGAATTATATTTCTATCTCTTGCGGGCAGTGGGTTTGATTACCAATCCAATTTTGAACGGGGTACGACAAACCAGCGCTTACAATCTGCTGGCGACAAGGAAATGGATGCTGATTATACCGCGATCGCTAGAAGCTTTTGATTCTATTGGGGTCAATTCATTAGGATTTGCTGGTGCTCTTTTGGTACGTTCCTCAGAACAGATGAAGCTTTTAAAAGAGTCCGGCCCAATGCGGGTTTTACAGACTGTTGCTTTACCCCATAAGCTCAAAGTTTAGATGGATGATTGAGTTATGAAATATCCACCGTAGGGGCACGACATTGTCGTGCCCTCAACAAAGTTAGAATTAACTATCTTGAATGGAAGCAGTATTTGCTAGCGTTTTTGCAGCAGATTGCACAGCTTCAATATCAGTAGCTAACCATTCATGAGCATCTTGGCAGTGGTGAGCAATGAGCAATCCCCAAAGTCTTTGGGGATGAGGGAGAATAGGGACAGCTAAATTAGCACGAACCTTTAAGTGGCGGAGGAAGTCGCGGTGGCAAGGGGTGATGAGTTCGGTTTCAATATCTGCGATCGCTCGTACTCGTCCGGCTAAGTACATGGCGGCGTAGTTATCACTAAAGCACTCATCCGGACCCGTTTCGCCCAAGATAGAGAACTGTTGAGAATCCAACGACTCAAAGGTAACTCGTCCCTCCCACTCACGATAAAAGTAATATAAGACAACGCGATCGACACGAAGCACGTCTCTTAAATTATTGACGGTTGTTTGCACCAAGATATCTCTTGCTAAAGTTCTAGCAAGGTGGTCAGTAATTCGTTGCAAACCTCGATCTGACATAAAAAATCAGTAAAAAATTTAGGGTAGGTGGTGATTAGACGATACAGCTAAAATTGATCGATAAAGCTATTCTTTATCTTAACGTTTAGGTTATCAAGTATTTATAACCTCTCGTTAATGAAGAAAATAAATCAGCAACACAAATCAAGTCAATGTAGGCAGACTCAAGATTTTAAAACTTTTTTTCTCTCTTGCGAGGTATGCCATCTATCAGAGGAAAGACATAAATCATCGGTGCTACTCTTGGGGCAGAGACGAACACAGGGAGCATTGACCATGAATTTATTATGGTGGGCAGTTGTAGCACTGATCGTCGCAGTGATTGCTGGTGCATTAGGCTTTACGGGGGTAGCGCGAGGTGCGGCGACTATTGCGCGATGGTTATTCGGAATCTTTCTATTTATTGCGGTAAGCATATTCCTGCTCATTGCACTCGGTATTGTAGCCGCTTAATCTTTGCTAATTGACTTTTCTACTTGCTTGTTTCATTCTTTGACAAGATTGCGAGTTGACCAAGGCGTTTTAAGACTTGCAAAACACGATACAATTCATTTCCAGGGTTAAAGATATCAAACAAACGAGATAAGGCGTATTGAGGAGTGGACTGTTTGATTAATTTAATAAACCTGAAACTACTGTAAGAAGGCAAAAGAAATAAGGCAGGAGGCAAAAGGCAATAAAGCTTGTACAGTAAGCTTTTTAACCTTTTTGGACTGGTGGGTTATTTTTGCCGTGCTGCACTACTCCCATTCGGGATGAGTCCATAAGTGGGCTTTTCGGAGGTAGGATTTGCCAGCATATAAGCGAGTAACTGTGGTCTTCCGAATTCTAGAGAGAAAGCGGCTTTTTTGGACTCAATGACGAGTAACCAAATTTGCTTACATAAGGTCAATACATCGATTTCACCTTTAACAATCAATCCGTCATCTTCTGTAGAAATTTCTACAGTTTTTTCAGATTTGATGTGGAAGGGAGATAAATAAAAGTCAGCTAAGTCCAATAAGGGAGATAGGGATGCATCCCATTTTTGCAAGAACACCTGGCGATTGGAAATCGCGGCTATAGAAACAAAGTCCGCCTGCGCGGACTCAATGCCAGCCTGTGGAGGCAGGCTTTGTTTGTGTAGCCCCAGGCTTCCAGTCTGTGGGCAATTTGTAAAATCGGGTGCTCCCGGAGATAGCACGACCATCTTGACTGTATTTTCTAGCAAGGGAGGAGATTTGAGAAGATGGGAATAACTGGCTTTAACTCGGTCGAGTCGTTGTTTGTCTAAGTCGGTGATTTCGGGTAAATCATCTTGCCATTCGCGAAAAATTGGTCATCTTCAATGAGACTTAGACCGAATTGTGTTTCTAAATCTTGGAGAGTTATTTCTCTGGCTTGTAGGGTTTGAACCATAATTAGTAGGAAAAGCAGTTTGAAAAGTCAAAATAAGAAAAAGTATAAGGATGATTCGGTTGAGTGGAGAGGCAATGTTTCCTGCCAGTAGATGGAGTAACAAACCCTGGTGCGAGGCCAGGGTTTTGTCTTGATGGATGAAGCTTCAGTTTATCGTAACGTTGCGGCTGAGAACGCTCATCACTTCGTTAGGTTTGGGGGTGGGTTGCAGGGGACTCCACTCGCTAACTTCGGCAAAACCAAGGGTATACATAGTATCTAGAGAGCGGTCTATTTTCGTATTCTACTTCTCGACTATCAATACCCAAGGCGGAGTTTACACTTTTGATAAATCCCATAACTTGATTCTTCTCCATTGGATCACGAGGAGGATTGAGATCCAATAAATCTGATACTAGGAGATCAAGATGTAATTGCTCACCGCAACAAAGTTGCGGTATTGCAAATAGAGTCGTATGACAGTG
>CBKWLJ010000503.1:0-6528 GCA_966675205.1 uncultured bacterium
AAGCACCCGTTGAGTTTGTTTCAGAAACCGCCTTCGATGAATATCCCCCCGGAACGTTTATCCCCCTCATCCATCTCACACTGAATCCGCAAAGGCCGAACCCACAGTTTGACGAGAGTATTTGCCGCTCTTTCCACTTTAAGCCAGGAATCGTGCAGGGCTTGGAGGTTAAGCTGCAACCGAGCAAGTTAGAAGCTGTGATTACAGCAGGAACGGTTGTCGATGATCGAGGGCGATCGCTAATTATTTCTAACAACTTCTCTGTTGATTTAAGCCCTTATCAAGATACAACCAAACGTCTGGTATTAAGGAAAACCACAGGATGGAGAAAACAATGGCAAATTGAGCTATTGAATCCGGAAGATTCTCAAGCGAATTCTGAGCCAAATTGCCTTCATTTAGCAACGCTAAAAATTCCCCAAGTCAAAATTGCTGAGAACAATATTGATGTAACCAGCGTTCGTAACCCTCTTCCTCCTAATACTCAGTTGCAGCTCATAGGAGTAGATAAGGGAGACAAGGGAGAAAATTTGCTTGGTACGAACACAACTCCGGATGAGGTTAAAATCAATAGACCTCTTGCAAAAGTCGAAATTACCCCCCTTAATCCCCCCTTATCAAGGGGGGAAAAACATGAAATCTTGCCCCCTCCTCTTGCTAAGGGGAGGGCTGGGGAGGGGTCGTTCATGGATGTTTGCAAGAGGTCGAATGGTCTAAACGTTACCTCCGTTAATCCCGAACGAGCCATCATTGCTATCTCTCCGGGGACAGTAAGTGATGAGCAGGGAGAGACTATTAGTTTAGAGCGAGAAATGCAGTTTGATCTGAGTGCTTATTCCGGTCAAACGCTCATTTTATTCATCTCTCACCAAACAAAACCAGGATTACCCCTTACTCCTGTGAGTCTCAAGGCACCAGGATGGCAACATCTGGGCATCGTTCCTCAAGAACCAGATGAGGCAGGAACGGGAACTATCTTAATTGCAGATAATTGCACCTACGAAGGGGACTTGTCTATTGTTGTGCCTGCCGAGAGACGGTTGGAGATTCTGGCGGCTGATGGCTGTCGTCCCCACTTACACGGTAACCTCTCAGTACGGGGAACTGCGATCGCAGACAATCCAGATCCGGGCGAACTCCTTCTGGATGGATTGCTGGTAGAAGGTAAACTTACCGTGTTAGCCGGTAATCTCAAGCGGTTGAACATCAACCACTGTACGCTTGTCCCCGAACAGGGTGGACTCTACGTAGAACCCGGATGGCTCGTTCCTCTCGATCTTAACTGCGAGGAAGGATTTAATGCGATCGCCCTAGTCATGTATTGCTTAAATTGGGTGTGGCAGTCAATTTGTCGGGATGTGGGGTTAAGCAATGCCTGCCCTGAATTTAACCCAACTCAACTCCTACAACCTGCCCTCCAGCAGCTACAAAACCGAGTTTCACAAATTTGGCAAACCCTCCAGCGTTGGCGGTGTCCCCACGAGTTAGAACCTGACACCGAAACAGCGCCCCCCACAACCCAATGGGATAACGCCCGTTTAGAGATTACGCTTTACCGGAGTATTTGCGGCCCCCTTTACCTCACCGATACCGTCCCCACATTAACGATTGCCGACAGCATTATTGATAAAGGATTAACCGAAGGGGAACAACAACAACCAGAAGCCATTTCAGCCCCTGGCAGTGAGGTGGAAATCAACACCAGCACGGTTTTGGGACTGACAACCGTTCGCAACTTAGAAGCTAGCAACAGTATCTTCACCGAAAAAGTGATTGTACTGCGGCATCAAAAGGGTTGCATTCGCTTTTCTCATGTCCCCGACGCCTCCCACACCCCCCGCCGCTATCAATGCCAACCGGATATGGCGTTGAAGGCAGCAATGGAACGGGTGCCTACTGCTGTTACAGCGATTCAAAGTCTCCCAACCCCTAACAACTCTCTTGTTTTCTTGGGAACGGCGGGGGATGGCGTGTTTCGGTTCAATGCTCAAAATAACGAGTGTCCGTGGGAAGATGTCACTCGGAACTTATCCAATCGCTACGTTACAGCACTCCTGGCTTCGGTTCAACCTGGAATTGGCACGATTTCCAGCAGTGGTAATACCGTAACTGGAACTGCGATCGCAAATCAGGAAACAACTGAGGTTAGCACAGCTTTCACGCAACAACTCCAACCCGGAGATATTCTGATAGCCGCTAATCAAAGTTTAAAAATTAATGAAATTCTGAATAATAGTGAGCTAAAAGTCGAGCCTTCATTCCCAGAAGCTTTAAGCACTCCCAAACCTTTTCAAATTAATACCCTGTGGATGGGTGCGGTAGACGGGAGTATTTATTGCTCAAAGAATAATGGAGAAACCTGGACAAACATCGAAACAAGAGTTAATACAGCAATTAATCAGCTAGTCGCTTGGGCAAGGCAGGGCACAGGAACAATTTCCACCGACAGCAGGAAGCTGATAGGAAACGGGACTTTCTTCTCGTCCGAAGTGCGAGAGGGTGACACGATTAGCATCGGTGAAGAAACCCGACTTGTAACTGCCCTTGGACAAGTTGGAATAGGTACAATTTCTAGTCAGGGGATTACCGTCAGGGGGCAAGACACTAATTTTGAAGAAACTCTACAATTAGGTGACAAAATCACTGCCCTCAATCAAACTAGGATTATTGTAAAAATCCACTCCAATAACTCAGAAGGGGATAGGCTGGAAATTAATGCGCCGTTTCCAGAAAATTTACCAGCAGGAACCCCTTTCAAAATCAAAATTGATACAATCTTGGAAGTCAATGCGGCGTTCAGCAGCAACGTCAAGGAACAGCGTTTCAGGATTCATCAATTATTAGCAGCAACGTTAGGCAATGGCATCTTATGGGCAAATGATAGAGGGGAAAATTGGGAAAAAATCAATACAGGTTTAACGAATTTAAATATTACCGCTCTTGCTGTTAATTCCACAGGTCAATTATTTGCTGGCACAAGCGGTGGAGGCGTCTTCCAGTTTACCAGCCACGAGGCTCAAAACAATACAATATCTTATCATTGGATACCGTTCAACACAGGCTTGACCAACCTGTATATCACGGCTTTAGCGATTGATACCAAAGGGCAATTATGGGCTGGAACAGCGGGGAGCGGTGTTTTTTGTTCCAATCTAAATGAACAGGGTTGGACAGAAATTAATGAGGGATTAACGAGCTTTGTGATTACGGCAATTGTTCCGGTTCAAATCCCAGAGAATCTCTATCCTGTTGTCTTCGCAGGAACAGATAATGGACAAATTTATCGTTTATTTTATGAAGAAAAAACATGGCAGCAACTCAAATCAGATTCACAAGGGATTGATATTACCACCCTGACTACCAAGGGAAACAATGGAGATGTATTAGCGGGGACAGCTTCGGGAGATATTTTGCAGTCTACTAATGGAGGTGACAGTTGGATATCCATCAATCAAGGACTGCCGAATGTCGCAGAAAAATTGCTGATTATGGAGCGTTTGCAACCCAGCTTTACTTCAACCCAATACGGCAATTCTAGCTATGCCCAACTCAGTCAAGCCAGTGTCTTAGAAATTCATACAGGTGCAGAAGATGGAGCCGAAATGGGAGTATTTAATTCCCTCAAGCAGCCCCAACGAGAAGCAAATTTACGAGCAAGTATAGAAGAAAATCTGCGATTTGGTTTAGAAGCCGGAATTTTTTATATTACTTGAGGAAAAATTTTAATGAAAGGTGATTTTACCCGGTCTACATTTCAACCGAACAAGCATTATACAAGCGTCCGGATGCAGCAGGGCCGCCTGCAACTGGACTCCGATTGGAACGAGCAAGTAGATATTGAAGCCTATCTGCGTCATGCTCAGGCAGTAGATATGATTGGTGCAGATAGTGGTGTTCCTACGAGTGAAGGAGACTCGGCAGAACCCTATCGAGATAGCTTCAAAATTAGTGTAACTCCAGATGGGAGTGATTTAGCGATCGCACCCGGTAGTCTCTATGTCTGTGGTACGCTGTGTGAACTAGAAACAGGAACGCACTTCACAGCCAAAATTAAAGCTTCTAACCGGGTTGAAGTATCCAGCCTCATCGTTGATGGACATCCACTTGAGCAGGGACAGTGGCTTGAATACCCAACTCAGGGAAAAGAGAAACAACCCCAATGGCTGCAAATTCAAACTGTTACCCCAAATCAGCGAGAATTAACCTTTAGTAATGTGAACTTAAAGGATGTAATTGGGGCTAAAACTGAGGATGATGTTGTTGGTAAGGAAATAGAACTGCGCCGTTTATTGACGTACAACACTCAACCCGACTATCCCAATACCAATGATGAACCAGCCCTGGAAGAGGGAGTATATCTAGCTTATATAGATGTTTGGCAACGCCATATCACCGCTCTTGAAGACTCTACTATTCGCGAAGTTGCTCTCAATATCCCCGATACCACAACCCGTACTAAAACGGTTTGGCAATTGAAGCTGAAGAAGCTCGATAACCTTAAGAAAATTACGGAATCGGATACACAAAAAAAAGAGTGGGAAGACTTTTTTAAAAAGCGTAAAATTGAGAGTCGCCAGCCTTATTTAAATGCCTGTGCCAAATATTGCTCTGCGTCTGGGAGTTCGGCATCTGCTGAAACAGGTTATCGACGGTTAGACAATCAACTATACCGAGTTGAAATTCACGACCCCAGCCCAAAAGCAACATTTAAATGGTCACGCGATAATGGCAGCATCGTCAGTACGATTAAAAATATTCAAGGCAATACGATCATTATTCGCAAGACTAGCCAGGATGCCTGGACTTCTTCCCAAACAGGACAGTGGATTGAAATCACGAATGAAGAAATGGAGCTAAAAGGCAAGCCTGGTGCGCTAGCTCCTCTTTTAAGAGCATCTGATACTAAGATTGAATTTGATACATCTAGAATCACGAATGGAGAGATTCTACCCAAGGCTACTAAAGTTCGGCGCTGGGAACAAATCAAAGAAGTAGCAACTGCCAATCAATTTGACCAATCTGGATGGATCGATTTGGAAGCTGGAATCCAAGTCCAGTTTAATAAAGATTCGGTTTATGAAACAGGAGATTATTGGCTAATTCCAGCTCGGTCTGCAACCAATGATATTGAATGGCCCAATGACCAAGCTAAGCCAACACCTAAACCCTTACGTCAGCTTCCACAGGGTATTGAGCATGATTACTGTGCCTTGGCCTTGCTCAAAGTGAATAGCCAAGGGAAGTTCGAGCAAGATAAGCCAGATCAAGACGAATCAGAATCCAAAAACATTCAAGACTTACGAGTCATTTTCCCGCCTTTGATGCGCTGTTTAGATACAGCAGGAGGAGTAATTTCTGGAACGCTAGAAGTGCAGTCTGGTTTGTATGTTACCCGTAAATACGATAACAACGAGAAGAGATATATCACGGGTAAGCTCGGCGTTGGTACTAAAAAACCATTAGCCAGATTGCATGTTGAAAGTCCTACAGCTATCCCTGCTGAGGCTGAGGAGAAAATTTCTAGCAAAAGTAACACAGTAACTGGCAATGGAGACACTTTTGAAAGTCTCGGTATCGACGATGCGATTATCATTCGCGATTCTTTAGGCAAAATCCAAACCCGAATCGTTACCCGTCCGCCTAGCGACTTTGAAGGCAAGTCGTTAGAAATTGATGCACCCTTTGATTCTGACTTAGAAGATGTCAATTTTGAATATCAGCCAGCTAGCGATCGCACATTGGATATCGTTCGTCTCGTGGATCGCGATCGAACCATTCAATTACTAGTCAATGCTGAGGGTAAAGTAGGTATCGGTACATCGACACCTTGCAACCAACTTGATGTATTGGGAGGGGTAGCGATCGGGCAAGCTTATGCTGGCGAAACAAAAGCGCCTGACAATGGATTACTGGTTGATGGCACAGTTTGCATTGGCAGCACCTTACCTTCAGACGCAACGAATTTCAAGCTGTATGTCAATGGAAATATTAAAGGAAACAGCATTACAGCGAAGTCGGGGATTTTTCGTAGTCAGGAGGGCGCTAATCTATCTTTCCAAACTGGAGACATAACCCGAATTTCAGTATTTAATTCAACAGGGAATGTCAGCATTGGTAGCGTTAATGATGAGGGAGTAAAGCTGTTTGTAGACGGCGAGATTCAAGGCGAAAGCTTGAGCGTCCAATCCGGTGTGGTTAGAAGTCTGAATAATCAGAACTTGTCGCTACAGACTAGTGAAACCCCTCAACTCACTATCTTCCAATCCACAGGAAATGTCAGCATTGGTAGCGCTAATGATGCGGGAGTAAAACTCTTTGTAGGCGGTACGATTCAAGGTGAGCGCTTGAGAGTTCAATCCGGTGCTGTTACAAGTCTGAATAATCAGAACTTGTCGCTACAGACTAACGAAACGCCTCAACTCACTATCTTTCAATCCACAGGAAATGTCAGCATTGGTAGCTCTGATGATGCAGGAGTAAAACTCTTTGTAGGCGGTACGATTCAAGGTGAGCGCTTGAGAGTTCAAT
>CBKWLJ010000504.1:0-6513 GCA_966675205.1 uncultured bacterium
AGTTATGGAGTGGTACATGGGGTGTGCCAAAGAGGTTATCATTGATTCGTTGGGTGTAAAGTACATGACTTTTTTGTCAAAATGTTGATTAGCGATTTTTTACCATAGATGCGTAGGATGTCTTGAGCAGCCACCAGCAAAAAATAGATTATTTTTTCTAAAAACTCGATTTCGTAATTCTTAATTACTATTCAAATGGGGATTTAAACCCCATCTGAATATGGATAACTTATAGAAGGTGAAGCATCTAAGCTATCTTGAATTACGATAGCGGAGCGGGACGAAGCCTATTGCGACTTCATAATTACGAATTAGTTTGGCTGGTTAAAACCTGTTCTAAGTCACACTTAAAACACCCACCACGCACAGAATTAACTCGCAACCACTTGTCCTGCTTTGACCAGTAATAGGTCAATGCTTCAGTAGTGCGAAGTCGTTGACGTCCCACTACTGCTAACTCTTTGGCAGGGTGTTTAATCATGAGGGATTGGATGGCTGTAATCCGTTCTGAAGCGGAGGGGTGCGTCTCGCTACGATGTCCGCTTCCGGGTAATCGAGACAAGACATCTAGACTACGCAAGCATCCCTCTGGTTCAAAACCTGCTTGGACGGCATATTTATATCCAGAAGCATCTGCGTCTAACTCTAGCTTTCGGTTCAACTGCCCTATGCGCTTGTTCAATTCCATCAGGCGTTGCTTCCGTTTAGCTGGGTTCGATTCGTTGATTTTTTCCCATTCTTTGGTGTACTCAGCATCACGGATAGCAAGGTGGCGGTGAGCATGGTGTGCCATTTCATGACCGACAACGCAAGCAAGAGCAGAGGTATCTCCCGCTAACTGTTCGAGCAAGCCTGCATAGATTACGATCAAATTAGCTTGTGTGGCGTGAGCATTGATCTCGTACTCTGGGTCAATTACCACCCGCCAAGGGTGTTGATCTAGGTTGTTAGCACGGGCCATCCGCTCTACGATACGATAGAGGACGTAGATATTTTCCGGAAGTTCGGTTTCAGCCACCGCGTAAGGAGTAGAAGTATTGGCTTTTGACTGGGCTAAAACAGAGAGGGTTGAAGTTGGAGCAAACACCAATGCACATATAGAAGCGATCGCAACTGTGTTTCTTTGGAATTTCGTCAGTAAGTGTTGTTTGTTCATTTCCATACCTCAGGGTAGACGTTGACCAGAAATATCAGTTTGTTAAGCAGTGAACCGCTTAGTATCTCTTCGTTCCATTCGATGTGCTATCTTTACAATCGATTTGGCAGTTCCTTTAAATGGGGTTAATCTTTTAAGATTTATAGACTTCTAATCAGTTTTTTGAAAGTGAGACTTCAATTTTGGCGATACGTTAATTTACGTTAATTAGAACAGGTACGAATCTATGTAAATTTGTTCACTATTCATAATCTGTATAAAATAGTTGTTCCCTTTCTGGGATTGATATAATTAGTGCAGAGACAATCTGTTATTTCAGTAATAGTACCAATCAGTTAATTAATTTTTGTGTTCCTCGAGCAATCTTACTCTTCCTTAATTGTTGATTTTGTCGCTTCTGTTTGTCTATACACGAACGTGACTTTCCCATTCACAACTGTGAATCAGTAAAGTTACAGATTATGAAATGCGCTCAATGATTTTCGTTGCAGAGCCATAAAACAACGAGCAATTCAGTATAAAACTGACATTTCACTGTTGCTGTTTTCTTTCATCGCTAACCCATGACCAAAGAAATAAGGACAACCAAGCCAAACCAGGTTAGGCTTGCCAAATGCCCAACTGGAATCAAGGGACTTGACGAAATCACCGAGGGGGGATTACCTCAGGGACGTCCAACGCTAATTTGCGGTAAGGCAGGCTGCGGTAAAACGCTAATGGCAATGGAGTTTCTTGTACGCGGCGCAGTCGAGTACAACGAACCAGGTGTTTTTATGTCGTTTGAAGAATCTACTGAAGAACTGGTACAAAATGTCGCTTCATTAGGTTGGGACTTAGAGGCGCTGATTGCCTCGAAGAAAATGGCGTTACATTACATTCATATTGAACGTACTCACCTCCAAGAAACGGGTGAATACAATCTCGAAGGATTATTCGTCCGGCTGGGTTATGCCATTGACTTAATTGGAGCTAAACGAGTTGTATTGGATACCCTTGAAGTGATTTTTGGCGGATTATCTAACGATTCTCTGGTGCGCTCAGAACTGCGGCGGCTGTTTCTTTGGCTCAAGAGTAAGGGGGTAAGTGCGATCATCACTTGCGAAAGTGGCGATAATACCCTCACCCGGCATGGCTTAGAGGAATATGTTTCCGATTGCGTTATTCGGCTGGATCAGCGTGTGAGCGATGAAATTTCAACGCGACGCTTGCACATTGTTAAATATCGAGGCTCTAAGCACGGTTCTAATGAGTATCCCTTTTTAATTGAAGAAAATGGCATTTCTGTTTTGCCTATTACCTCAATTGCATTAGAGCATGAGGTATCTACCGAGCGGATATCGAGTGGCATTGAGTACCTTGATGTCATGCTAGAAGGGAAAGGATTCTTTCGAGGTAGCAGTATCCTCATCTCCGGTACGGCTGGAACTGGAAAAAGTTCTGTTTGCGCCCATTTCGCCGATGCTACTTGTCGGCGCGGAGAACGGTGTTTGTATGTCGCATTTGAGGAGTCGGCGAACCAAATTATCCGCAATATGTGTTCAATTGGTATTAACCTTGAGCCATCGGTGAAAAAAGGTTTGTTGAATATCCAAGCATTACGCCCTACCTTTTATGGGCTAGAAATGCATTTAATAAAAATGCACGAACTGGTCAAAGAATATCAGCCAACTGTTGTGATTATCGACCCGATCACTAATCTGACCTATAGCGGTAATATGATTCAGGTAAAATCGTTTTTGATGCGCCTGATTGATTTCCTCAAAACACGACAAATCACTACTTTACTAACCAGTTTAACTTCAAGCGGCAATCCTTCAGAACAAACAGATGTGGGCGTTTCATCCTTAATGGATACCTGGATGATGCTGCGCGACATTGAAAGTAACGGTGAACGTAATCGATTGCTTTATCTCCTCAAGTCTCGAGGAATGGAACACTCAAATCAGGTACGTGAATTTCGTTTGACTCGTGCTGGCGTGAAACTAATCGAGGTGTATCTCGGAACTGGAGGTGTACTTACAGGAACAGCAAGAGTTGTCCAAGAAGCACAGGAAAAAGCGGCTGCCTTGGTTCGCCAACAAGACATTGAACGGAAGCAACGTGAGCTTGAACGGAAGCGGCAAGCGATAGAAGCACAAATTACAGTGTTGCAGACTCAGTTTGAGGCAGAAAAAGAAGAGATAGAGCAAATGATTCAGCAAGAAGAACACAAAGAGCAAATTCTACTCCAGGAGCGACTAGAAAGGGCGCGTTTACGCCATGCAGACAGGGATGGCGAAGCGACAGACTGACGGAAGAAGTCATGTCAACTGAGGAGTTAACATGGGATAAAGTTGAGTTAAAAATGAACTCCCAATCAACCTCAAGCCAGATGAAAGAACCAGTCAAAAGCAAGATGATAGGCTAGAAACCCAGATTGGAGAACTCTCGTTAGATGCAGTTAAGCAAACACCTAAGTCTTTCAAGGTAAATATTAAAGCTAATTGCCTGATTCACTTAAAAATTCTTAAGGAATCAATAAAAAGCAAGATTGACTCAGTAAAAACAAAGACCCAATCAACTCGTATCAGCGCAAGCAATTAACAAATAAAAAAACTTGTAAGAATTGACTGCATCCTAATTGATGGTGAAGAAGGAGAGTTATGAATCATTCAATGGAAGAAAAAGACTACTTAAATGAATTTCCCACAATCTCTGAAGAGACGCTTGAGCAGGTTCTTTCCAATCTAGAGCTAGAAAAATATGTCTTTCATCTTTATGTAGCAGGGCGCTCACCGAATTCTATACGGGCTATTCAAAATATTACCAAAATATGCGAAGAATATCTGCCAGGGAACTATGAACTTGAAGTGATTGATATTTATCAGCAACCCGACCTAGTAGAACAAGAACAAATTTTAGCGATACCTACATTAATCAAAAAACTTCCACCTCCTCTGCAAAAATTAATTGGTGATTTGACGAATAAAGAACAAGTTATTATTTGCTTAGATCTCTGATTGATTCAGATCAAATTCGTTTAGATAATCCCTGTAAAAACTCTGAATCGTCTGTTCTGACGATGAGTATTCAAATGGAATCGATATGACTCAAGGAGAGATGCGATCGCATCTTATACGAAGTTGCATTCATATGTAGCATATTTTTTTTCTCCGTGTCCCCGCGTCTGTCCCAATTACTATGTTTGAACGCAACTTCGTATTATTATGTCCGGTTGAATACTTTCACTTTGGTGGAGACAAGGCAGATGGCAGATGGCTCCAAGGGAAGGAGGAGGGTTGCAAGGTAAAAGGAATTGATGGCTGTTTAGCCGGACATGATATTACTGCAAAAAAATCCCTGGCAGCGCTGCCAGGGAATCCAGAATCAGATCTATTGGTTTAGAGTGATTCGTTACTTGGGTTAGGGAAATCAGGATACGGTTGTCCAGCCTTGCTTCGTGACTCTTCCCTTCGTACAAGAGGCTCTATCCATTTTGAGTCCATCTTTGTTCAGAAGGGTAATGATACCGCCATCATTAGAAAGCTGGATATCTGTGCCGCTCAAAAGTATTGTCATCACTGCACCAGATTGGATTGTGCCATTGAGACTACGCTTGTGCTTTAAGCGATCGGCTAATGCCCAACCCTTTAAGTCTACTGGTGTACGTGAGACATTGATTAAAGAAACTGACTCTTTACTTGGGTCCGCACCACTTGGATTATTAAGGCTGCTACAATTCTAACCTCTGCTGGTACCGAAGGAGTAGTGGGATCTAATGTACTAAATTATTGGGCGTAATATCTAGCGGATCGCTTGTAATATCGTTCGTATGGAACGATTGTGACTGGAAGGCAAAGAAGGCAGCGATATTTGATACTTCCGATACAGACAGAAACAATATCGCTAAAAGTCATGAATGGATAATCATGGTGATTTTTATCATTCATCATTTAACAGGGAGTTCAAATTCAGCAATGACAGGTGCGTGATCAGATTCCGGATACAGCAAATCCGTAGCAAAAGCGAGAGATTCATCATGCAGTAACTCATTGTGAATTTCTGCACCTCTGTAGTACGCCAGTAACGCCCTAGATACCAACAGGTGATCTAACATTCTTCCCTTACCCTGATGCAATAAAGAGAAACGTGCAGGTTCAGGAATGCTTCGCTCACAAGGCACCATCACCCGCTTAGAAAGTTTGCCATTCCCTGTATTCTCAACATCTCCACGAATCGCCTCCATAGGCACTTCATCGACTTCCGCATTGAAATCACCGCCGATAACAATTAGCGCATTCTCATCGGTATCAAACAATTGATCAATGAAAATTCGTGCTTCTAGCGCTTGTCCCACCCGTTTGATTGATGAGAGGAAGAACCCTTCAGCCCATCCAGAGGGCGTTTTCCAGGTAAAGTTGTTGAGTTTTTGCCCTGAAATCGGAGTGGGCAATTTAGATTTGAGGTGAACATTGATAACATTAAGAATGCGATCGCCAGGTAACTTGATTTGGGCGTGCAGGAAGGGGCGTTCCCAGGAAACTTTCTTCGCTTCTGTGTCCTGTGGGTTCGCCGTTACCGTGCAGTATTGAGGCGGAGGCGCAAAGTCGTGCTTGTACTGTTGGTGGGCGAGAATCTCAAAGCGACTGAGGATAACCAGGTTACGCTCATCATAGACTTGCTTGTTGCCCTCAGTCATTGTACTCACCCAGTTAAAATCAGCGTAGGGCGTTTCTGCGATGAGTTTTTGTAAAGCCAAAAGACGGCGAGGTTGTCCGGGTTCTTCCTGCCCATTGACTTCCTGCAAGCATAGGATATCAGCATTTAGTCTTTGGAGTTGAGGTCGCATCACGGCGATGCGTTCTTGCAGAGTCGGTTTTTCTCCTGGTTTGTCGTCCAGGTTCTCTAAGTTAAATGTGGCGATGCGTAACTTGATGGACATAACCTGCCTCCCGAAGTCCTGCTAGGGTACTTCAAAAGGAAAAAGGCTGCTTCCGGATATGTTCCGTAGGGACACTAAGCGATCGTGCCTACAAATTGCGCCCTTGTGAGGAAGGGGGAACGGGAAAGGGAAAAAGGTATAGCTGTCGCCATAAAGGTTAGGACAGCTTTAACAGATGAAACGACCACTTACCAGTAACAAATCTTTTGCCCTTTGCCCTTTGCCTTCTGCCTTTTGCTATAGATAGATCAAGCATTTCACTTTTTTTACCCTCACTTTTGTCAAGTGCAAAGTCTAAGCGTAACGGCTTATACGAGAGTGGGGTTGTAGAGTTTGAGTTTTTCTTGAATGGATAGATCCCCCCTAACCCCCCTTAAAAAGGCAGGGCTAATTCATTGTGAGCAGAGAAAATTAGGGCAGGCAGAAGCTAGCGTAC
>CBKWLJ010000505.1:0-6495 GCA_966675205.1 uncultured bacterium
GTAAAACTAGGTGCAATAGCGCAAGCCGTAGCGAATGTTGCTCTAGCTCGTTCTTCCGGTGTCCAACTTCAAGGAATTATTCTCAACTGCGTCCAAGCGTGTTCAGAGGAGGAGCAGAGAAATTGGGCACCGATTGACCTGATTGAGTCTCTAACGAATGTCCGGGTTTTAGGCATCTTACCTTATTTAACTGACCCCACCGACCTATCCAAGCTCGCTCAAATGGCTTCAAGTCTAGATTTAGAGGGATTAATAAGCTGCCCTTGTATTTAAGAAAGCTAGTTTAGCGTTCTAATGAGCCTGTTTGTTCCTTGCTCCGAGAACCTGTCTAGGAATAAAGGAGTTTTCTGACCCCATTCGGTATTAGCGACTTGAGTGTTAGCTGACATCTTGTAAAAGTTGCCACAACCCACCAGGCATTTAAAGATATTGTTGGCGAATTTGTGGGGAATCATACCCGAAACCCAGAGATTGTAGGGGCATCCCTTGTGGATGCCCTATAACCAGGAACGGCAGGCATAAGAGATGCCTCTACAGTGAGGACAATGGGTGGTTTGGTATTAGCAACTTGAGTGTTAAGGAAAGTCACAAAATTGTTTGAGAGGCGAAGGTACCCTAGTAGGGTACCTCCTACTCTTCCTTAAAGTTGGTAGATAGAGGAATCGACAAAAGCCTACCCAGCATTCAAGCATAAGTCTTCGGATTGATGTATCGCTTGACTTTAGCAGCTAGCTCATCACTCTACTCTAATCTCAAGCAACCTAAATTTGACGAGCAGTAACAGTCAAGCCTCTTTAGTGGCTTAATCAACCCGTAAGGCTTTTATTGGTCGCTATTCTTTTAATCCAAGAACCGCTTTTTGCTTGATATGAATGTTTTTCATGTGCTTCTTCACGGTATTGCAAGTAATCTGGAGTTCAGTCGCGATTTGCTTATAGGTGTACTGAGCACGATGCAGTAACCAAACCTCCGTTTCGCGGGACGTTAAGTTATATTTGCAGGCTTCCTCAAACGCTAAGTTCTTCAGTAATTGACAGGGGTCTTTCAGAATGAGTAATAAATGAGGCTCTTCAACGGTATCTAGTTGGAGCCATTGCACCCGAACCTGAAAAGTAACTGCCTTATCGGTCATAATTTTGGCTTCAATGAACCAATATTGATGGGGAAATAAAATACGGCTTTCAATCAACGATTGACAAACATACCAGATTTCTTCAGGCACAGAGCCAGCTTGGGGTTGAGCTGGATTGAGTTGACGCAAAACTTGGCGAGCACAGTCATTGATATAAATCAGTTCTCGCTGAGAATTCACAATCAAAATACCATTGGCTAAGCCTTCAATTAAATCTGGCAACAAAGGAAGTTGCAATTGATTTTGAACAAAGACTTGAGATAAGGTTTCTGCCTGAGTATTCGGGGTTACTAAAAAATGGTTGAGTTGGTTGATTTTGTTCATTTTTAATTAACTGAATGAACATTCCAAATTTTTTGGGAAATATCAGGCTGAGTTAAAAGATGCACCCAGCTTTCTTTTTCCATTATTTGCCTGAACCAACTCAAGCCAAACTCATAAAAGGCGATAAAAATATTTGCAAATAAGAGGTTTCTGAGTTTAAATCAAAATATTCTTTTTTTTTTAAATAGTATTTTACCAACAAATCATAATACTTGAGAAAAGTATCCTACCAGGGTAATTTTCAATCCCTATTCGCTCTGTCATCATACAGTTAGTTGATAAATCAAGGGCAGGAAAGCCAAAGGCGAGAAGCCCAAAAGCAAATCTCACTAAAGTTTAGAACTGCTCTACTAACAAAAAAAGAGGATACTACCATGACATACACACCAATGGCTTCAACGCATCCTGAAATGACTTCTCAAGGGACTTCTCCTCGTCGGGATGGATCAGCGCAACCCGGCCAATATACGAAAACTGAAACCTACTCTAAAAACATTCTTGGTCCAGTTATCTTTGAACTGTCAAACCTGAGTGTTGCAGGTTCAGAAACGATGCCTGCTGATCCTTCTCAATCACAGTACATCGTGGCATCAAACGAGCAATTTAAACTTAGCGTGAAAGTTAATTTCAACAACAGTCCGCTAACTAAACTTCTGATGTGCTTGGGTACAACGGTTACTGTTGATTTTGGTCTTGAGGGCTATGGAGCAGCCGCAGACGAAACAGATGCCAAAGCCAGTATCGTAACTGAAAAAGATAAGTTGGAGTACACTGTTGAGTGGAAGGGAACTGCACAAGATCTCAAACCTGCGCTAACACCTGGACTCTACAGCATTGGTGCTACAGTCACCGTTGGTCCAGCTAACCATCCATGTGCCCAATTCATTTACGGCTTTGGCTACATTGAAAGGATTCTTCTCCAGCTTTACCCCGCTTTCTAGGTTGAGACTCTACTAACGCTCGGACGTTATCATCCGAGTACGATTTAATTCCGTTCTAGAACGATAATTTCTCATCTGGCAGGTTACTAGTGCTTGCCAGTTTTCTCACCCACAAGAGTAGAACAAACAATTTTAATCTCTTACTTCTTGCTTAAAGCTTTAAATAAAGAAAAAAAATTCCAAAATTTGACCAAAATTAAAAAGGTTCTAAGTCCTCGCTTTTAATTGTGGGGATAATCCAAAATCCAAAATTCAAAATCGAATGACTTAGCACTCAAGTGTTAGTAACACTTGGGCAAATCCTCTCCCCATCCAGTTTCTGTTGATGGGTTTGGTTTGCCCTGGGTAGCAATGTGAGGAGGATGCAATGATGACATCACCGCCGATCAAAAATTCAACACACGGAAATGGTAAAAAACGTGATGATTTAACCCGGCTCAAAGGCATTGGCCCAGTCAAGCAGCAATGGCTGAAAAAATCACTCAATATTCGTACTATTCGGGAGTTGGCGGAGTTTTCAGCCGATGAAATTGAGTCCCGACTCGCAGGGGATGGGCAAACAATTTCAAGGAGCGAGATTGAAAGCTGGATTAGTCAAGCGCAGGAACTTGTGGCTCTTGAGAAGCGATCGCTAAAACCCATTGTAGAGTCTACTGATACACAACCGGAAGCGGAAACCCTTGTCCATCAACCAACACCGGAGGCGCAAATTGGTATGGAATCCACAGATACCGCCGTAGAGAATCTGGCTTCTCCTAGTGAGGATGGTGCATGGAAAACTTTTGCCACATTTACGGTAGAGTTTCAAACCAGACACACTCAAGAGCAAGCGGAGAAACTTCAAACCCAAGTTCGTCACTTGGAAGCTAACACCACTCAAACTTGGTTGGGCATTGAGAGCGAAAAACTAAGTCGATGGATTGCCGAACAGCTAAACCCCGGAACACTACCCTTACCGGAAGCATTGCCTGAAAGCTCAAGTTCTTCTGTACTCTCCCCTGTGAAAGTAGAAATTGATGAGATACGGATATGGCAACCTCTTCAAACAGAGATACCTGTAGTGTTCGATCAAGCTAACCGACTTGCCTCAGGCATGATCAGAAGTAATCAATCATTCGCGATTGAAGTAAGCTTTAGACTCGCTGAACTTCGTTTGCCTCACATAACAAAAGGGCAAGTGAAATGTGTCGCTCAAAGCTACGCACGCGATCGCACTACGCGCAAAATCACATCTTTGGGTGAAATGATGCTGGATACCCTAGAAGCAGGCAAGCTGTATTACACCCTCATGTTACCGACAACAACCCTACAGCAACCTGGGATGTATCGCTTGCAAGTTCTCGTCACCCTTCAAGGAGTACCAGCAATTCCCGCTTACTTTGAGGTTCCACTGCTTCAGGTTCTGTAAATACCTGGTTCGGTTATGAGTACTTTTAACTGGGAATATTTTTTAAAGCGCTGGAGTCGAGAGTTACTCGAATCCATGGGTGAGGAGCGCTCTAAGTTACCAACAGAGGTGATTCAATCCGGTTGGCTCGGTTATCCAGGCGCGACTGAAGAGCAAATTGCCCGTGCCGAAGCTCGCTTAGAAACAACCTTACCACCTTCCTATCGAGAGTTTCTCAAAGTAACTAACGGATGGCGTCAAACCACACCCTTTATTGACAAAGTTTGGTCCACTGAAGACATCGAATGGTTTTGTCTTACCCATCAAGCTTGGATTGATGCTTTCGTCGAGCGATATACGGATGATTCTGTAGAGCGCCTAGATAGTCTTTTGGGAGAACCGTCAATTCCTGATCAAGAATACTTCATTTACGGTGATACTCAAGATTGCAGCAAACTTCGTTTAGAGTACCTGCAAACAACATTAGAAATTAGTGAAAAAGGCGACGCTGCTATCTACCTGCTTAATCCCCAAGTCATTACAGCAGATGGGGAATGGGAAGCTTGGTTTTTTGGCGATTGGCTTCCTGGAGCTGATCGATACAAGTCATTTCGTGAAATGATGCAGGCAGAATATGAGAATTTTCTTGAACTTAGATAAACCTGAGCTAGTTTGATTACTCTTGCCAATGAATAAAACCATTGATTAACGCAAGTATAAAGATTTTAAATATAACTTCTTAAAGCCTAGTTGAGCAGTATATTGGATAAAGAATATAAATCTTTTTTTTCTTTTATCAAAGAAGAAAATATCCCAAGAATCACTGTTAGTGATGCCTATCCCAAAAACTCTCCATAGAGAGAATTCACTTCTTATTTTTAGAGTTCAAAAGCTTAATTTAATGGGAATAAAAAGTACTCAATCATCTCAATCAAAAGAATGAGTACTCTTTAACTAAGATATAGCGAGGCGACTATATTTTGTAAAATCCTTCTCCCTTATTTTTCTTATTCTTTTGCCTACAAGGATTAAAGAACCCGCTATATATAAAAATTTAATTGTCAATCTAGTTGATTTATATTATTCCCATATCTACATCATAAACCTCTTTAAAACATTGCTATTGCTTCTTTAAGCAAGGAAATGCTAGGAGGTAAATAGTTACGAATTTAAAAACTTTAGGGACAATTTTTGTATCCTACTGAAATTTTGGGTGTAATTAGAAGTAGAAGATTGATATTTATTTAATGTATCTTCTTTTCATTAGATAAATTCGCTGAAAATAAAAAAACGATTTAGCCATGGCAACTAATAGAGCGAACAATCTAATCAAGACTTCAGACTTGCTAACCTCTCTCTTTAAAAGTCAAAATTCTCCTTTCTCTTATAAAATTCATGAAAAACAGTATTTGTTCCAAGAGAGTGTTGAAAATTTAATTGATGGCATCTTGATTGTGACCGATCAAAGAGAACTGGTTTATACTAATGAAATTGCTCGGAGAGTTTTGTGTAAACTGAACCAGAATAGAACTAGTGTGAATCTAGTTCCTCGAGAAATTTGGCACCTTTGTCAATCTTTGATTCAAAGTAGAAGTTTGTTCCCCAATCAACGGTGGCTGATTGAATCTACAATTTTTACCAAAAACTCAACTACATTAAATGTGAAAGCCAGATGGTTGATGTTGGAATCCGTGGACAGCCCTTGTATTTTAGTAACAGTAGAAGACCAATATCAAGCAATTTGGAATATAGCAGTGGAGGAAGCCCAAGATTATGGACTTACCCGCCGAGAGAAAGAGGTTTGGTTGCTTCATAGGGGACAATACACCTATAAACAAATTGCTTCGGAATTGTGCATTACTCCCAACACCGTTAAGAAGCACATGAAAAGTATTCATGCTAAACAAAAAGAAACTTCGGGTATCGACGACGAATGAAACAATCTGAAATTAAGCTGATACCCCTTGTGTGATGTTGAAGACATAAAACGAACTCAAATGCCTGTTAAACTGCTATAAGCTATATTCCTCCTACGGTTTCCAGAAGACGAGCAATGGTAAAGCGCTTAACCAGTCGCCCTCTAATGATTGCGGCTGTTGTGATCGTCTTCATGGCTTTTGCGCCAGTTCTCAAGCTATCTACCCAGAAATTTAATATGACCTCTGCACCTCAGTTGCTCACTGATCCGTTTTTGCAACTGCCGACTGAGAATTCAGTACGAGTGGTTTGGTTTACTGAGTTTGAGGGGTCTGGTCATAGTGTTGCATACGGACGGGGGCTGACGCGGAATGCGATCGCAAAAACCACTAAACTCACCCGTACCCGCGAAGACCAAAAATCCAGAGTCGGTCAACAAATAGAAGAAGGGCAAGTTTATAAAAAGCCTACACGACGAGACATCTGGCGGCATGAAGCGATCGTTACTGGACTCAGTCCGAATCAACGCATTCCTTATCAGGTAACGAGTGTGCGGGAAGATGGACAGAAGGTGAGCAGCCATCAGTTTACCCTTACACCCAACCCTACACCAGGAACTCCCCTAAAAATTTTACTCACCTCCGACCATCAGTTAATGCCGATGACGGCAGCAAACCTACAAAAGGTAGTTGAAACCGTTGGCAGAGTAGATGCAATTTTTTTTGCAGGTGACACCGTCAACATTCCCGATCGCGCATCAGAATGGTTTGATGATAACCGGGGAGGTGCCTTTT
>CBKWLJ010000506.1:0-6487 GCA_966675205.1 uncultured bacterium
TTGTTGTGCGAAGCCGAAAGCCCCTAATAACCCTGTAAGACCTGAATCCTTACGAAAGAACACCCCAGCAAGAGCGCAATATCGCCAATCATCCAAGCATCAAGCCTCAATCTTTTCTACGCCAAGTTGTTTATGCTTCTCTTCCGCTGGGTCAGGGGATTATCGTTGATACGTTTATGGGTTCAGGCTCCACAGTAGCAGCAGCAGAAGCGGTGGGTGTTTCTTGTATCGGTATAGAGCGTTATACAGGCTATTACGAGATGAGCCGCACGGCGATTCCGAAACTAGCAGCACTTAATATACAAAGTGAGATGAAAACATTAACTGAAAATAATGACCTGAAAACACCAACTGAGAAGATGGAGCATCAACAGTTGACTTTATGGTAGCTTAGGGGCTTGATAAATCCAGTTATCTGTCATTTTCTTATAGCCTGAATGAGTTACACTGGCAGTAATTGTGCGGCCCAATCCCTTGGTGTGCAGCTGTTGATTGATGAAGCCGAGAAAATCAACAAAATCATTCATTGCCAACCGAATATGCTCGGTGGTACAGCCATAAGGTATGTTGGCGTTAGGGTTAAAGCCATCAGGAGTAACGGGGAGAGGTTGACAAGCGATCGCCTCCAAGTTTTGATTCATTAGATTATGGAGTGACTGGTCAAAAAATTAGATACTACTCTTGTTGAGCTGCAATCAGATAGTCGGGTACCCAGAATTTATCTATTGGCATCATGATAGCCACGGGCGCGAAAATATCTACCTCTTGCCCTCCTAAATTCGGAGTTGGCAGTAACCCGAACAATTCTCCATCCAGCATCACAGCTTCAAGAATGTCATCAAAATCAGCTTGAACATCATCAAGGTATAGGCAGTGGATTCCCCGTTCATCGTCGTAATATTCCTCATCTTCAGGTAGGTAGAGGCCCGGTTTCATTTCATACATCAGTGCGTCTAACCGCTCAAACTCCCTACGTGGGATAATGGCAGCCACCTCTTCCCCCGCCTGCTGTAAGATAATCCGCTCTCCTTGAATCATGACGCTTGCGACAACATCAACCAAGTTATCCTTAACTTCATCGGTGGTTAAACGGATAAATCCCTCATCCTCAGTAGAATCGCTTTGAGCCTTTACGGATTGTCTATCCTTCATCCCCTCGCACCACTCCCAAACCTTGTGAATTTTGCACAATACAATAATGTAGAGACGCACTTTTGCAGCGTCTTTACACCAAAGCATAGCCAAATCTCTATCTAAGAGCCGTTCATGAACAGTCCCTTCCTGACTCGCCTCCATAGTCCAGAACGCCCTGTCCTCGTCTTTGATGGGGCAATGGGCACCAACCTGCAAACACAAAACCTCACAGCAGAAGACTTTGGTGGGCCGCAGTACGAAGGTTGTAATGAATACCTAGTACACACTAAACCAGAGGCGGTAGAGAAGGTACACCGCAGCTTCCTCGAAGCTGGGGCGGATGTGATTGAGACGGATACCTTTGGCGGTGCCTCAATTGTACTTGCCGAGTATGACTTGGCAGACCAAGCGTACTATCTAAATAAGACCGCAGCAGAACTGGCGAAGCGCGTAGCGGCGGAATACTCCACCCCAGAAAAGCCCCGATTTGTTGCCGGTTCGATGGGGCCAACGACTAAACTGCCAACGCTGGGTCATATTGACTTTGACACCATGCAAGCGACTTTTGCCGAACAGGCAGAAGGGTTGTATGACGGTGGCGTTGATTTATTTATTATCGAAACCTGCCAAGATGTGCTGCAAATCAAAGCGGCACTGAATGCCGTTGAACAAGTATTTCAGAAAAAGGGTGAACGGCGTCCCTTAATGGTGTCGGTGACGGTAGAAGTCCAAGGCACGATGCTGGTTGGTTCTGAGATTGGTGCAGCACTGACGATTTTGGAACGTTACCCCATTGATATTCTCGGTCTGAACTGCGCCACCGGCCCAGACCGGATGCAAGAGCATATTAAGTATTTGTGTGAGCATTCGCCGTTTGTCGTGTCCTGTATTCCCAACGCAGGACTACCCGAAAACATCGGCGGTCATGCCCACTATAAGCTAACGCCGATGGAACTGCGAATGGCGTTGATGCATTTCGTCGAAGATTTGGGCGTGCAGGTAATTGGTGGGTGTTGTGGTACGCGTCCAGAGCATATTCAACAATTAGCAGAAATTGGCAAAACGCTAAAAGCCAAAGAGCGCCATCCTCAGTACGAACCTTCGGCAGCATCAATTTACAGTCCCCAAGCTTATGAGCAGGATAACTCATTCCTGATTGTGGGTGAGCGCTTAAATGCCAGTGGTTCTAAGAAGTGCCGTGACTTGTTGAATGCGGAAGATTGGGATGGGTTGGTGTCGTTGGCGAAAGCCCAAGTCCGAGAAGGGGCACACGTTCTGGATGTGAACGTGGATTATGTGGGACGTGATGGCGTGCGGGATATGCACGAATTGGTATCCCGGTTGGTAACGAATGTTACATTACCCCTGATGCTGGATTCCACCGAATGGCAAAAGATGGAGGCTGGCTTAAAAGTTGCTGGCGGTAAGTGTTTGCTCAACTCCACTAACTATGAAGATGGGGAAGAGCGGTTCTTCAAGGTGCTGGAGATAGCAAAGAAGTACGGTGCGGGTATTGTAGTGGGCACCATTGATGAAGAAGGGATGGCACGGACAGCCGAGAGGAAATTTGCGATCGCACAACGCGCCTATCACCAAGCGGTAGAATACGGTATCCCTCCCCATGAAATCTTCTTCGACCCCCTCGCGCTGCCGATTTCAACAGGAATTGAAGAAGATAGAACCAATGGGAAAGCCACAATAGAAGCGATTCGCCAGATTCGGGAAGAACTCCCAGGATGCCACATTATCTTGGGCGTTTCCAATGTTTCTTTCGGGTTGAATCCAGCAGCACGAATCGTCCTCAATTCCATGTTCCTGCATGAGGCAATGGCAGTAGGAATGGATGCGGCAATTGTCAGTGCGAGTAAGATTCTACCTTTGGCGAAAATTGAGCCAGAACATCAAGAAGTCTGCCGGAAGTTAATCTTTGACGAACGGCAATTTGATGGGGATATTTGCACGTATGACCCCTTGGCAGAGCTTACCACTCTGTTTGAAGGGAAGACTACAAAACGCGATCGCTCCCAAGACGAAACCCTCCCGGTCGAAGAACGCCTCAAGCGTCATATTATTGATGGCGAACGTATAGGCTTAGAAGAACAGCTAGCCAAAGCATTAGAACAGTATCCCCCTCTCGAAATCATTAATACTTTCCTGCTTGACGGCATGAAAGTGGTAGGGGAACTCTTTGGTTCCGGGCAAATGCAACTTCCTTTTGTCTTACAATCGGCGGAAACCATGAAAGCGGCAGTGGCATATTTAGAGCCATTCATGGAAAAAGAAGAAAGTGGCAATAATGCCAAGGGAACGGTTGTGATTGCCACCGTTAAAGGGGATGTCCATGATATTGGGAAAAACCTGGTAGATATCATCCTTTCTAACAACGGTTACAAGGTAATTAACCTGGGTATTAAACAACCCGTTGATAACATTATTGATGCCTACGAACAGCATAAAGCTGACTGCATTGCCATGAGTGGATTGCTTGTAAAATCCACTGCTTTTATGAAAGAAAATTTGGAGGTATTTAACGAGCGGGGAATTACAGTTCCCGTGATTTTAGGTGGTGCAGCGCTAACTCCCAAATTCGTCCATGAGGATTGCCAAAACACTTACAAAGGGAAGGTGATTTATGGCAAAGATGCGTTTTCTGACTTGCACTTCATGGATAAATTAATGCCTGCGAAAGCGGCTAGTAACTGGGATGATTTAAAAGGATTTTTGGATGAAGTAGAAGAAAATGGGCATACACCTCTTGGAGAACAGGTGTCTGGCCTGCCTTCATCAGAGGCAGATTCAGGGTTGAAGAAGGGCGGGCAAGATGCCCACCCCACAAGAGAGGAGGATACTCAGCGTTCTGAGGCAGTTGCTGTTGATATTGAACGTCCAACGCCTCCCTTCTGGGGCACTCAAGTTTTGCAACCCGAAAATATCCCGTTAGAAGAGCTTTTTGGGTATCTAGACTTGCAGGCGTTGATTGCCGGACAGTGGCAGTTCCGCAAGCCCAAGGAGCAATCACGGGAAGAGTATGATGCGTTTTTGCAAGAGAAGGTTTACCCAATTCTAGAAGATTGGAAGCAGCGAATTGTTGAGGAGAAGTTATTGCATCCTCAGGTGATTTATGGGTATTTTCCTTGTCAGTCTGAAGGGAATTCTCTATATATTTACGATCCGGCTACCCCTCCCAACCCCCCCTTTGTAAAGGGAGGAGAAGAGGGGGTTGTCGCAACCTTCGAGTTTCCTCGACAGCGTTCTTTGCGTCGCCTTTGCATTGCTGATTTTTATGCGCCTAAGGAGTCTGGGGTTGTGGATGTGTTCCCAATGCAGGCGGTAACGGTTGGGGAGGTTGCAACTGAATACGCCAAGAAGCTGTTTGACTCTAACCAGTATACGGATTATCTGTATTTCCACGGGTTAGCGGTGCAGGTAGCAGAAGCGTTGGCGGAGTGGACACACGCTCGAATTCGTCGGGAATTGGGCTTTGTTAGTGAGGAACCGGATAATATTCGGGATATTTTAGCTCAGCGATATCAAGGGTCAAGATATAGTTTTGGATATCCGGCTTGTCCAAATATTCAAGACCAATTCAAGCAGTTGGAGTTGTTGGGATGCGATCGCATTAACCTTTACATGGATGAAAGCGAACAGTTGTATCCTGAACAATCTACCACTGCGATCGTTGCTTATCACCCAGTAGCTAAATATTTCAGTGCTTGAGGAGCAATTGGACACTACAACTGCTCTGGGTTGATTCCTCGTTCTCGCAGGAGCGCCTCTAAGGCTTGATAGCGCTGTCTTTCCTGTTCTAATTGGATCAGTGCTTCATCTGCACGTTGGCGTTCCTGTTCGGCACGTTGGTGTTCCTGTTCGGCGCGTTGGTGTTCCTGTTCAGCACGTTGGCGTTCCTGTGCCCTGAGTTGAGCCAGCTCAACAAAAGTGAAGAACCGTTCTCCTGAGTGGGAAAAAATTTCTAGGTTATCAGAGGTTAGCTGAAACCTTATCCCTAGACGAGGACTAACCCAACCGTTCATCTCCTCAATTACATCGAAATCCTCTCCAGAGCGCAGCCAGCCGATTAAATCTACTTCGTCTGGATCGTAAATGTAATATTCCTCTACACCATAGCGTTCGTAGAACTTGTATTTCTGAGCCATTGCTTTGAGGCGGTTGCCAGGAGAGAGGATTTCAAAAACAACTTGAGGGGGGATGTTATCTTCTTCCCATTGCTTGTAAGAACCTCTATCTCCTTTTGGTCTGCCAAAAACAACCATTGCATCGGGTGCTTGGCGAGTCTTGTTATCTCCAACGACTGGATACCAGAGTAAATCACCTGCGACAAATACATCAGGATGATTAGCAAACAACAGTTCTAAGTTTTCTTTAATCACAACAATCCAGCGAAACTGTTTAGTGCTGTCTGCCATGGATTGACCATCGCTGTCAGGGTAAATGATGGTTCGTGCGGTATCAGTTGGTAATTGTTGTACCAAGATGACTGTACCTCCACTTTTAGCTAGTGGTCATATTGTAGCGAGGTCTTCAGTAGGCTTCATCAACACATTTACCTCTAACGACAGCGAACTACTAGATTCCGAGCAAGGTTCGTTTTAGATAAGTCTGGCGCTATTGCATTCAACATTCAAAGCCTGCCTGGAGCAGGCTCTTTAGAATTATTGTCGCTCTAGGAATTGCTTGGCGATTCCTGCTCTTTTTTCAACAACTCTTCTTTGGAATCACCCCAATACGCACTATATGTCCAGACTTCATTAGTACCCTTGGTTTCGATCGACCAGCGATAAATGGCTGATTTCGGGTTAACGCCAACCTCAATTAACTTTGCGCCCATGTAGTACTCCATTTGGTTTCTGGTCATGTCCTTAAACGCTTCCGGCTTACTCTTTCTGATGGTTTTGGACATATGGGCTTGTGTGGGTCTTGCCATTTTTCTCTTATCTTTGCGTAAATGTACTTATTTTATTTTTTCATTCCTTTCTCTCAAATCCCCAGTGTTGGGTTCGCTTTCCCTAGCTTGACTGGGAGGGTGTGGGAGCGATCGCACAGCTTTTTTGGGCAGATAACGACCCGTTAATCCTGTGGTTTAGCAGTGCAATCTCGTTGGCTGTACTTGAAGAGTGCGATCGCTGCACCCATGATGATACAGAAGAGGGTGCGCTTCGGTACACCTAACGCACCCTATCTTTGCCAACAGGAGTTATGTTTGGACAAGCCCTAAACGGTCTAGGCTTTTATTGGGCGAGAATTAATTGAGAGCTTTAGAACTCCGGGGAATGATATGAGTAGGAAACACAAAAATTTCGGCTCCGTGAAGCAAAGCCTGATGGTAAAACTTGAG
>CBKWLJ010000507.1:0-6461 GCA_966675205.1 uncultured bacterium
TGGATGCCCGATAAACATGTGGATGCCCGATAAACATGTGGATGCCCGATAAACAGGAAGGGCAGGTACAAGACCTGCCCCCACATGATGACGAACGGTGTTACTGCTCTACTTCTCCATACATCAGCTTGGGCTAACTTTTCTTAGGAGGTGGCGGAGAGGTTCGGGGAAGTCCAGTGGCAGGGTCTATATCATTAGAGGCATAATCCGGGATGGGTTCAGTCCCCAACTGCTGGCGACCGTTGTGAATCACTCGCAGCATATCAGTGAGCTGTTGCTCAATGCTGTTGAGAACGGCATCGGCATAATCATCGGCACCGTTTTGAATATCCTCACACTCGGCTAGAACCATTTGGCGCATCTGCTCGAGTTCCTGCTGGGCTTGCAGGCGCATCCGTTCGATATCAGCTAGGGTTTGCTGCTGAATGGTTTCACATTCTTGCTGTACTCGTTTACGGATTTGGTTCGCTTCGAGTTCTGCTTGTTGAATGATGCCCATTTCATCCAAAATTTGGTCGGCACGTCGCTCTGCTGCCTCCATGATTTCTTGGGCATATTCTTCGGCTTGCAGGAGAATCTCTTCCCGCTGACGGACGATTTTTTCAGCTTCTTCAAACGCTGGAGGTAGATTTTCTCGCACCAAATCGAGTTGAGCCAGCAATGCCTCTTCATCCACTACAGTGCGTTTGGTGAGAGGAATATGCCAGCTCTCAAAGAGCATTTCTTCAATCCGGTTGAGTTCCCGTTGGATATCTACACCTCTCGATCCGTTGATGGGCGGTTCACCTGAGTTGTTGGATTCGTCGCGATCAGGGGGGTCGCTCCGGGATGGGTCTCGGTGTAACATCGGTATATCTCTAGGGCAACCTGCTGGGGAACAAGATGATTGACGGAGCCGCCAAACTTAGCTATCTCCTTTACTACGCTACTACTTAGGAAACTATACTCGTTAGAGGTAGCGAGAAAAACGGTTTCAATCTCATCCCAGAGAGTTTGATTGGTGTGAGCCATCTGGAGTTCTTTTTCAAAGTCTGAAACTGCCCGTAGCCCTCGCAGTAGCACTTTAGCATTCTTTAGTCTTGCGTATTCCACCGTCAAGCCGTCAAAGCTGTCCACTTCTATGTTTGACAGGTGTTGTGTACATCGGCGAATTTGCTCAACCCGCTCTTGTGCGGCGAACAAGGGGGATTTACCAGGATTGCACAGTACGGCAACAATCACCTGGTCAAACAGTCTAGAGCCACGCTCGATGATGTCGAGGTGCCCTAAGGTTATCGGATCGAAACTGCCTGGGTAGATTGCAATCACTTGAGAAGTATCAGGAGAAGATACTGAGGAATTATACCGAGCGATCGCTATTTATGATTAAGTGCCATGACATGGACTGAAACTGATTGTGACAAAACAGTTAAAGCTGGGCGAAGCATTGGGATACTGAACTTTCAGTCTTTTAACTCTAGGGAGTCGTCCCAATGCTTCTCCCCTACAGCGCCTGTGTACTGCTTTCATCTATAACAAGCGCTTGCTCTTCGTTCCTGGGGCGCTCCTTGTATTCAAGGGTGATAATGTTTTTAGCTGATCAAGTAGACCGTCGATGATTAATGTAATCGTCAAACCCGATGCCATTGAGTTGCCAGCAGGTGCAGTGGTGAGAGTCCCTGGAACCTGGCAGGACTATCAAGCATTGCTGGAACATTTAGGCGATCGCACTTCCCCTCGTGTTAAATATCGCAATGGAGAACTGCTGCTCATGGTTCCTTTGCCCGAACATGGTAAGCAACTCGACATTATTGTGGATATGGTAAAAGTGTTGCTACGCCATCGGGGACTGCGGTTCGATTCCTACCATGAAACTACGATGGATTTGCCGGAGCATAGCGGTGTCATCCCTGACCATTTTTTCTACATCGGTGAGCTACCTGTGGTGGGAAAACGTGGGATTGATTGGAGTAACGACCCTCCACCGGATTTAGCAATTGAATGTGATGTTACCTCATTCACCAGTGTTGATGATTATCTGCCCTATCGAGTCAGCGAACTTTGGATTCTCCGGCGACAGAAGATTGATATCTACCAGTTTCAGAATGAGCGCTACATCCTCGTTGAACAGAGTCAGTTTTTCCCTGCATTTGACTTGAATGCTATCTTTACCGAGTGCATTTCTGATGCCTATCAATTGGGATCTGGGGCAATTGATAAATTGAACGATCGCTATCCTCGTCAACGCTGAAATGCGATTTTCTGCTCAAAAAGCGGTTTCTACTTTCAGTGAGGCTCAAAAGCATATAATTAGAAATCTTTAACTAATTGCAGGGAGCCGCTACCCATCAAAAGTGATGACAGTGAAAATAGTGAAGTTTCATCTCTAAGAGAAACTATTGAGACATGGATAAGCTCTTTTCCCAGACGACCAACTCCAAGCTATAGTCCTAATGATCAATACCAAATTAGACATTGTGGTTCACAGGAGATTAAGGTAAGAGATGGAGGGGAGGAAATTTGGGCGGATGGGATACGAGCAGAAGATGGCTTCTTGCTAGAATCAAAATTTATCGAGCAACCTGATAGAAGCCCGTTTGTAGAAGGGTCAAAAATACCCGACTTTATGCGAGAGAGAATACTTGTCCGCATTGAGGATGAATTTCTGCGATATGCTGCGGTAATTAACGACCCTAATACACCGGTAATTGGTCTTGAGGTGATTACCAATGAAGCGAGAGCTGTAGCCTTTTTTGAAAACTTACTAATTCGTTTTAGTATCTCAGGGCGAGTTGTAGTGAAAAATTGAAGAGTGAAAGCCAAAATGACTTATGAATTACTTTGTTTCCCCTGCTGCAAAAACTGATTTGATAATCGACCCGACACAATTAGCTACTCATCTAAAATCTCAATGGCGCAAGGTTGAGATTCGCCCGATCAAAAATCCTCAGAGGGAATATTCTTTGGAATGGATTATCTCTATGGAAGGCAGAGATTTAGAGGGAGCTTTGGAGAAAACAGGACAGGCTGTAATCCTTGATGGAGATGTAGCCGACTGCGCTAAGTTTTCTCTGTGGTTGCGATCGCTTATCGATCCCAAATACCCCTTATTCTTTTATGACGAAGGTTACTCGGCAGATATCGAGTTACAACAGAAGACAACAGAGGAGCAAATCGTAAACCTGTTTGCTAGCCAAGTCGGAAAAACTGAATTGGAAGTGCGCTCTTCTTAGCGGCTAGAGTAGGAGCATCGCTATCCTCGTCAACGCTGAAATGCGATCGCTACATTTGGCATTGCTCTTAGACGGAAGTAGATGTTAGGTAACAAGAGCATCAACTCAATTTGTAGCGACTCTGATTGAGTAATCATCCAATCAAGCCACTGCAAAGCCTGTATATTCCCGAATTTTGGGATGGCGAAAACCCAGTACAATATCTTGTTTGGGAACGCCTGCTTCTAGTAAATCGGTAGCAATCCCTTCCTCGGTATCATCATATTGAATCCAGATTTTATCGTTGATTAAATCGAGGTGAATGGGCGTAGTATGTAGATACTTGTCGTCACTCCAGCCAATATCTAAGACTAAGTAGCGTCCTCGCTCATCATCAAATAGAACTTGCGAGTCGTAGCTGTCAAGCAGGGAAGCTCGATATTGAGCGTGTTCTTGTAGTATTTGTTTAATGATGTCTCGGTAGTTTAATCGGGTATCCATTGCGCGATCGCCTCTCAAATGCTTGATGCTACAATCATTCCATGAATTTTGAATGGGACGAAAACAAGGCGGCAACGAATCTGTCAAAGCACAGAGTTTCGTTTGAGGAAGCCAAAACCGTTTTCGATGATCCGCTCTATGTTGACTTCTACGATCCAGACCACTCTGAGGATGAGGAGCGTTACCTTATTGTTGGAGAGTCAAACCGGGGACGTTTGCTGATTGTCTCCTATACCGAGAGAGGAGATGTTATTCGCCTGATTAGCGCAAGAGAAGTAACACGAGCCGAACGAGAAGCGTATGAAGAGGGTTGAGCCAGAAATGGAAGATGATATGAGGTCAGAATATGACTTAAAGAGTCTACGAGTCAGAAAGTTAGGCTCTGAACGGAAGAGTTTTGGTGGGACAACTGTACGCTTAGAGCCTGATGTTGCAGAGATGTTTCCTAATGCTGAGGCAGTCAATGAGGCTCTACGATTTCTGATCAGGGTTATGCAAGAAAATCAAGCTCTTGCTCCCAAAATTCAGCGTAGTACTTCGTTGGAGCGAAAAGATGAAAGTCCCTAATTATGAATTACTTTGTTTCCCCTGCTGCAAAAACTGATTTGATAATCGACTATATTTGATGCCCACGTAATGTTTCGCGTCATCATTCCTCTATTCCACTTCACTACGAGCGGAGATACTTTTGTCTGTACAGGCGACTACTTAGGCTGTAAGTACGAAATAAATATTCGTGAATATCAGTTAGAAGGTATCTCAGCAGATGCGATGCTCTCTGAGCATAGCTACAGTGAATTGATGGAATACGCATCTGAAGATTCAAAGCAGAGGCTAAAGGATATTCATAAGCACCAACGTCATCATTTTACGCCTACAAAGTGCTTCTTGGTACTTGACTATTATCAAGAAGTTGGAGATCCAAACGACCCAAAGTATATTGTCTGTGATACTCCGGAGCTAGGTAAACTTAGAGAGCATTGTCTGCAAGCATTGCGCTTACACACTACAAGAGGAGCAATACACTACGATATCTACATCTTTAATACAAATAGAGCAGATCAACGCCATTCCAGTGTGTCGTCTTGGGTATCTGATAAATTCCCGACCCTTCTCGACAGCATTCCACTTCAAGCTTCTGAATTTACAGCAGTAGAATTTGACAGTTGCAGGAGAAGTCTCCAACTACTCCTTAGTGATAGCTGGGGCAAGGATACCCAATACAGGCGTGTGCTAAAGCTTGCCATATCTTATCATTGGTATTCCTTGAGGGTAGAGCGATGGGAGCATGGTTACATAATGCTTGCAATTGCATTTGAAGCGATGTTTAAAGCTGACAGCAAAGAGCCTGTTAATCGGGCGATCAGGCGCTTGTGTTGTATTCTATCAAAATCAAAGGCAGAGTATAGCCAGGTCGCTGCTTCACTGAATGACAGGAGCATTACAGGATACTCAAAAATTAGGAATGCGATAGCACATGGTGATGCGGCATATGATTACAATACCATTGGCGATGCGTTCAAAATGTTTTACCCCTACGTCCGCAAAAGCATTATTGCATTGTTGCAAGTAAGTGACGACACTATACCAGAATCTACAGATTACTACGATAGTCTTAATTCATACTTAGAAGACAAGTTTTCAAGGCTTCCAACAACTTAAGAAAAGAGACTAGTTCAGGGGGAGACATTTGTTTCGTAGTGCGATCGCAAATCGCCTGTAGGTTGGGTTGACGCAGGAAACCCAACATCTACTTTTGTTAATCCAACCCTTCTAGACTCACCAAACCCACCAGCTCTATTCTTCCTTGTCGCTGACTTCATCCATGTGATCGCCAATCTCTTCCTCATCGAGATCTTCCCCAGTCTTTACCCTTAACTCTTCAAACAGTACTTCAAGCTGGCGCTGCCTTCTTTCCAGCCTTTCCACTTCAGACTTGTAATGAGCCAACTGAATGCTGTTTTCCTCAATCAGTTGGCGAAGGATTCCCCCAGAAATCGTTCTTCGGCTAGTTCTGAAAGGTTCTCCTGAATCTCCCCTCTGGCGAATCGCTCCACCAGTTCTGACCTCGTTATCCCCAGTTGCTGCGCTTGAGATTGCAGAAGCGTCCACCCCTGCGGGGTGATCATCAGCGATACGTTTTTTGCGTTTTCTCTGGCTGACTTTGGTCTGCCGCGCTTGCTCGTCATGCTTTTTTGGATGTGCCATAACCTATTTCTGAATTATCTCATATATGTAAATGTGATATTGACTTTTGATTATTGCATACATAAAATACAAAAGACTGAATTTCACATATGTCAGTCAAACAAGTTCCTTACAGGCGATCGCTAAAAAGAGCGCTAGCGATCGCTATTCCTAAAGACATTACCCAGATTTTGACAATGAAACACTCCGACTGGCTGCGCCTTCAAGCAGAAGGCGAGAGCATTTGTGCAACCTTGCGCCAACAGGGTTATCTATGCCGCAAACAGACTCGACGCTTATCTTGGAAACTTTGCAAAGAGGGTCAGGAAGATTACGTCCTCGCTTGGCTACCAACACCCGTCAGCGATTGGACATTGATACCCAACCATACCAACCCCCAACGAGAACAGCTTTGGCAACTTATTGAACACACCTTAACCAGCATCCGGGGGCAAACCATGAAAACTCTGCCACAACGCACTTCGCAAGCTGAAGACTACTCCCGTCCTTGGGCAATTATCCGACTCCTACCCGATGCCAGACGGTATACAGTCGCGAGATTCTTCAACCGCCAAGACGCAG
>CBKWLJ010000508.1:0-6437 GCA_966675205.1 uncultured bacterium
TTGCTGTTTTCGAGCGCATTTACCAATTTAGCCTATCACTCAGTAAGTGTCAACTCCTTTTCCCATTTTTTTTACACAGGCATCAAACACAGTATTAACGTTGTATTGACGGTATTTACGCAACAATAAATTATGAATGAGTGGAGGTATTTGTGAATTTTCAGTCAGTCATTGCTTCTTTGCACCAGTTTTGGAGCGATCGCGGTTGCCTGATTGCTCAGCCTTATGACACAGAGAAAGGCGCAGGCACGATGAGTCCTCATACATTTCTAAGAGCGATTGGTCCAGAACCTTGGTCAGTCGCCTATGTAGAACCTTGCCGACGCCCCACAGATGGACGCTATGGCGAAAATCCCAATCGTTATCAGCATTACTACCAATACCAAGTTCTAATTAAGCCATCACCTGATAACATTCAGGAGATTTATTTAGACTCCCTCAAAGCACTAGGGATTCACCCAGAAGAGCATGATATTCGTTTTGTCGAAGACAATTGGGAATCTCCAACTTTAGGCGCATGGGGCGTAGGATGGGAAGTTTGGTTAGATGGAATGGAGATTACTCAATTTACCTACTTCCAGCAGTGTGGAGGAATTGATTGTCGTCCGATCTCAATTGAAATTACTTATGGGCTAGAGCGGTTGGTGATGTATCTGCAAAACGTTGATGCTTTCACTAAAATCAACTGGAATGAACATATTAGTTACGGCGATGTTCATCTTCAGGGAGAAGTTGAGCAGTGTACCTATAATTTTGAGGCATCAAATCCAGATTTGCTATTTACCCTCTTTGGTCTTTATGAAGAAGAGGCGGAACAACTCAGCAAGAAAGGATTAGTTTTACCTACACTTGACTACGTTCTGAAATGTTCTCATACATTTAATTTGCTGGATGCTAGAGGTGTTATTTCAGTAACTGAGAGGACTCGTTATATTGGTAGAATTCGTAATCGAGCAAGACGAGTGGCTCAACTCTATTTACAACAACGGGAGGCGTTAAACTTTCCACTTCTGAATAGACACTGTCCTACTAAGGTGCCGACACTTTGATTCAGGACAAGTGAAGATAACTAACTGCTTGTGGGACAGTAATCAATAAAAGATTTGGTGTTGAACTAATGCTACAACAAGAGTTTAAGCAGAACAATTACTTTGACGATTCTCAATTTTAATGAATCTGCTTTTACTTGCGACAAGCTTAAAACAACACCACTTCGCATAAAGCTTGTTTTACATCAGCTAAAATAATTATACGATAGGCTTGTCGATTTATCCCAAAAGAAAAAAGTTAAATAACAAATTGCTTGTTTTGTAAAGGCAATTGACTTAGATAACGCCCGAAATCCACACTGCAGTGAGAGCAGTTTAATTCAGTATAGATAATTCACGAAAAGAGTACTGTCAAAACAGTAGGATTTACTCTAGGGAGGAAATTGAATGCTATTAGCTAGCTTAAGCGATTTGTTAGAACCGATCGCCAATCAGTTTCGGAATTTGGGACTGCCTGAGCCAATTGTGCATTGGGGACACCCCGTCATGATGTCAATTGTCGTCTTTGTAATGGGGAGTTTTGTCGGATTGACAGGATGGCGAGGGCGAATAGTGGCTGATAAAGTAAAGTCTGTTGAAAGCCGAGTCGATCATCGTAAAATAGCTCCTTGGATGTTTCTGTTCATGGCTGCTGGTTATACCGGAGGAATTTTGTCTCTAGTAATGCAGCATCAACCCATTTTAGAAAGCCCTCACTTTTGGACAGGGTCAATTGTGCTAGTTCTATTAACCTTGAATAGTGTGATTTCTCTGCTCGGTTTTGGCACCAATAAACCTGTAATGCGTAGTATTCATGCCTACTTGGGAAGTACAGCACTTTGCCTAATGTTTCTTCATGCGGTGCTGGGGTTGAAGCTAGGTTTAGCAATCTGATGAGTCCTGCCAGTGGTGCTTTGATTAGTTTGGCGTATATTTTTGGGCTGCTGACAACAGCGGTTCTAGGTTCGCCAGCTCGTAACGTTCCTTGGACAGAAACTGCTCTATTGAGTTCGGGAATCGTTGTTCTTGGCATAGTGACAGCGATGACCATACCCCGGTTTTGGCGCACTGGTCCCAAATCGAGACTCTGGTTAGTGGCTGGACTGGTAGGAGCTTTAGCGATTCTCTATTTTCAAGCACGAGTGCCGAAACCTGCGTCAAATGACATCAGCCAGTTTGTTCGCTCTGCTAATGTCTCTGTGCAGGAGCAAGTAGTTACCATTCAGGGTAAGGTCAAAAATATACCTCGCCTGACTCGATCTTCTAAAGGGCAGTTTTGGTTAGAGGCAACCCAACTTAGTGAGATTGAAAGTCGAAATCAAGTCGGTGCAGCGACTCGGGAAGTTACAGGCAAGCTGTATGTAACAGTCCCTATGCTACAAGCCACGGGTCTCTATCCGGGTCAAGCGATTTCTATTACTGGGGTTTTATACAAACCTAAACCAGCTTTTAATCCAGGTGCTTTTAATTTTGAGACCTATTTAGCAAAAGAAGGAGCTTTTGCAGGTTTTAGTGGACGGCAAGTTAATCTTTTGGATGAAGGACAACAGCCGAAGTGGAGATGGTGGAAACTACGGCAACGTATTATCAGAGCCCAACTTCGTTATTTGGGTAGTCCCACAGGGCAGATTGTCAGTTCTTTTGTGCTAGGGAACCAAGCAGTAGATATTCCTTACAATATCCGAGACCCATTTATTAAAGCTGGATTAGCTCACGCCTTAGCTGCTTCGGGAACTCAGACATCGTTGATTTTGGGTTTGGTACTCGTACTAACTAAGCGTTTTTCAGTGAAAACACAGCTAGGTTTGGGTACTGCTGCCTTGATTGTTTTTGTTGGCTTAACAGGATTACAGCCTTCAGTAATGCGAGCAGCGATTATGGGTTTTGGCGCTTTAGTCGCTCTGGTAACACAACGTAAGGTTAAGCCATTGGGTTCGCTCTTGGTTGCTGCAACTTTATTACTGCTATTCAACCCTTTGTGGATTTGGGATTTAGGCTTTCAGTTGAGCTTTTTGGCAACATTGGGATTGCTAGTTACAGCCCCATTTCTAACCAAGCAACTGAACTGGTTACCATTATCGATCGCATCTCTGATTGCGATTACGGTTGCAGCAGCTTTATGGACATTACCTTTGCAGCTGTATGTTTTTAATGTAATTGCGCCCTATAGCATTGCTGCAAATCTCATTGCTGCCGCACTCGTTGCCGTTATCAGTATTGGTAGCATCTTTAGTGCTCTAGCAGCTCTAATCTGGCCAATAGTAGGCAGTGCTCTTGCTTGGTTACTATACTACCCGACTCAGTTATTGATAGAACTGGTGCAATTTTTCAACCGTTTGCCAGGTAGTTCAGTGGCGGTTGGCACAATTTCTTTCGTACAACTCCTACTTCTCTATGCTCTGATTGGGTTCATTAGTCTTAACCAAAAGTGGCAACGGCGTTGGCTATTGGTTGGTCTAGTTGCTATCAGCTTGGTAGCATTTCCAGTTTGGCAGACCAAGCTATCGCAATATAAAACTACGGTATTAGCGACAGACCAAGAACAAGTTCTGGTTATTCAAGACCAAGGAAAAGTAGCGTTAGTTAATAGTGGAGAAGCGGACACAGCGACTTTTACAGTCTTACCCTTTTTACAAAAACAAGGGGTTAATCAAATTGATTGGGCGATAGCGCTTGAATCAGAGTTGCGCTTCAGGAGTGGTTGGTTACAGGTATTGCAAAGCTTACCCGTTAGGACGTTTTACGATAGCGCGGCAACCCAATCTCCATTAGCTGAGTCTCAATCGATTGCCACTGCCGTTCAATCCCGAAAAGGAAACTATCAGCTAGTATCTGCTGGGCAAAAAATGTCTTTGGGTTCTACATCTATAGAATTAATCAATGCTGAGCCACCTGTATTACAGTTGCAAATCCGCAACCAAGCTTGGTTACTTTTGGGAGAAACGACTACAGAGTTTCAACAGCAGTTAGCTCGCACCCGAAACATTGAACCGGTTCAGGTGCTGTGGTGGTCTGGAGAAAGTTTATCTCCCGAGTTGTTAAAAGCGCTTCAACCCGACGTTGCGATCGCTTCTTCACCAGTAGTAGACTTGGATGCTGCACAGTTACTGCAAAAATCTAAAATCCCACTCTACTGGACAGGCCGCGATGGTGCAATTCAGTGGACTCCTCAAGAAGGATTTGAAACAACCCTTGAGGCAACCAATAGAGATGCGCCACTTCTTTGAGGGCTAATATTTTGAGTTTTGCTACTATTAGGAGAGTCTTATTGACAAAAATGCAGCTTTTACTCCCTAAAAGAATAATTAACTTCTAACAGTAACCCTGAGGAAACTGGTATAGTAGACAGGAAAGGTTGTATGATGCCAATTTACTTGGCTATCAAGTCACCCTAAGACTAATATAAATAGAGGGTCATAAACCCTACCTGGAGAGGTGGCAGAGTGGTTGAATGCGGCAGACTCGAAATCTGTTATGGTGTCAAAGCCATCGGGGGTTCGAATCCCCCCCTCTCCGTCAATTTGTGGATTCCGTTTAAATGCCCCTTGTAAGGGCAGACACCCCAGACACGGGGAGTTTGTATGATAACTATCTAAACAAATGTGATATTCTTCAAAAGAAATTAGATGGTACAGAGCTTTAATCGATGCATTAATCTGAAACAAGCGAGTAGTTATCAAGATTGTAGCGGTGTTCTTATCAAATCTGCCTAATTAGCCGTTATCAAATTTGCTGGAATATCGCCATTACAGTCTTAACGAAGATTATTTAATTGGATTCAATCACACTTGGGATGCTATCGGCTTCCTCCTGACAATTCAGGGATAGGTGGAGAGTTGTCGGAATTTCTTGCCAAAATATAGCCTTGGCTAAAACGCTGAAAAGTGTTGGTGCAACATCTTGCTTGGCTTCCTTCTAATTGTCCCTGGATCTGCAAAGGTACTTGATACCTAATTGAGGTTAATTCTTGAGGCTCTTTGGCAAGTGCCTTGGCTGAATGAGTGATTGCGATCGCTGCTAGCGTAGTTAGGCATAGAAGGTTACCCAAAAAACTCATAGAGAAAAAACAGAGCTTCATCTTCTACTCCTGAAAAAGATGGCTGATGTTTTTCTACTATTTCAAAAGGCTCAAGATTCCAGTTTAGCTGTGTAATACCATTCACACTGCTCTGAGTGAGTGCTGACATATACACATCTGTGAAAGTTCTTTTAACTTTTTGAACAAGTGGGGTGCTTCTGCCACGCTGCACTAGTAGGATTTTGGTTCTGTAGTATAGGCTGGTGGTTTGGTATCAGAAGCAAATAACCCCAACAATGGACCGAGAATGGCTCCGAAAACAAAGCCTCCAGCATGAGCCCAGTAGGCAATTCCACCATTTTCCATCCCGACATTAGCCGGTGCTTCCAGCATGGTAATACCATTAAAAGCTTGTTGTAAAAACCAAAAACCGAGGAAAAAGACTGCTGGAACTCTAATGGTTGTAAAAAAGAAACCAAGTGGCAGCAACGTTACAACTCTAGCATTCGGGAATTTTAGAATGTACGCTCCCATCACTCCTGCGATCGCACCACTAGCGCCTAAAGAAGGAATTTCAGAATAAGCGGAGAAGAACCATTGAGTTAGAGCTGCTAAGACGCCGCAAGTCAAATAAAACAGCAAGAATTTGATGCTACCGAGTTCCTCTTCAATATTGTTGCCAAAAATCCAAAGGAACAACATATTGAAACCAACATGGGCAAATCCTGCATGTAAAAACTGTGAGGTTACTAAAGTCAGCGCTTCTGGCACGGGTTGAGCCACGGAAATGCCGTTTAAACTTGCTGTGAACTCTTTCGGAACGACGGCAAAAAGATGAAAAAAGCCATTGAGTTGAGGTGGAGCTAAAGTGAGTTCATAGATAAAAATCAAAATATTAGCGGCAATTAGGGCATAAGTGACATAGGGAGTTATTTTGATCGGGTTTTCATCACGTAAGGGAACCACTGGTGTTTTTCCTATTTATTTACGAAACTAGAAAAAACCTAACTTAATTTATCTTTACGTGACTGCCCACTAAAGATAGATTTCTCACTTCCCAGACAAGTTTATTGACAAAAAATTAATGATATGCACTTGCGGTGAGGCGTTGTCCAATCCCCCGTACTGAGCTACGCCCCGCTATGCTAACAGTCGGGGGATGAACTTAAACCTGCAATACTTGGCATCGAAAGCTCAAACTCTAGAGTCTTCAGAAAACAGCCCTAGTAGAGGTCCGAGAACTACTCCGAAGACAAATCCACCCGCATGTGCCCAGTAAGCGACTCCGCCACTTTCCATGCCGATATTACTCGGTACATTCAGGCTAGCAATACCATACAAAGCTTGCTGTACAAACCAAATTCCTAAGAAAAAGACTGCTGGGATTTCAG
>CBKWLJ010000509.1:0-6435 GCA_966675205.1 uncultured bacterium
GGTGATTCCCTTTATTGGAGATCCGTGTCTTGAGGAAGTTTCCATTCAATTAGTTTCCCCAGCGAGTGGGGAGCTAACCCAGGTCCTAGTGGACAAAATAAATCTATTCTAGGTTTCCATTCAATTAGTTTCCCCAGCGAGTGGGGAGTGCTAGCTTTGAAAGCCGCTTCCAGTATAGCCTCTAGAGGCGGTTTGCGGGGGGGTCAGAAAAATTCCTCCTAATCTTTGCCAAAGCTTAGTGAAAAACGGCTGAAACCCTTACAGGACAAGTCAGCGGTGGGGTCAACGAAATCATCAATATTTCAGCCATTTGCCGACCCCCCCGCAACCAAAGCAACATTCGTCACTGTGAACAGCCACTATTACCGACATTGAGCTTCTTCTAGAGAAACTACAGAACAACTCGTAATATTACCGATGAGAGTGTTATACCCCACCCGATAAACATACTTGTGTTTGGGCAACGAGAGGTAAAAAAATCCTAAAGCATAGCCATCTCCAGGGAACAATCCCAGGTAACTCGTATAGCAATCACCCTCCTTATAGTCTGGCAAATTGTATCGAGCAGGCGATCGCCTCACCGTAGATTTGACGACCAAAACCTTCTCAATTGTCGTAAAACTCACAGGACTTTGCTCATAAGGATGAATACTATATCTCATCCAGCTAGACTGTTCTTGATCAGACTGACTAGAGCAGACTGTAACCGCATAGCGAACTGAATCTTTAGACGCTTGTGATTTAGCTAAGGTCAAAGCAGATTGGAGTTGGTTCGCCGCGCTGCGTATCTGCTGTCGTTGCCAAAATGCTAACCAGGACGGCACAGTCATTGCTGAAAGTAATCCTATCAAACATAAGACAACTATCAGCTCAATTAGAGTGTAACCTTCAGTTTTCATAAAACCTACCCTATGAAGCCAGAGGGGAGAATCAGATCACAATCGAACCCGGTAGTGTAGTGACAGGTTCTCCCCCCCAAGTCTCTATCTGGTTGAGAGTATGGCGAGACAGCGGATAAAATCGCACACTATCTTCTGACAACTTGACCTGTTTTCGCAGTCTCTGGCACAATTCGCGATATTTAGAATCCGTTAAGATACACTCAAAAACTGAATATTGAACTCGCTTGCCATACCCCTCTAGTAAATCTGAAACCTTTTTACGGCGTTTGTCGCAGGGAATATCGTAGGCAACGATATAAAATAACATTGAAAAACCTGATTTTTGACTAAATCACTCCACTTTTCCTAGTGAAGTTTATAGGGCTGGTAAGTTAGTGCAGGGCTATACACAAACTGCTTAAAAGCCTTAACTTGCTGATTGAGTAAATCCCAACGGGGTTGCTTTTCTCCTGAATCTGTAAGCATAGGTTCCTCCATACGCTGCAAAAAGAATTTCAAATATTTCGTTCGCCCCAAATCATTCAAATAACAACCCCCATCGCGATAGATAAAATCCGAACTGGCATCCACAATCTTGCTATTAACAAGCCACAGCACTAAAGAATCCACAATAGGTGCACGAAACTCCTCAACCAAATCACTCGCCAAAGCCGCATGACGTTCCGTTCCTTGATGCAAACAAGCTTGATAGGGGTCGAGTCCTTGAATTTCAATCAATGCCAATAAATGATTCCATAGAATCTGATAGCCAAAACTCAGCATGGCATTCACCGGATTTCCCGGAGGGCGGCGGGTACGTCCCATAAACACAAACTCCGGATTTTTCAAGCATTCCCCAAACGCCGAGAAATATTGCACTGCCCCTGCCCCTTCAAACCCCATCAACCGTTCAAGAGAATCGGCCTCTGCCGCTTGAGTGATCAAATACTTCAGACTGAGTAGCACCTGTTCAACCCGTTCTGAGTCTTGATACCGTCGCTGCCGCCGCAAGAAAACTTGAGAATTCTTCAACTTAGCGCAGACAATCGCCCGTGCTGTTACTAATCGCTCCACGACACCTAAATGCTGCTGGTAACGAGACAGTTGGCGATACCCCCGCTCAATCGGCATCACTCGCCCGTAGCAATACCCCATCCGTGACAAGTAAGCGATGGGAATATCCCGCCACAAACAAGTGCGAATCACCTGCGTTGTCACCTGCGACTTCCCAAAAATCAGAATCTGTTCCAACAGCGGCAACTGCACCTGAGCGTGAATCGTTTCACCCTGCTTGATGACTAAAGTCTCCTGTTGCAGCGTCACATAGCACCCTTGTTGAGAAACATACAAACTTCTCATTACCGCCGCCTCTCCATCAACGACGATAACCGCGACTGACGACGCAGACTTGTTGAATTCGGATGAAACTGTGAAAGCAACTCAGCTTGTGTCGGTGGCAACAGCCAAGCAATTACTCGATCAGCCACAGTAGAAACAGCATAAGTAGCAACTGTAACCAGCAGCGTATTAATAATCACCGCCGCCAATCCCAAAGGAGCAATCAGCAAAATAATCAAAGTAATACTGCCTGTAGAAAGAGCCACCATCATGTTCCGCAATCGTTGAGCACGAGTTGAGATATACATCGTTAAAGCCTTCCTTCAATTGCTATCCAGATTGTCTTGAGAATTTCTGCCCCAAATAACCCTTTCCCCTTTAACCTTTTCCCCTTCCCCCTTCCCCTTCAATCCGGCAAACTTTCACAAGCCACACCATCTTTATTCCTATCCAATCCATGCGGGTCATTGGGAAAAGCATCCAGCACCGCTTGAGCCTGCTTTTGAGTCGAAAAATCACTGCAATTACAGTTGTTTTGCACACAAGCTGGTAAATTTTTCGTTGTAGTCTTCGGTGAAACCGTTGCCGATGCTTCGGGTTTTGTTGTCGTTTTAGTTGTTGTTGCTACTACACTTTTAACAGAAGGAGTACTGGAAGTCTTTGCAGCCTTTATCGGTTGAGTGAATTGAGTCGTTTCTTGAGAATTAGGGGATAATTTCAAGTCTTGAGAAGTACACTGAAAATTAAGAGTTGTTCCCAAAACCAACATGAGAGCAAAACTTCGTAACATAGTACAAATCTCCTTAAAATTCTGCCAAATCCAGCCGTTTAGTTCTGCACAGTAAACAGCCAAGGCACATCAGGTGACACATCCAAGCCCGAAACTCCAGAAGAGTCAGTCGGACTCAACTGATTTGTTTTGGAACTGCTTTGAAGAGCCAGTAACACTATCAAAATTAGTAAAACGAGGGTGGCAATCAAAAACATCCCTTCTCCTGAAGAAGAGGAAATATCACGATAAAACCCACACCATAAACAGTGATACTTATCATGACCCTGTTGAGCTAACGAATGCTTCCCACACTTCGGACATTCTTCGAGTGCATTTCTCATTTCTAAAAATTCAGGTTTCATGCTGAGAGCCTAAAATTGGATGCCTCACTCTTTAGTGAAAGTTGACAATTTTTGTGACAAGCTAAAAAAAACGCCGTTCTCGATGAACGACGCCATTCCCCCAGTTTGAGAAACAATCAACTAAGCCAATAAACCTAAAAAAAGAGAAAATTGTAGGACGAGTTTCGCCATAATCCCTGACTCTTAGCCAGTTTCTGATGTTCAAAACCCGTCCAGCCTGGGCTGTATTTATTCTGATTTATCTACATTCCATTCCTTTGTGGCTTTTCTAGTGGAATGCACCCTAAAGGGAGCATCCCGTTTTTGCATAAAGAGCAAACCCCACCCTAACCCTCCCCTTATTAAGGGGGGTGAAACGTGTAAATTGACAAATTTGGGATGTTCCCTGCACCCTAAATATTTCCTCCGACAGTTTTCCCAACCAAAAAAGTCTAAACCAGCATTTTCTACCTAGCATGAGCGCGTTGCGATATCAAAGCAATTGCTACTCTTACAATTAACTTGAAATTCCTGCTTATACAACTCTATTGCTGTCCGAGTACGAGGCCCCATGTAGCCATCTATAGCACCATCATACAATCCCTTAGATTGCAAGTACCTTTGAACTTTTTTCAAGTGATTGCGTTTTCGTATTTCCTGAAAAACTTGTTCACACCAAAATCGGTCTATAGACTTTTTCAACTCCTGAAGTTGGTGCTCAATAACTTGTTCCTGAATCAACCCTAATTCATGAGCCAAAATATGGTCAGCTTCATCAATCAAAAAATCCAGCCAGGGGTCAAACTGGGCTTGTTGTAGAATTTCCTCAATGCGCTCTGCTTGTTGTTGTGTCAGCACCCGCTGTGATGCCAACATACAGTACTCGTAGATGATCTCTTTATATTTCAGAGATTGCTCCACTAGTATCTCGATATCACCCATAGGTTTTTCATCACTTTGCGTTCCCATGATGTTTATAACTGCTTCTCTCCCAAGCTAGTCCAATGGTTATTAAAGGTTCAGCAGGTGGTGCTGATAGACTTATCCCCAAATCGAATGGTGCCTAGACGAGGTATGAACCCTCTGCCAGGAAAATCACTTTCCTCAATGACTGCTGGATGCAAGTTTTAGCCTCGTCCACAGCAATGACTTTAGATAAGTCCAGTGATTAGTGAAACAGGTTCGCCCTTCGTGACACCGTTTTATTTAAAAGTTTGGTAAAGATTGCTTTGAGCCTTCTGCTTCTTTGTAAATTTCTTAACAATCTTTTTCCATCCAGCGCTCAAAGCTACGAGTAGGGTGGGAAATACTACCTCACCACTAGTCATGGAGTTTAAGCGTCCCGTTGCATCCGTCTAAGAGACTCCCTCACACGCAAAGGAATAGCTTTCAACTGTCACACCGGTTACTGATTATTCACTAACGGTTGCGAGTGGTTTTTCCAGTATCCCATGACAGCAAAAGAACCTCCTCGATATGCATCTTCCCCACAAGAAGCATTAGATAGCGCCGTAGTAGAAGTACTCGGAAAAGATAATCCTCATGCTTATTCCACTATTTCGTTTGTTCAGAGAAGCCTCATGCAATTTAATTTAGCTACTCAATATGAAGCTCATGAAATCCTCAACGACGCTTACCTACGTGGTCGAGAATACATTCAATCTGGGGGAATTATCCGTTCTCCTTACTCTTGGTTGAAGAGTACTTCTCTCAATATTATCCGAGAACACAGCCGCCAGCAAAAGAAAATACAAACTCTAGACCCGGAATTGGTAGAATTACTGCCTTGCTTAAGACCGATAGGAGAGAGTGCTGTTTCAATGTCAAATATTGAAAACAACTGGAAAGCATTGATAAATGCACTCAAAGTCTTAGAACAGACAGAACCTGATGCAGCAAGACTTCTGCGTTTAAGAGCTCAAGGACTTTCTTGGAAGGAAGTTCATGAACAGTTAGTCAGAGAGGATGGGATTGCCCAAAGTGAGACAACATTGCGGCAACAAGCCTGTCGTGCCAAGAAAGCGCTCAGAAAAATCTACCATGCAAAAACATCAGATGCTGCGGACTTATCAATGACTTGAGGAGGCTAAGAGGGTTTGAGCCATTTTCCTAGACGGATGGGGACTGAAATGAGTTTATGAGTATTTGGGAAGATGGGGAGTGAGATTATGCGATCGCTGATATGTGAGGGGATTCTAGAGAACTTGTCTACTCTCTTCACGCAGAGACGGGCTACCGCTGCGTTGCATTGGCACCAATGTCAGGGGATTCTAGAGAACTTGTCTACTCAATCCCCCACGGGGACGGCTGAACCACATAGTTGTATTTATCCTGACAACCCTCGTAACTCTCTATAAACTCACCTTCGTAGTCATAAGTCAACCAGTTATCAGCTTGATGCCTAGCTGCACAATCAAAAGCCTGCTCTATAGTCGTTGGAGTGTTCTTTGCTGGAAAGTCTACTTCATGCAATGTGCTAACTTCATAGGTTTGATACAAGTTCATGGTGTTTTCCTAATTAAGGTTGAAGAATGCGATCGCTACCTAATAGCCATAATTTCTGACTGACATTGTTCTGCCTCATCCCAAGACTGAAGCTGCCAACTTGTAAACTGCTTCCATGCTGTCTGGTGATTCCTGGTTCTTTTGAGAACCTCATCAGCATTGAGAGCAGATGTCGCCATAGTCTCACCATAAACTTTCAGGCACTCATTGTTAGCTGCATCAGCCATTCGTTGGAAATTGATAGCGGCAGTGTGATATTGTCCTGACCCGCTTTTATATCCATAGTCATTCAGCGGTTGATAAGCCTGTTTGTAATACCTTGCCACGGAGGCATCAATCTTGGCATGAGAGAAGAAAGAGAGGGGTACAAAAAATGCGATCGCCACAGCAGCCATCGATAAAACTCCAACTCCAACAGGTTTTTTAATAAGGTTCAAGACAGGCGAAAAGCTAACTTTTTTATAAACCTCCTTGACAACAGTGTGGCGCTGAATAATTGTCCAGCTATACGGTCTATGTGGAGGTTGCCATTGTGCATCTATATCGATGAAAATCACTCTCACTCTATCGGTGTTTGTATGAATCGAATTGGCTAATC
>CBKWLJ010000510.1:0-6425 GCA_966675205.1 uncultured bacterium
CCATGACCGCGCTGGTCAAAACCATAGATAGCATAGTGTTTGGGGATAAAGTGTTCAACTATGTTTCTGAACAAGCCGCTATGACCACCTAATCCGTGTACAATCACCAAAATTGCACGTACTTTCTCTTCTGGATACCAGCTTTGGTAGTAAAGCTTTAATCCTCCAACCCCGTTTAAGGTTCCTTCAGTATGGCGTGTCATGGTGCCCTCCTTTAGACCTCCTTTCCCAGTTAAACTTTTCCTATTACACTCACGGAGCTATTTAATAAAGCGGCTGTATCATTTCTTTATTTTTCAAGGCTTTAAATTGAGTCATTAACTTCCTAGTGTTTCATTTCGGTGAAGCGTACAGCCATCAAATGTTGAATGTTCTAATCGCTCCGATGAAGTTGAGCTTAAATTAGCTCCGAAGATGATTATTTCGAGATTTTAAATTTAGACCGAAAAGTGAAGCCCTACACCCAGTATTATGGTATCAAAAACTACATTTTTCTAAGATTCAAAGCGATGATTGAGCCAAATAACATTCCGGTGACGTTGTTGATGAAAACGGCACCAATGGCACAATGTCCTGAGTTCATCAAAATCAACAAAAATCTAACGAATCTTCATGCAGCAGGATAGGAGTACATCATCGAGCACACTCCCCCCCCTTACAGCAGCAACTATCCAACGAGTAGAAGAGGGACTTGCCGCAGCACGCGATCGCAAAATCCAGGATACGATTCAAAGCACGCTCCAACAAGTTGCCAGCATTACTCAGGAGGACTCTGAACCCAGAGTCAGTGGTAGGGTTCGTCAGTGTATTTTGCGATCGCTCATTCATACTCTGTTTCGGGTTCAGGTCGAGTATCCGGAACATATCCCTCAAGAACCAGCCATCTTAGCGGCTAATCACCTCAACCATATCGATCCGTTTCTCTTGCTGACCCAAGTCCCAGCACAGCCCTACTACTACATACTAGGGGATGCTCGTACCCTTTATAACCACTGGTGGAAACGCCAAATTCTGCAACTGTCCGGTGGTATTATTCCCTTAACCCGGTTGTGGAAAGAAGAAATGGCTGTCATGGCAGGCGCTAAAGCCGGACGAGAGGATTTAGCTGATTTAGCAATAGCGATCGAACAGGATGTCCCGTCAGGAAGTGATGTGTCAACCTTAAGACAGATAGACCGTGCGGTTCAAGCAATTTTAACTCGCAAAGATGGATTGATTCTCTTTCCTGAAGGGCGTCTGGGAACAACAGAGGGGACATTACACTTGCCGCTAAAGCGGGGAACAGCCATTTATGCCATACGAGCAGGCGTACCGATAGTGCCAGTAGCGCTGATTGGAACACAAGATCTCTATCTAGGCAAGACGTTAACCATTCGGTTTGGCAAACCCTTACGTTTTCCTCAAGCCAATCGCCCTAAACGACAGATTGTGGATGCTGTGCTAGAGGCATTGCAGAGTAGTTTGATGGCTCTTTTACCTGTAGACTACCAGGAACCAGCAGGAGTCAAACCCCTTAGGTTTTTCCTCAATCACATGCTTTGCTAAAAGAAGCATTGATGCTGGTGGTTCCCTTTTCCCTTTCCCCTTTCCCCTTTTCCCTACCCAAAGGACTTGACCCCTTATATTTGAAACATTTTGTTCAACACAACCCAACTAACTTTCTTGAGTGAGGATAGAATATTGGGGGGCACTTAACGGGTGCGTTTCTAATGACTGAGTGTGCGCTGGAGTGATCGCGCTTGCAGCTAGCGAACTAAGCTGCTGAATTTACCAATGCTTTACGAGTAACCACTGGATCAGTATTATCTAAGATGTTTCGGGGGACTTTGACTGCCCAATATTAACCCTTAACTCTGTTGCGATCAGATACTCTATCTAAAGAATTAAGCTTGATTCAGTTACACTCCCCTGTTTCTCTCAAATCAACACAGATTACCTGAGCTTCCGTAACCGCCAATATTCGCAAAAATGCGGTTAGTTTTTTGTGTCTAAGTCTCGCTAGTTGTCATAGAAAACGAGACTGTGTGTAAATTGATTGTTGCTCAAAACAGTTAGAGTTTTTGTGTCATTGAATGTGTGCCGTTTCTAGAAAAACAAAAGCAAAATATTTCAAAAAAACTAGAGCTAATGGCTTAGCTCCCAAAATTATCGTTGGTCAAGTTTCTCAAGAAGTAGTCATCAAATACTTCAAAATGTTTCACATAGAAAAAGAGCTGACTGATATGACATTGAAAAAATACTCTCAGCAATTTCATATTCATATCAATCAAGATTTAAGAACTCATCCTAACTCGAGTTTTGAAACTGAGTTATCTTTATCTCGAAATTATAAAGAACAGAAAAATAGTAGTATTTTATATTATATTTTAGGGTTTGAAGTTATAAAAATGATTTTTAGAATGAGTTGGTTGCAGCATGAGCGGTTATATGGACTGCAAAAAAATCAAGAAAGCTTTATAAAAACTTACATAAGACCCATTCAATATACGCACAAAATTAATGGAATTATTGTACCCAAAGACGAACATGTTTTTTTTGCCAAACGGAATTATTTTGTAAAGAGACCTACCATTAGAGATCAAAAGCTCAATCAGCTAGTGATGACGACTTTTACTACGGATGCAATAACTACGTTGGGTTTCCTGATTGTTCGTCATCTTAATTTTTTAGTGTTCGACTATGACTATATTTTTAGTGATGAACCGGAAAGTTTTTTCTTGCTGTAATTTGACTGAAAACATACGACTTTACCCAGTCATTCGATTTTAGATGCGAGGATTTTGGATTGTCCTCACGCCTGTTAGCGCAAGCAAGCGATCTAAAAAAGCGACAAGTCCGAGAGGCTGGAGACTTTTTTGGTTTTTGGTCAATAGAACCGTGAGATAAGTTGAACTAAATCTGCGAAATTTACGAACCGCCCGTGTGGAGTAGTTCACAAATTGCTAATTGCTCCTAGCAGCCATCTTAAGACCATAACACCAATAGCTGCTATACCCATAACCACTAAGAGTAAACCTGCCACTAGTAAAGTAATAAACCACCAATTGGTTGCTTGTCTCTGTTGGGGCGGAAGCTCTAAGTGTTGTTCTAACAACGCTATATTTTTAACATTTGCCTTCCAGGTGACATCAGCCAAATCACCGAGTACTGGTACAGTGCCGAATACCGTATCTACAAGGATATTCGAGACCATTTTTACTAAACCAGAACGGGGTACTCCCCAGCGTGCGGCTTCCAGTACGATATAGATTGAAAAGGCAGTTCCCAAAAAATCACCGATTCCAGGCACCAAACCTAGAATTGGATCGAGTCCAAAACGAACAGGTGTCCCTGGAATTCTGATCGCGTTATCAAGCAGGTGGCTCAACCGACGCAAACGCCGTAGGGTAGACAGCTTGGCATTCGCTGAAAGGTGAGAGGGCTGGGGAGAGAACTGGGACATTCTAGGGTATTAATTTGACAATATAGCTAGCTTCTCATTTTTTTTGCCTTGGCGGCTTTTGTTGAGTGATCTTGCACTTTGGCTTGTTGCATGGCTTCCCCTACTGTAACGTTGAGTTGGTCACCCAAGAGTAAAACCAGAGAACTCATATAGAGCCAAAGCAGTAAGACAATGACAGCGCCAACTGCCCCATAGACTTTGTTGTAGTTGCCGAAGTTGGCAACATAGAGTCGGAAGAGTGCCGATATAATTGCCCAAGAAATAGCTGCTAGCATCGCTCCTGGCATCAGGGGGGTTCCCGGACGCCAGCGACTTGGCCCAAACCGATAAATAAAAGCAAAGGCTGTAGCAACGATTCCTAAAGCTAAAGGCCAGCTCAATAGCCTCCAAATGGTTAGCAGTAGGGACACTCCACTCTGTTGGGTTACAATTTCCACAAGCCAACCACTGATAAATACGAGAAAAGATGCAGTAACTAGAAGTAAGATACTGCCAAAGGTCAGCCCCAAAGAAATCAACTTAGCTTTCCAGAATGGTCGTGCTAGTTTCGGGGGAACTTTATGAATTTGATCGAGGGCAGCCATTGCAGCACTAAGCGCTCCAGAAAAAGCCCAAATCGCTAGTATGAAGCTTAGAGAAAATAGACCACTGCTCTTTGTTCGGCTAATTTCTTTAACAAACTCACGAATCAGTTCCACGGCGAGGTCAGGAGCCACTTCGCCTAGCTGACGTGCTAGGTTGTGAAAGGTTTCTTGCAATGAGTCCTCAAACAATCCCAGCGCTGTGAGAACGGCCAGAATAGCTGGGAATAGGGCTAACATGGCGTTGTATGCCATCTCAGCAGATAGACCCATCAATCTACGTTTTATGGCACGACTGAACGCTCTTTTTAGAGTTACCAGATTGAGGTAGCGGAAGAAACGAATAAAACGATCAGGAAACATAGGTTCTAATTTTGGCAGCAGGGTATGTTAAAAATACTGTGCCAACTATAAGGACAAGCTACGGATAACAATTGGTCGGTAGATGCTCTATACAGAGCTGTATTTAATAGCAATAACAGGAGTAGTTGTCAATGAGCAACGATGTGACGCAGTGGTTAGCCGAAATAAAGCAGTTGAAGCAGCAACTAGCAGATACAATTAGCGATCGCGATTCAGCTTATGAAAGTGCTGCTAACTGGCGTCAACTCTATACCAATGAAGCACAACAACGCCGCACAGAAACACGGCTAGCTCAAGAACAGCTCGAATCTCTTAAAGTGCAAATAGAGCAAGTTAAAGGAGAGAGTTCTCAACTCACAGCAGATGACCCTGAAACCGAGTCAGCAATTGACCAGCAAGTGGCACGACTGCTAACCGTTGAGGAGTTGAGGGCAAAGCTGAAAGAGGTAATGATAGAACGCGATCGCCTTATGGACGCGCTCAAAACCGAACAAGCCAACCATGCTCAAACTCGCAAAAGCTTAACTGCTGTTATTGGCGACACTATTGATCAGCTTAATAAGGAACGGAACAATCAACAGTCTAATTCACAACCCAAAGCCATTAAATAGGATAGGGGCACGACAGGTCGTGCCCCCTATGGTAGTCCAAAAATTGATATTGACTTCGCTCTTACAAGACGGCAATTTTGAAAGCCTCTCGGTTCAACCAGGGAAAAAGTCAAATTAATTCGTAATGCGTGAATTTGTAATTCGTAATTAAAGACGAGTTAGATTTTCGTAAAGACTCCCTGGCAAGGCGTCTATACAAGTTGTCATATTTAGCGTTGTGGTGACGTTGTCCATTACGAATTACGAATTGCGAATTGCGAATTACTAAAATCCCATCGCTTCAGCTACTGATGCAATTGTTGGCTCAATTCCTGGCTTGAACTGATTATTACTGTGTTTGATGGCAGTGTCTGGGTCTTTCAAACCATTACCTGTAAGTACACACACCACTGTCGCACCTGCGGGGACTTGGTCTTTGACTTTTAGCAACCCCGCAACCGATGCTGCACTGGCTGGTTCGCAGAAAATCCCTTCTTGGGATGCGAGTAAGCGATAAGCTTCTAAAATTTCGTCATCTGTGACGCTATTAAATTGTCCCTGACTGGCTTGTTGGGCTGCAACTGCTTTTTCCCAACTCGCTGGGTTGCCAATCCGAATTGCGGTTGCTACTGTTTCAGGATGCGTAAATACTTGACCCGTTACCAGGGGAGACGCCCCAGCCGCTTGAAATCCCATCATGCGGGGCAAGCGCGTACATTTCCCATTCTGATGGTATTGACAAAAGCCCATCCAATATGCAGTGATATTCCCCGCATTCCCGACTGGGATACACAACCAATCGGGAGCATCGCCTAAGCCATCCACGACCTCAAAGGCACCTGTCTTTTGTCCTTCCAAGCGATAGGGGTTAACTGAGTTGACCAAGGTAACGGGATAGTGTGATGCCATCTCCCGCACAATGTTCAAAGCTTGGTCAAAGTTACCCTTAATCGCTAGTACCTCTGCTCCATAAAGCAGTGCTTGCGCCAACTTTCCTAGTGCCACATATCCATCGGGAATGAGGACAAAGGCTCGCATCCCACCTCGACGGGCATAAGCCGCGGCTGAGGCTGAGGTATTTCCGGTACTCGCACAAATCACCGCTTTAGCACCGGCTTCCTTTGCCTTAGAAATCGCCATGGTCATTCCCCGGTCTTTAAAGCTACCAGTGGGATTGAGACCGTCAAATTTTACCCATACCCGCACTCCTTTACCAATCATTTGTGCGATCGCCGGAACCGGAATTAACGGAGTGTTACCCTCCAGCAGCGTTACCACTGGAGTTGAGTCAGTTACGGGTAAGTAGGAACGGTATGCCTCAATTAGACCCGGCCAGTTAGAACGGCTAGAAGTCACGCTCTCAAAAGCAGAGGAATCGGCAGCAGACAAAGTTGAAGCCACAATTGGGTTATTTCTTTTTCGTTACTAGTTGTTAGTGATGCGTTGCAA
>CBKWLJ010000511.1:0-6424 GCA_966675205.1 uncultured bacterium
CGCGATTGAACAAATCCACTAACTCTGAGGATGTCAACTGGTCAAGATTCTGACTATTTGGGTTAATTTGTTCGGTGAGCAGATGACCCCGCTCCTCCAAATTCTTCATCTTTGTTTTATGCCTTTGTGCATTTTTTATGTGTTGAATCCTCTTAATGCGAGGATTCTTGAGTGTCGTGATGGCTTCTAGTAGAGTGTCAAGTTTGATTCGATGGGTGCCCTTAAGCCTCAGAGCCGCTTGTCTTAGAGCCTCCTTGCGCTAGTGCAGCGTGGCGGAAATAACTATCCAGTTGAAAAACTTGAAAAAGCTTACTGTATAAGCTTTCTTTCCTTGGAGCCTCCTGCCTCCTGACTTCTGCCTCCTTGCACTAGTACAATGTGAACCAGATTTTCCGGACTTTTACAACAGTCCTTCTAGCTGACGACGAATGCGTTCTAAGTCCGAATTTTCCATTTCTGCACTTGATTCTTCAGGTTGCTCGTCTTCGAGTTGCCAGTCGGTTTGTTCCACATTCGCTTCCGGTGGAATTTCCAACTTTCCAGTTTCAATCAGTTCCCAATCGTAATCATTTCGGCGACAAAACTCCTCAATTTCATCCGCGCCAATTTCCTCAACCGTCGCTTCTGGGAAGTCCTGCGCTTCCAGCATCAACCCAAAGCGGGTGGCATCGTCTTCTGATTCAAACATCAAAATCTTATTGCGATCGCCCATCCGAATGGTGTGAATTCCCTCGTTTTCTGTCCGGGCATTAAATAGGAGAATGTAGACTCGCTTGGGTGCAACCATAAATCGTTGATTGTGTTTGGGGTACGCGCTGAACAAAAACCGTCTTTTCCTAGATTAATGGAGTTTCCGTATCCTGCTCAACCTGCCACTGCTCGGGAGCATCTCAGTGTGAGCAAATGTAAACCGAAGCTGGGGCAGTTTCCGGAAGCTAAGGGAGCTGAGGAAAGGAAGTAGAGCTGATCTGAACAGTATGGGGAAAGGTTGTACCAGATTAATTGATAATGCCACCAAAACGAGCTGTTACTCTAGCTGCTGGATTTTCTTGATTGCACAACCACGCCCACATCTGATCTCCCAGACAGAAATGCCACCACTCACCCGGATGACGGCGGAACCCAGCCGAAACCATCACATCTCGCAACAATTGTCGATGGCCATGATAGGGCTTGTTTGGCTCATTGGCGTAATAATCGGGATGGGAGCGAGGCGAGAGTTCGTCAATCGGTGAACCCATATTAATTAACTCCCCTGTCCCATCGACCAAGGTGAGATCAATTGCAGCCCCCGTACTGTGAGGCGGTGGCGTCATGGGATTAAGGCTGGGGAGTGCCCAAATTTTATACACTTCCTGCCAAATCGCCTCACGCTGAGGCTCAGATAGGGTTTCTGACTTTAATTGTCGTGTCTGAACCACTTCAGCGAAGGCGTGATCTACCATAAATTGTTGCACTGCCACAGGTCGATAGGCATCAAAAATCTGAAGACGCCAACCCGGATGCCGTTTTTGCAGTTCAGTTTGGGCAGCCATCAAGGCAGCAACGACACTCTGGCGCAGATGATAGGGGGAAGCCTCCCCGTAAGGTGCACCTAATTTTTTATAGGGGTGAGGTGACTCAACGGCGAACTGTTCTAAAGGAATCGGAATCAGGGGTTCACCACATTCTAAAATTGGTATCTTCTGATAAGGTTTCATCGTAATTGCTAATTCGTAGTTCGGACTTCGGAATTAAAGACGGATTAGAGACCTAACTCGATCAACATTGTTCAGTTTGGGTTGGGGTTTAATTTCCCATCCACACACAATTACGAATTATCAATTACGAATTACGAATTGTTAATCCTTTTTCTGTCGTTCTTTCTCCTCTTTCAGGAGTCGCGCTACTCGTTTTTGCATTTCAACGTGTCGCGACACCCCTTCATAGGTATAGCGGTTATAACCATTGCGTACAATCAGCGTTTCTATATTGCGAATTCGCTCTCTTGTATCGGGGTGGGTGGACAGCCATGCAAATAGAGGAAAATCGCGTTCCTCTTGATTCAGCGTTACCATCAGGTTGTGTAGTCCATCGGCAGCATAGCCACTCGAAGCTAAAATTTTTGTCCCCAATTCATCGGCTTGACGTTCCATATCCCGGCTATAGTCGAGAACAATCAGGTTCGCTGCGGTACCACCAAAAGGAACGTATTGGGCAACGTTGGCAATTAAATTTCCTTGCGTTACTAACTGAAAGCCGTGAGATAAAACAGCATGAGCGATTTCGTGGGCGAGTAAACCCGCTAATTCTGCCTCCGATTTGGTCTTTAAAATGGCTCCTGCATTGACAAATACCTTGCCTCCTGGTAAAGCAAAGGCATTAAGTTGATCGTCCATCACGACATAAAACTCATACTCAAAATCATCTCGCCCTGCTGCATGGGCAACTTTGTTTCCCACCTCACGCACGTAGTTCAGGACTTCTTCATCCTCCATCATTGGCAGTTGCCGTTTAGCCTGCTTGGCAACTGATTCTCCCACGGCTGATTCTCCTCGCAGTAACATGACGGCTGAATCAATGGCGGAAATGGGGCCGAATAAGTTGCCGGTGAGTACTAAACCGAGTGTACCTGTGATGGCATTTGCGATCGCATTTCCTCTCATCTCCCGACGCAAATGCTTTCTGTAGCGCTCCAGATTTTCCTCCGCCAGCGCCTTAAATTCGGCACTTTGGGGATTATCCGGGTACAGCAAAGCAAATTGCCTCGCCGCTAGTGATGCCTCCAACCACTTTTTATGTTCGCCCAATGCCGCAATGTTCGCTTTGAGCAACTCCGGTTCCTGAGGATATAGGGTAGAGGCTCGTTCTAAAACTTGTAAGGCCTTTTCCGACTCGTTATACTCTTTCAGGGCTTGAGCATAGCGTAAGTGACCGGGAATAAATTCAGGATACTGCTCAACTAAAGACTCCAGAGGTACAAATATCTTCGTTTTCAGCTTTTGTTCTAAACCTTCCCCAGACATCCGCCAATATACGGCCGCAGCGGCAGGAAGTTGTGCTGAGTCATAAATCGGAGCAGGCTGCTTCTTTGCCTCTGTTAGTACTTCTGTTGTAAACGGCTCTTTAGCTTCACGATACAACTTTTGAGCGGCTTCAAACTGCCCACTCATAAAAAATTGGTCAGCTTTAATCAACTTCTCCTGCCGTGCAAGTTCTTCAGCACTGAGTTCTGGTTCCTCAACTTGGGCGGCATCTTCAGCACTCGGTTTATCGCTAGATGTCTCGCTTTGGGTAGGTTGTTCTGAATCTGCTGCTGGAGGAGTTGGTGTATCTTGCGTCGCCTCAGTTGGCGCGGGGGGTTGTGTTTCCTCAACCGTGGAAGTGGAGGGTGTCGAACTTGGTATCGTGTTGGGAATGACGATGGTTTCTACATCTTCATCAGCCGAATCAACCCCTTCTGTAGAAGGACGCTCTGGGGTTGTTTTCGGAATCACAATTACGTCAGGATGGGCAGATGGTGCCCCTTGTTCTGCAACTATCGTCGTTGAATTGGATATTGGTGATGTCTCATCAACAAAAGTTAATACTCTATGTGAGGCAGGTAAGGCTTCCACAGTACTGGAAGTTGAAGTCTCTAGTTCAGCCGTTTTTGGAGATTGCGCTAAAACAACGGGGAACGAGGTCGGTAGGAAGAGACCTAATGAGATGATGAGTGAATTCCAAAGGATTTTCATCTGAGGATTTCGAGGAAGTACTAAGAGGTTTTTTATTGAGGAATGGAGCTGAATGGGTGAAGTTGTACCACTAGTAGCAACTAGCTCCAAATACTTACCACTAACATTTTTCCCCAGCTTCCCCAGCTCTTGTAAATGGTAGAAAACTTCTGCCGAGCTGGTCTAGGTAAAAGGTAGCTTTTTTACCTCTTATATTTAGCGCAACTTCCTGCAATTTTTTTGACCCCTTGTGACTGACAGGCAAAACCCAAAGAGTTTTAATCAATGCTTAAGAAGTGTACTTCAGCTAACCTGAGAGCTTGTCTAAAAATAACTTCATAGTTTTGGGAGATGGGCTGTAGGATGGGCCCTGCCAAAGTATATATGTAGGGACTCTCGCATTTGGGCGATAACTGATAAGACTTACTGGGACATTGATATCCACCTGTTTCGCCCTCCACCCAAGAGAAACCATGCTCCCTAAAAGGGAGGAAACCAACGCTTCTCATTTTTACCAAAACTCTCCTCAGGACATAAGCAACTAGGGAGAAGCTTTTATCTTTTTTTTCTGCTTTCCTATAAATAGAAAGAACGAGCATTAGCAGAGGGCAAATTTATGTTGAAGAGTAAAGATAGTCCTACAGCGAATATTACCTCTATTTTGCTTGGGGCTGTGATTTTAGGATTAGCGGCTGGCCTTCCCGTAGGCTACTTTGCTCATCAGCTCTATGCTGCATCAAATAGTAATACCAATAATATGGCTCAATTCCAATAAAAATAGGTAAAATAAAATGAAAAAGTCAGATGGCTTCTTAAATTTAGTTTTTTGGATGATTGCTGGAGCTTTGTTTGCCACCATTGGCGTTATCTATTATTCTTGGACAGATAGAGAACAAGAAAGAACAGCTTTAGTTCTACAAGAAGCTCCTATTGTTCTTGAGCAACGAACAATGACAACTCTACAGCGATAGAACGCAGCCAAGTCATCAATTTAATAAAAAAATCATCGCCGTGGAATGTAATTTTATCCCCCGTCCATTATTCGGGGGATGAGTTAAATTCCCAAACTTGACTCCCATGATTTTGATAAACTAGAGTTTTTTGATGAGTACTAATTTGTTCGACTTCCTGTATGAATTTTTCTTCACTACTAGGCGTAACCCATAAAAATACATCACTAAAATTACTGGGTATATTCGCAAGTGGTAGTTGATTCATGGTTTCAGGATTGAGATTACAGGTAGAGCAGTTCACTTCTGCCCAAATTTTTACTTTTGGGTCTAATGAATAGCTCAAGGAAATGAGGAAAGCTACGTCAATATTAGTAATCAAAAGAGGTCGGGACGATTCATTAATAATAGCAGCTACTCCAGGGTTCTCCTGGTTAAGACGTTTGCTAACTACTATTTGTGCTGTAGAATTAACCCCGCAAGACAACACCCCGCCTAAAACTAGTACGAGTATCCCTATCTGCCAAATTTTCAAAGACTTTCTATGGGCAAAATCATGAGCTAATTTAGTTGTAAAAAGATAAGCAACAGCTAGTTCAATTCCTAAATAGGAAGGGGTGAGATAGCGGGGAATCGTTGAGCGTGCTCCTCCTAAAATTAAATCAGGCAAAATTAGAACTAAGGCTGTAGTTCCAATTAAAGTCAAAACAAATAAATAAATCCGTTGAGGAGTATCACGAATGATAAAATAGATGACATATCCTATCAAAAATAACAACGAAAAATGAATAATTCGATCAATTTCATTAATATTAGTGTTGAAAAACACACGACCAAGGTTTCCTGCCCATGAGCGAAACAATTCCAAGAAGGGTCGATGAATACTTGTCCAGCCTGTTACGCGATTGAGCTGAGATTGCTGATTAAAAATAACCCAAAGCCAAGGAGAAAATGCGAGAATACTTAAACTAGAAGCTCCAAAAAAAGCAAGAGTTGTTTTGGTTAACCTAAATTTTTCAATAGCTGCAATATAGATAGCATGGCCAACAACTATAATAATAGAAAAGAAAAAAGTATAGAGGCTAAGCGTTAAACTTAAGGCATAGATAGTCCAATTTTTTTTATCTTGAAGGCGTATTGCTCGCAAAAGTAAAACACTTGATAACAAGATTAAAGCTGACCATAAGCTATACTGTCGTGCTTCTTGAGCATACAACATATGAAAGGGTGAAACCGCAACGATCACCCCTGACAATATTCCGACTAAAGGTGAATTAAAAAGTTCTAAGCATAGCCAATAAATAGCCGGAAATACTAGCAAGCTCAACAATATAGAAAAACTTCTAATCACAGTGACAGAACTACCGAATGCCTGCCTCCAAGCTCTAGTCATTAAATAGTAGAGAGGGGAATGTTGAGGGTCTTCAGCAGCTAAACTTTTAAGCGTATCAACAGCAGTTTTTTCAGGATTAACTTTCTGATAGTGTTGTAAATCATCAACGCGAAGAATTGAGTTTTCTGATAAATGAGTAACAACTTCTGCTTCTGTATATCCAGCAGTGCGTATTGATGTAACAACTTCGTCAAACCAAAATATTTTTTGATCAATATTGACAAATCTAAAAATGATGCCTAATACAAATACTGCAATGATAAAAAATCGCAGCCAGCTTGGAAAAAGTTTCCAGCTTTGCTTGAGTTGGCTTTTCATTTATACTGCCTAAAAAAGTTCCTTAAAGTTTAATTGCAAATACTCCTCACACCCAAAACACGGAAAAA
>CBKWLJ010000512.1:0-6422 GCA_966675205.1 uncultured bacterium
CCCTCACTTCCACCAATTTATCCCCTTTAAACTTCCAACGCTTTCCTCTTGCTTCCACCAATGTTAGTGTTCCCAATCCCATCAAGGCAAAAGTTTCTAAAAATTCGTCTAAAGTTTCAGCATTCATCCGAGTCGCTAATTCTCGCCCTGCTTGAAACATAGCCCCTTCCGAAAGATTCCCCAAGTTTTGCAAGTCTCGCAAAATCTCCCCCACTAAAGTTCGAGAAATAGCCGAACGCCGGAGTTCTGTTTCTGCTTGTCTGCGGGCCGCAAGTTCAGTCTTCAACTGTTCAACTAAGAGGGATTGTTGAATTGCAATAGTAACTTGAGCTGTTAATTTTTGCAAAAACTCAATTTCCGAAGACTGCCATTGACGAGGAGAACGACACTGATGAATACTGAGCAAGCCCCAAAGTATTTTTCCGTATACAATAGGAATCACTAAAATCGATTTAATCTCAAATTCAACGAGCAAATCGATGTGGCATTGAGTTAAATTGGAATTAAAAATATCTTCAATCGAGTAAATACGACCATCCACATAAACTTGAATATACTCTTCGGCAAAACGGTCATCAAAAATCCGCTGTTGTAGCATCGATTTCCAGGGATTATCAACGGATTCAGCAACGACAATTCCACTCCAGTCGGGATTAAATCGATAAAAAATGACTCGGTCATTCTGCAACCATTGCCGGATTTCAGCAACCGTCAAATTCAGGATTTCATCAAGTTTTAAAGAGCGGCGAATTCGTTGAGTAATCCGACTAAGGAGGCTCTCTTTTTCTGCTAAAGTCCGAAATTTATGCTCACCTTCGGCTTTTTCTTGCAGGGATTGTTGTAACTCAGCCGTGCGTTGTTGCACTAACGATTCTAATTTCTGAGTTAATTGTGCTTGGGTAATGGCAATACCAAGTTGATTGGCTAACTGTTGCATCAAATTAATTTCAAACGCTTGCCACTGTCGAGGTGTTGCACATTGATGCGTTACCAGCAATCCCCATAACTCATTTTCACTGGAAACTTGGGGGTTAAGATTTTGCCAGATGGAAACAATCAGGTTCGCTTTTACACCCCATGAGTCAAGAAATTGCACGACTGATTCAGATAATCCTAAGGCTGAATCGTGAATATCCGCGATCGCACTCACTTGCCCTTGACGATACAATTCGGGGTAGGCTTGGGAAAAAATCTCTGGAGAGAACGATAGTCCTAGAGTTCTCGGATAGTTGGGTAAAATAGACTCACGGATAATTTGTCCCGTCCCATGGGGTAAGATTTGATAAATTAGGACTCGATCTGCTTGAAGAATCTGCTGGACTTGAGCAACAGTCGTTTGCAAAATCACATCGAGCTGGAGGGATTGGTGAATTTTTAAGGTAAGATCAGCAACAAGCTGAGACATCAGGTACTGTCGCTGCAATGCTTGATATTGTTGCGCTTGTTGAATAGCGATCGCTAACTGCACCGATAGCTGCTTGAGTAACTGAACTTCAATCAAACCCCATTGCCGTGGACTAGAACACTGGTGTGCAATCAACAATCCCCATAACTGCTCTGACATGGAAATCGGCATCACCATGTTAGCTTGTACTTGATACTGCTTGAGCAGTTCGATATGACAGGGATTGATGTCTGCATGATGGATATCTGCAATAATTTTCACTTCCCCTCGTCTGTAGATTTTCACCCAGTTTTTCTCGATGCAAGGGTCAGTTATTGTTGAACCTAACGTTGGCATCCAAGGTTCCTCAACTGCTTCTGCCACCACTTCTCCACACCAGTCCGGATGAAAACGGTAAATCACTACTCGGTCAGCTTGCAGAAACTCCCGCACTTGTGTTACCGCTGTATTGAGAATCTCTGAAAGATTGAGAGATTGGCAAATTTTCTGAGCAATTTTTCCCAATACTTGTTGCTGTTCCTGCAATTTTTGTATAGAAATTGAGTCATCTTCTTGAAAAGATGAGGAGTGTAGATGAGGAGTCATTGTAAAAATTTATTTTTAAAGTTGAGTGATTAAATACAGAATGAAAAAATTGAATTTTAACAAGGCAATTTTACAATAAATGTTGTTCCTATCCCCACTTTTGTTTTAAATTTAATCTCGCCCCGATGCAAGTCCACTGCTTTTTTGACAATGGCTAATCCCAATCCTGTCCCCTGGATCGTATCTACATTAATTCCTCGATGAAAAGTGTCAAAAATTTTGGGTCGATCCTTAGGCGGAATGCCTATCCCTTGGTCTTCAACTCGAAAGACCACTTTCCCATTCCCACAGGCGAGATGCAACTTAACCCAACCTCCATCCGGGGAATATTTAATTGCATTTGTTAGTAAATTGATGAGAATTTGCCGAACTAAAGTTATATCCAGATAGCATCGATCGCAGTCTCCTTTTTGAGAGAAGTAAATTTTGTGTTGATGAGTACCTAGCAATTTCACCTCTTCTATCAATTGTTTACACAATCCTCCTATATCTATTAGTGCGGGATTAAATGAAAATTTCCCAGACTCGATTTTATTGGTTAATAAAATATCATCAACCATTTGAGCCATTTGTTTAGCCGCACTATGGATTTTATTTAACGTTGAAACATGAGTTTCTTGAGTTAATTGGTCGTAATACTTGGTTAACGTCTCAGCTGCTAAGATAATCGTGGCAATGGGGGTACGGTATTCATGAGAAACAGTTCTCATCAAGCGAGTTTTCATCGCACTCAGTTCTCTTTCTTTTTCCAGAGCTTTACGAATTTCGGATTCTACCCGCTTGCGATCGCTAATATCTCGAATCAAGACTAACCAATAAGTAGACTGAATTTCAAGAGTTACGGGTTCAATAATGACTTCAAAAATAAAATCGGGACAATGGGCGGAAATGACCTCATGACCAATGAAATCTTCCTTCGCGCAGGCAATCAGTTGCTCTAGAGATTTATTGCCCAAAGATTGAAGAGCATTATTGGAATCAACTTGAGCCAAAAACCGTAAGCGATCGCGAGCAATAGGATTGGTTAAAACAATACGTCGTTCATCATCTAGCAGCAGTACTCCCTCGGGCAAATTTGTTAAAATACTTTCCAAGTGACGCTTTTCTAAAGCAATAAAAAAGGAGCGTAACTGTAAAAGTGCAATAGAAGTATTACTGGCAACGTGGTAGATTAAACGAATATGCTCTTCAGTAAATTGCTCGGCTTGTTCTGCTGCCACAAACAGTAAACCAATAATTCGATTGTCTTCATAGGGACTATTAATCAGGGGGACTAGCAAGAGAGATTCTAAACTTTTCAGAGAATCTGCTGCCTGATGAGCCTCTACACAGTTCAGGTAATGCAGCGTCACAGGAGATTGACTAAGATTTTGCCCGTTGAGACGGGATAGGCGAGTAAGCATTTGCTGCTGAATTTGGGCCTGCAACTGAGGAGTCAAAGGACGATGGGCGTTTAAAAATAACTTACAGAGTGGCGAATAGTCTTGTTGATGCTGGGTTATATCCTCTAGTTGATTTAATTTGTTATCAAGCAAGAGAATCGTTCCCGATATGTCATGAGGAATAGCGGGATAGAGATGTTCTAGCATCGAGCGCAACAATTCTTCGTAGGTAAGGGTATAACCGAGTTCTGCCGGAATCGTCTCACCCACTAAAATTTCGCGCATCCGTTGCTGAACTTGAGTAGTTAAGCGCTCTTCAAATTCTGCTTGCAAACTCCTCAATTGTTGCTGCGTTTTTTGAGATTGTTCCCTGGCCAATTTAGCCACTTGACGAGCCATTTGCAGTTGTATGGCTTGTTGCTGTACGACTTGTTCTAATGCTTGTTCCTGTTGTTTGTACTCACTAATATCTCGCCCAATTCCATACACCCATCCATCCTCATTAAGCCAAATTTTCCAGGCAAGCCACCGATAACTCCCATTCTTGTGGCTGTATCGATTTTTCAACTCAAGTGGCTCACCGATAACCAACTCTTGATAAACTTTCAGTGTGCTAGGAACTTCTTCGGGGTGAACTAATGCCAGCCAAGGTTGTGTTAGAAGTTCTTCCTGAGTCCAGCCTAGTAATTCTTCCCAAGCTAAATTGACTTGCTTGAAGTAGCCGTCCTCTCCAATCAGGCAATACAGATCACAGGAGAATTGAAAGAAAATGGTTTGCAAGCTACTTTCCATTGAGTCTATCTATCCTAAAGTGGCTTCCTAGCTAGTCCCGTCTTAGCCGTAGATCATACCGTGTGTGCAGACTCGACTCTGTTCTCCCCACTTCAAAAAACCTAATATTAAAAACTCTCTGAAGTGCAAATGGGGAATAGATGCCATGGGAGTAGAGTAAACAAAGAAAGAATGAAAATCCTTCTTTCTCAATTCCCAATTCTCGATTCCTGATTTTCTACAGAGTTAACCCAGATTGGGTATGAAAATTTGCTAACCTTCAACCTTTAACCTTCAGTTTATGAGGTACCCTCAAGGGTACTGCCAGAGATTCAGTGGGTTTTCCAGAATAAAGAAGTGGACTATTGCCCTCTACCCCAATCTTTACCAACCTCAGGTAAAGTAACCGCAATTGAGATTGCAGTAGATCAACGCCCATGAGTACTAACCAACCGGAATCCAACCCTATGGACTACAATATCAGCGCAGGCACACCAGAGCCCATCCTTAACGACCTAGACCCCAAGCTACAAGAGCTCATTCTTGATTATCGTACAGGGAAGCAGCTCGATAAAGCTGTAGTCTATGAAGCGGAAAACGGCGAAGCCATCGTTGATGTGATTGCCAAACTGAAAGACCCAACCCAGGAGGTACCGGGTTTAGATGTGGTAAGGGCTATTGGTCAGATTGTCACTGGTACAGTGGCGGTACCGGACATTGAATCGGTGCGGACAAATGACAACGTCATCAGTTTGAAGGCAGCAAAAGAGGTACGCCCGACTCTGCAATTTTCCGTTCACGAAATCCGTGCGAGTCAGAGTCAATTGCGTGAGGCACTGCCTGCCGATATGTCCCCGGTTAACGGTGCGGGTGTGATTGTCGGTGTGGTGGATTACGATTTCGACTTTATGCACAACAACTTCCGCAACCCCGATGGTTCAACACGGCTGTTATATCTATGGGACCAATGGGGAGGCAGAAACTCCAGTTCTCCTGAAGGCTTTGGCTATGGCAGGGAGTTCAATGCCGAGCAAATCAATGAGGCTATTAACTCCAGCGACCCTTACCAGTATCTAGCCTACCAACCAGAAACTAGTGCTCACGGCACCCATGTTATGGATATTGCGGCGGGCAACGGAAGAGCTACAAACCGCCCTGGTGTAGCACCGGCAGCCGACCTGATTTTTGTCCAGCTTAATGGTGGCGACTTTACAGAAGAGGAGTCTTTCGGCAACTCCCGGACTTTGCTGGATGCTGTGGATTATATTTTTACCAAAGCAGCCGAGTTGGGTAAGTCGGCGGTGGTGAATTTGAGCCTGGGTACAAATGGTGGCCCACACGACGGTTCTACCCTTGTCGAGCAGGGTTTAGATACATTGTTGCAGGAACCAGGACGGGCGATTGTGCTTGCGGCAGGTAACTCTAGGGAAGATCGCAGTCACGCCAGTGGACAGATTGACCCAGGTCAAACTCGTACCCTTGGTTGGTCAATCACCAATGGTGACCAAACCGATAATGAGATTGAGATTTGGTACAGTGGCAAGCAATCGCTGGACGTAACGTTGATCACTCCTACCGGCGATCGCATCGGGCCAATTCCCCCTGCAACCGTGGTACCCTTGCAAAACGACACCACAAAACTAGGTAGCATCATCTCCAGACTGAGTGACCCCAACAATGGAGATAACCAAATCAACATTTTGCTTGACCGCCGTCTTGTAGGGGAGTGGAAAATAGAACTCAAAGCTGCTGAGGTAGGCGATCAAGTTGAGTTCCACGCTTGGATTGAACGAGATGATTTTAGTCCGTCTAGTTTCGTTCCCGCTGATGCCAATCCCGCTTATACGATCGGTTCCATCTCCTGCGGTAAAAACACAATCGCTGTCGGTTCTTATAATGCCGCCGTTCTGAAAAAAGATATTTCCTGGTTTAGTTCCCAAGGCCCAACCCGTGACGGCAAGCAAAAGCCTGAAGTCAGTGCACCTGGCCACAACATCCTTGCCGCAAATTCCTTAACACAAGGAGCCACCCGGATGTCTGGCACCAGCATGGCAGCACCTCATGTGACGGGATTAATTGCCTTGTTGATGCAAGCAGCTAGCAGGAAATTAGCGATCGCAGAAATCCGTGATGCCATTATCAGTACAGCACGCAAAACACCACCTGCTGGAACAGAGTGGAATGGTCGATATGGTGTGGGGAGAGTCGATGCCACAGCAGCGATACTCACTCAAATTGAGCAGTCTACTGATTCAGAAGTGGTTACCCTGTTTTCGGGC
>CBKWLJ010000513.1:0-6421 GCA_966675205.1 uncultured bacterium
GAACAAATTACTCATGTCTCAACCCTACCACCTCTTCCATCTGTTGAAGAACTAATGCCTGAATCAATGAAGGGGTTTAGAGGTGCATTGAATGGCATTTTGTTTTTGTTGCGCCTCACGTTAAAGCAGCTCTGGAACCGACCCAAAACTTTGGGGTTTGAAAAGTGCGTACCCATTGAGTTACGTCGTTGCGGTATGATTCACAGGCAGCTAGATGAAAAGTTGACCCAAAAACTTGTAGAGCTTTGCCGCCAAGAAAAAACAACCGTGCAAGGTGCTTTGTGTGCTGCGATGCTGTTGGCGACAGCGAGAAAAATCACTGCCGATCAGAAGACAGATGTGTGTTTTTTGAGCTGCGAGTCGTATGTTGATTTGCGGAGGCGTCTAAAACCCGTTGTCAGCGATAAGAATATGGGTGTTTTGGCTTCGTTTTTGACTTCATTTCACACCATACGCGCTCATACTACTGTTACTGCATATCATACCCTACAAGCTCATACATCATTGTGGGGATTAGCACGGGATGTAACACAACAGATGAAAGCTGGGTTCGAGCGTGGCGATATGTTTAGTGCAGTGTTGATGTTCAAAAAGATCATCGAATCTGTTCTCGCTCAGCCCAATGAAGTGCCTTTAACAGTCGCTCTTACCAATGTAGGTCGAGTAAACATCCCTCAAAATTACGGTCTATTCCAGCTAGAAGAAATCAGCTATTATCCAGCTCAGGCTGCAATTGGAGGTGTTTTTACGGCTGCTGTAGCCACCTTTGAAGGAAAAATGACTTTGAATTTCATCTTTTCTGAGCCTTCAATCAGTCGAGATACGATAGAGACTCTTGTCAACAGTGTCGTGTCCTGTATTGTTGACACTTGCGTTCACTCTACATCAACTCAACAATCTAGTCCGAAAGTGGTTAAAACTTCTGCTTGAAACTGGCTTGGCGTTAATTGTGATCGATGGAATTTTTGTTGAACTGTCGCCATAAAGGTTAGAACTTTCTTTAATGGCTCAAACGGTCAAGTAACAGGAATAAACATAATAGCCTCCTGCCTTTTGGTATATCTGTGATCTTTCCACTTTTTGGCAAACAGTTTCTTGATATTCCTCCAAACACCGATAAGTTTTTACAACGGAAATTACTTATGGTTAGCCTTGAATTAAAGCGAGTGGTCGTCACTGGACTAGGAGCAATTACCCCCTTGGGCAATACAGTAGCAGAATACTGGCAAGGGCTCCTTCAGGGACGTAGTGGGATTGGACGTATTACTTTGTTTGATGCCTCTCGCCTCGCTTGCCAGATTGCAGGAGAGGTTAAAGGTTTTGACCCTTGTGATTATATTAATCGCAAGGAAGCCAAGCGCATGGATCGCTTTGCTCAATTTGCCGTCTGTGCCAGTCAACAAGCGATCGCAGATGCCAGACTTGAGATTAGTGAACTCAATGCCGATCAAGTTGGTGTCCTGATTGGCTCTGGGGTTGGCGGCATTAAGGTGATGGAAGACCAACAGGAAATCTACCTCACTCGTGGCCCTGAGCGCTGTAGTCCTTTTATGATTCCCATGATGATTGCCAACATGGCTGCGGGACTAACGGCAATCCACATCGGAGCAAAAGGGCCCAATTCCTGTACCGTTACCGCTTGTGCTGCGGGTTCTAATGCTGTGGGAGAGGCGTTTCGTTTGATTCAACGGGGTTACGCCCAAGCCATGATTTGCGGAGGGACAGAAGCGGCTGTTACTCCTTTATCAATTACAGGATTTGCTGCTGCTAAAGCCTTGTCAACACGCAACGATGAACCCACTCGTGCCTCTCGTCCCTTCGATCGCGATCGCGACGGGTTTGTCATGGGCGAAGGGACTGGAATTCTCGTCCTAGAAGAGTTAGAACACGCTCTCTCCCGCCATGCCCACATCTATGCAGAAATCGTTGGCTATGGGATGACCTGTGATGCCCATCATATTACAGCCCCTGTACCTGGAGGCTTAGGGGCTGCTAGAGCAATGGAACTCGCGCTCAAAGATGCGAATTTGTTTCCCAACCAAGTGAGTTACATCAATGCTCACGGCACCAGTACACCCGCCAACGATGTCACCGAAACGATGGCGATTAAAAAAGCGTTAGGACAACAGGCGTTTCAAGTTGCCATTAGTTCCACAAAATCTATGACCGGCCATCTGTTGGGAGGTTCTGGAGGAATCGAAGCGGTGGCAACGGTAATGGCCACAGCGACAGACGCCATTCCACCCACGATTAATCTGGACAATCCCGATACAGCCTGCGATCTCGATTATGTTCCCAACCAGAGTCGCACTCAACGGGTGGATGTTGCCCTTTCTAATTCCTTTGGTTTCGGGGGCCACAATGTCACCCTAGTCTTCAAAAAGTTTGATTCAAGTTGTAATTAACAAGGTCGCGTTTTTATGAGTGAACAGGAAATTATCGAAAAAGTCCAAGTTATCGTCGCACAGGAGCTAGGAGTCGAGGAAGAGCAGGTTACCCCAACCGCTAATTTTACCAATGATTTAGGAGCCGATTCCTTGGATGCGGTAGAGCTAATCATGGCTCTAGAGGAAGCATTTGAGATTGCAATCCCTGATGAAGATGCTGAAAAAATTGGCAGTGTGCAGCAGGTTGTTGATTATCTCTATCAAGTGACTCATGCAACTGCTCCATTATCAGCTTAAACATTCGTCATTAGATTAAACATGAGCAGTTTGCATCGGAATAAAAACCATTACCCCTTTTAGAATGTTTAATGGAGTTACTCGTAAAACCAGGGATGATACTGACGGGAACCGGTTCGGCAGTTCCTGCTCCTTCCCTCGATAACCATCGGTTGAGCCAAGTGGTAGCCACATCTAACGCTTGGATTAGAACTCGCACGGGTATTTGCCAGCGCCACCTGCTGCCGCCTGAAGATTCGTTAACAACAGTCGCCACTCAAGCCGCTCAAAACGCGATCGCAATGGCCGGTTTAGCGCCACAACAGATCGATCTGATCATTTTAGCCACCTCTACCCCTGATGATTTATTTGGCAGTGCCAGTCAGGTGCAAGCGCAACTAGGAGCGACTCATGCCGTGGCTTTTGACTTAACGGCGGCTTGCTCTGGTTTCGTTTTTGGTTTAGTAACGGCTGCTCAGTTTATTCGCACAGGTACTTATCGAAATGTTCTCTTGATTGGTGCGGATGCCCTCTCCCGTTGGGTTGATTGGTCAGATCGACGCACCTGTGTTCTTTTTGGTGATGGGGCAGGAGCGGTAGTTCTGCAAGCGTGCGATCGCGACCATCTTCTAGGATTTCACCTGCAAACCAATGGGACTCAAAATCACCATCTGAATTTAAGCTATCAGGCTCAGGCGGAGCCTCTTGTGGATAGTATCTGCGTTAGTCAAGGGACATATCAACCCATGACGATGAATGGACAAGAAATCTACCGCTTTGTTGTCCAACGAGTTCCCGAAGCGATCGAAAAAGCTTTGTTTCAGGCTTGTCTTTCGGTGACTCAAGTAGACTGGCTCCTGATTCATCAAGCCAATCAGCGCATTATCAGTGCCGTAGCTGAGCGTTTAAACATCCCAGTTGAGAAAATTATCAGCAATATCGCCAAGTACGGAAACACATCTGCCGCCTCGATTCCCCTAGCCTTAGATGAAGCCACTCGCCAAGGGCAAATCCAGCCAGGTGATGTTGTGGCTCTAGCTGGATTTGGAGCAGGACTCTCTTGGGGGGCTGCCATACTCCAGTGGAAGCTGTTGTGCATGTAAAAAAGCCGCCCACGGGTGATTGCCCACAACAAAGAATGAAACTCCTTCTTTCCCCACACTCCACACCCTACACCCTACACCCTATTTTCAAGCTAAGCACCATGAGCTGTAGCTCACAACGAAAAAATCAAAAATTCCCTCTCCTAACCCCTGACTCCTGACTCCTGACTCCTGACCCCTGACTCCTGACTCCTGACCCCTAACCCCTGACCCCTGACTCCTGACTCCTGACTCCTGACCCCTGACTCCTGATTCCCTGACCCCTATTTTCGAGGAAACATGAAACTTTTAAAATCCACCTCACTCGGATTCATGGCGATATTGAATATTGGTTTTAATTTTGGATTAATCGGAAAGGCGCTAGCCAATAACAAATCTTGTCAGGGGGCTAGTTGCAACAATAAAAACCCAGTTGAATATCGGTGTAATTCTGATGCCAATGTCATCACTGAATTCACTAAAACAGTTTATCGTTGGCAAGACTCTTGGCAGCCCAAAACAATAGTTGTTCAAAAAATATATTCCGAAAAATGTCATGCAACTTGGACAAGAGCCTATATTCCAGATGATACCTATTTTTTTCTCAGAGGACGAGATGGAGGAAAGGGGAATCAAGGCATCTATGGACTCTCTAAAGCGAATGGAACAGGATACTTTTGGGCTAATGGAAAAATGGCTAATGGTGAGGTTCCCAATCAGGCTTGTGTTGCTCTTCCCGGTATAGTTATTCCTAGGGTAGGGCATTCCTATGATCGGTATTGTACTGATTTTAAGTAGAAATAAGACAACGTTGCTACTGAACAAACAATATCTTTTGCCCCTGCCTTATCTCTTTTACGTTCTTGCAATAGTCTTCAGGGCAAATTAGCCAATCAAAAAATTGAGTCTATTGACTCAACAAAACAAATCTCAAATCAAAATTTACCTATGTCAACTCTACTCGATGTTAATTCGCCTATTTCTGCTCCTCCGAATTCTGCGAAGCATCTGCCCGATCCCGCTGCATTAAAAACAACAAAATCAAGTTTCACAATTGAAGAAATTCAGAAGCTTTTGCCCCACCGCTACCCTTTTGCGCTGGTAGATCGAATCGTTGAATATGAGCCAGGGAAACGAGCGGTTGGACTTAAAAACGTTACCTTCAATGAACCCCATTTTCAAGGTCATTTTCCAGGACAACCTATTATGCCTGGAGTACTGATTGTGGAAGCAATGGCACAAGTGGGTGGTGTCGCCCTGATCGAGCTAGTAGAGTCAGAAGGCGGGTTGTTCTTGTTTGCTGGTATTGATAAAGTCCGGTTCCGTCGCCAAGTAGTACCTGGTGATCAGTTAGTAATGACGCTAGAACTGTTGTGGATCAAAAAGCGTCGTTTCGGTAAGATGCAGGCGCGTGCTGAAGTGGATGGCAACCTAGTTACTGCTGGTGAACTGATGTTTTCCTTCGCGGACTAACCCGCGTCAACACGGGACTCTGTGAGATTTTTGGCAAACGGACGCTCCATGGATAGGATTGAGCGATCGCACAAGCGATTCGCTATATAGAAGAGTACATCATACTAGCAGTCTGAAAAGTTTATTACTTCGTAGGGTGGGCGCTGCTCACCCTACTTTTATTAAAAAGGTACAAGACTCCCCATGAGTTGATGCCTACAACAAAAGATGAAAATCCCTGACCTTCAACCTTCAACCTTTCAACCTTCAAACCTTCAACCGATTTCCAAACTCGTGCAGCGCGGCAGAAATAACTCACCCGTTAAAAAGGTTAAAAAGCTTACTGTATAAAAGAATACTATATCTCTTCTGGAAATCTCTAACTTTCAGTAGATACTGGCATCATCTTTAAGGTGATATCCTAGAGTTGGAGTTTTATACTCTCTCGCACTCCACTTTTATAGGAAAAAGTATTTTATTTTATTGTCTTTCTCCTCAACTTTAAATTGGTAAAGTAGCAAAAGCCCTTGGGGAGGGGATTCAAATGCGCTGTCAACCTTTTACTTGTATTTATAAGTGAGTTCTCAGGTACTTATATCCCTAAGTACTTTTTGGTATTATAATTTTGCGGAAGAGACAACAACAGTAAAGGTGTTGTTGTATAGGTGGTAATTTCAGGTTTTGCATCTACTCTTTTGAGCGATGATTAACAGGCTTTAGCGCTCGAAAGGCTTACCTGAAGTGGCAACAAAATCACCGGAAGTGGATTTGACAATACCGCTAGCTTAACAGATGCACAAAATCCAGGAATTTCAGTTGCTTGCTCACACATTCCCAAAAAACGAATATGTCAAATCGAAGACGCAAACGTGGTGTGATTATTACTGCTGAAGGATGGGAAAAACTTCAGGAAGCCAAACTTGAGTTGGAATTTAGAGAAAATAAGGGAGATAGGTATACGATTGAAGATTTAAGTGAATATGCTGGATTAAATCCTTGTACTGTTGGGAGAATATTAGCTCGCGAAGAAGGAGTTGATAAGCGAACTCTTGAGCTATTTTTCAAAATTTTTAATTTAGAACTGGATAAAAGTTATTATTCAAACTCAGATCCGAGTAAGCGCCAAGATTGGGGAGAAGCGATTAGTGTTTCAGCCTTTTATGGACGTACTGAAGAGCTTACCACATTAGAGGAATGGATTGTTAGCGATCGCTGCCGATTAGT
>CBKWLJ010000514.1:0-6410 GCA_966675205.1 uncultured bacterium
CGCTGTTGCCAATGGCAGCCTAGCAACGCCTAATGGAACGGAATCCTCTAGCATGACTGCTTTGCTCTCAGGAATGGCCGAAACAGCTCAGAAATTACGAGCCAAGGTACGGTTTCAGGTAGAAGTTGAGCCGTTAGAGAAGTGATCAGCTTTCCTTGCTTAGGCCTATCTACAAAATAGGAGTCAGGAGTCTGGAGAGTCAGGAAAGAGCTATTTTCATTATGAGTGTGGTGAGATAAAAGCTCATAGTGCCTATTATCTGTGGGGTGGATGTTCCTCAATAAAGCGGATAATGGCGGCGGTAAAAGCCTCTGACTCCTCAATATTCAGGTAGTGACCCGTTTCAGGAAACTCAAGGTAGGTTGCATTTTGTAGCTTCTCAGCAAGCTGTTTGAGAGTAGCTGGGGGAGCCGCCGGGTCAAGCTCTCCCGCTATCACGAGTGCTGGTGCGTCAAAGGCAATGCAGCGGAACTGATTAGATAATACTTGTAGTTGTGGCTCCCAGTGTTGCCAACGACTGGCATTTCCATGCAGAAAGACGATTGACTTTCCACTTCCGGCATCGTAAACACTCAGACTGGCATCATCAATGTTAATGATTCTAGCGTCCATTCTGGTTTCTCCTTGAAAAGAATTTTATGCGTGTTCTGGGAATACACACAGACTTTATAAGTCAGATTAGTCCCCAGCAATCCTCAACGGGATAGTAGCGATAATTTCTCTTTCTTCCATATACCATTGGCTTTCGTGAACGTACTTGATTTCACTAATGTCGAGTTCACCATAAAACTCATTTTGAGAATTTTGCACGAACTGTTTGAGTTTGGTAAAAGCTTGACTGCCAACTGGATCGAGAATACGCCCTAAAGAAACATGACCTAGCTGAGATTGCTGCAATGAAGCAAAGGGTATTGCCTGACGCAACTTAGATCGCAATTGCTCGAAATCCCCATAACCCTTAGCAATGATTGTCCCATCTGTATTGATTAATATTCCTCGATAGCAGAGGGAAAAAGGAAGGTAATTATATAATACTTCTCTTAACATATTTGGTATTTTTTGTAAATTCTTACTATCAACTTCTTCATCGGGTCTCTTGATAATAAATGCTTCCCAATGGTAATTCTGAGGAAGGACTGAGTAAAATCGAGTGCTTGCTGGAAGTAACTCAGTTAATTGCTGGGTAGTGTTTTGAAAATTCTGGGTTAAGTCTTCACACAGGGGTAGCCCCACTAAAGTTGTCCAAACCTCAAATCTTTTCGGTACGACTTGAGAATTTTCTAAGTTGAATAAATTGCGCGATCGCACCAAGTCTTTCTCAAAAAAATCTGAACGTTCTTCAAACTGCTTCCGAATTTCTTGGTATCGTAACTCCAGTTCCATATCAAAGTCCCAGACAGAGTTTACATAGAATATAGTAGGGCGTCAGATTTTTGTACCCTACCTGTGGAAAAGCTTAGAACAACTGTTTCCTGTATGTAATGCTAATCCTGTATTAAGGAACCGAGTTCTTTACGGAAGAGACGGTAAACTTTCAATAGAATAGTTGATAAAAAAAAGCGATCGTGAAACACCTTGAAGGTAAAGTCACATTAGTCACAGGTGCGACACGGGGTCTAGGCAAGGGAATTGCAATTGGACTCGGTGAGGCCGGTGCGACAGTCTACATCACTGGTCGCAGTTTTGAGAGTTCTAATGCCGAAAATGGCATATCAGGGAGCCTTGTTGAGACTCAATTAGCCGTTGAGGAAGCGGGTGGTGTATGCATTCCTATTCAGGTCGATCACAGTGACGATGAGCAAGTGCGTTTGCTGTTCGATCGCATCCAAGATGAGCAGGGATGTCTCGACTTGTTGGTCAATAATGCTTACGCAGGGGTACAAGCATTAAGAGACACTTATGGCAAGCCTTTTTGGGAAGGTGAACTTAGCTTGTGGGATGCTTGCAACAATGTTGGTCTTCGCAGTCACTATATAGCCAGTGTTTTTGCAGCTCGAATGATGACTCAGCACAAGCAAGGAATCATTTGCACCATCTCTTCATGGGGCGGTCTGTCTTATATTTTTGGTGCTCCCTACGGTGCAGGTAAAGCCGCGTGCGATCGCTTAGCGGCGGATATGGCAGTTGAACTCAAGCCGCATAACGTCGCCTCGCTCTCAATTTGGCCAGGAATTGTAGGAACTGAACACATTTCCCAATTGGTGGCCGAGATGGGTGAAAGTGAGGTCGCTGACTCACAAGGCTCAGCCATTAAGGAGGGTTACAATTGGGAAACGCCTTTGCTCACAGGACGAGCGATCGCTGCGCTAGCTGCTGACTCAACGGTCATGCGACGGACAGGTCGAGTGCAAATTGTGGCTGAACTGGCTCAACACTATGGACTGGTAGACCAAGACGGCAATCGCCCTGTATCGCTACGCTCTCTCCGTTTCGTGCTTCCCTTCGCCTTACCCCTGCTCAGAAAGTACTCATGGCTCGTACCTGATATTAAAGTGCCGTGGTCGCTGTTACTACTAACGGCACTCAGCTCACCTAAAATTTGACTCGAATGGTAAAAGGGAGCTTTGAATATGACCCAGCTACGCGAGGCAGTGGTACTCATTACCGGAGCAGCCGGTGGCTTCGGCCAGGAACTCACCCGACAGTTATTAATGGCGGGTAGCCGATTAATCCTAACCGATCTGGAAAAAGCTGTTTTACACAAACAGGTTGAGGTCATTCAGCAGGAAGTCGTAACAGGTGAGGTACTGGCTTGCCTAGCTGCTGATTTGGCTTCTCGTGAAGGGTGTGAAGCGCTTTATCATCAAGTCAAAGCGCTTGGCGTTCCTGTTGATGTTTTGATTAATAATGCTGGAATCGCGGTAGTTGGTCGGACGTATGAAGTGCCAGCCGAAGAATGGGAGCGGTTGATGCAGGTGAATTTAATGGCACCAATGCATTTAAGCGCATTATTTGCAACTGATATGATTGCTCGTCAAAAAGGGCATATTGTCAATATTTCCTCAGTAGCAGGCTGGTCGGCAGTGACTGGGTTAACTCATTATGCAGCTAGCAAGTTCGGGTTACGGGGGTTTAGCGAAGGACTGTTTAATGAAGTGAAGGCTTATAATGTCAAGGTGACAGCCGTTTATCCGTTTTTCAGCCGCACCCCAATTTTGCAAGCGGAACGGTATGGGATATTTGCTGAGGACAGGCAGGATTTACCAGAAAGCTGGGTAACTGATCCAGCGAACGTGATGCGCGAAACAATTCAAGGAATTATACGCGATCAACTGCACGTCTTTCCCGATGCGATCGCTAAAAATATCCATTTTTTCAAACGATATGCTCCCGGATTTTTAGACTGGATGAGTAATCAGTTCACCCGGAGCCTAAAAAGTAGTACAGGTCGTCAGTCGCTCTCTTCAAACTCCACAGATGGTTGATACGAGTCATAAACATTTAATTATTGGGGCAGGTTTTGTGGGATTGGGTATGGCTCAAGCCCTGGAAGCTGCTGAAATTCCTTACGATCAAGTTGATGCGAGTGATAATATTGGCGGCAATTGGTATCACGGTGTCTACGAAACCGCCCATATCATCTCATCCCGCAAGATTACCCAATTTACCCATTTCCCCATGCCGGAAAATTATCCCGATTTTCCCAGTACTCAAAATATGCGGGATTATTTGAATGCTTTTGCCGATCATTTTGATTTATGGGAGCATATTGAACTCAATCGTACTGTCAATTATGTGCGACCGATTGAAAACAATCTTTGGGAAATTACCTTCGCTAATGGAGAACAACGAATCTACAAAGGGGTATTAGTGTGCAATGGGCATCACTGGTGCAAACGTTTTCCCAAATTTGAGGGAGAATTTAACGGAGAAATTATCCATTCCAAAGATTACAAACGACCCGAACAGTTGTGTGGTAAACGAGTTCTTGTTATCGGTGGTGGAAACTCAGCCTGTGATATTGCCGCAGAATCTGCGCGGGTAGGAGCTAGGTGTGTCTTGAGTATGCGCGAGTCGGTATGGTTTATCCCGAAGACATTTGTTGGAGTCCCGACTGCCGATTTGATTAAGTGGTGGATGCCAGAATGGTTTCAGCGGCTGATGGCTTATGGAATCATGCGTCTAACATTTGGTAAGCACTCCGACTATGGTTTACCAAAACCAAATCATCAAGTGTTTGATAAACACCCTACTATCAACAATGAGGTACCTTATTACATTAAACATGGTCGTATTATTCCCAAGCCTGCTGTGCGTCAGCTTAACGGTTGTAAAGTTGAGTTTGTCGATGGCAGTTGTGAAGAATTCGACTTAATTGTGTGTGCAACTGGCTATCACGTTGCTTATCCGTTCTTACCTCAGGAACTTCAGCGTGTCGAAGGAGCGGTTGTTAAATGTTATGGGGGTTCGTTTCTCGACGACTACAAGGGACTTTATTATATCGGTTGGGGGCAAGCTCGGGGCGGCGTGGGGTCGCTCATTTCTGCTTCTAGTTCGTTTTTCGTCCGTTGTCTCAAACTCCAAGATAAAATTAATGTGCCCATTGGTTTAGTTTTCAAAGAAATGGGACAACAGCTACCGAAAACTCATTTGTCCGATCCGCAGAAGATTTTTAGGCAACTCAAGCTTGCTAACGCTTTCTTTAACTGGATTGTCAAAAAAGCCCATCAAGTTGATGCCCAATATCCCAACTTTAGTAACCCAAAATGATTGATTTGTAGCTAGACTTAAGCTGTTGATTGCCAAATTATTTGTCACCGTTGTCAGATTAGTGTCATCTTGACAATTTTTTTGTCGTCAATTATGGCTTCTAAAACGGTTGCCATTGGGTTATTGATGGCATTAGCCTGCGTCAAAGTGGTAATTTTGCAATACGATTCACCCATTCCTCTGCGCTAGACGCTGCCCAAATCAACAGCAACTCTTCAATGACAGCCTCAATCGGTAGCTTTCGGGAAACGATGATAACTCCTGAGCTTTGATTGCTGGTTATGAATGTGGCAAACTCCAACGGCATCGTTTTACGATCATGACTGATGAGAATACGACCCTGTTGCGCTGCAAGTGCCAATACTTCCGAATCTTTTACACCTTCCAGCCCAGCAGCAAAAGCGGTTTGAAAGTCAATTGCAGGCTCACGTCGTAAAACCCCCGTTACAATCACCTGATTTAAGTCAGCATCAGCTTGGTAGCGAACAGTCATGATTCTACTTGTTGCTTTGCTGCTTTAGCTGCCATAAGTTTGTTATACAAAGTGGGATCACTCGTTTGTAGGGGTTGGGGCATAGTGTCGAATGCCTTCTCCTCATCTGCCAAGTAAGCATCAATCTCAATACGATTCGCCAGATAGAAAGCGATCGCACCATAAACCTGTTCAAGGGTTAGCAACGGAAAAGACTGAACGATACTTTCTGGCGATACCCCTTTTTGGAAGGCATAAACAATCGAGTCAAGGGAAATCCGAGTTCCTTCTATCCAGTACCCCTCGTTTCGGTACTCTATATAAGATTTCGTTGCTAAGACTGGCATAGATGCGCTTTGGCTCAACACCTCAATCATAAATGGATCACCCTACACTTACAACTATGGTCTTGTAACGGTTCCTCCGTAATCGCAAGCTTCTTGAGCCTTTAGTGCCTGATTTTGAGGCAGTGCCTCCCATTTGGGAATTGAGAGTTGGAAACTATCGCATCTTCTATGATGTAGATGAGGAGGAGAAAATCGTTTATATTCGAGCGGTTCGTTACAAAGCGTCTGAACAAACAACCGAGGATTTTGTCGGATGAGACGACTAACGCTAGAACAACTTTCAGAACAACTACAGGATTATGTGCAATCGGCCCAGCAGGAACAAATTCTGATTACTCAAAATGGCAAACCGATCGCGCTTTTACTAGGATTGGAAAATATTGACCCAGAACAATGGAACCTGCAACTTTCCCCGGAGTTCTGGCAAATGATTCGCGATCGCCGACAACGCCCCACAATCTCCATATCTCTGGTAGAAGCTGAGTTAGAACAACAATCCTGATGGATCACTAAGCAACTCTCCAATGGATCGCCCACTAAGTTACGCAGTATCCTTAGTCATTAGTCCTTGGTCATTTGTTGAAAGATGAGAGAGTCTGGAATTGCCTAATGACGAGTGACTAATGACTAATGACTAATTGTTAAACGAGTGCAGGTTCAGGTAATGCCCCTTGCATCTTACCGAGCCAATCAATCAGATTTTCCAACTGTTGGTCAGGCTTGACAACTCCCAATCCTCGGACAGTGACTTTACCCGGAGAGTAGACAAAGCGCGATCGCAAATGCTCCGGCAAATTCTCCTTCAACAAGTTCCAAGCGGGTTCTTCCATCGGGGTTTCCAAAACAACGTGCTGTTTATCCTCCGGTTTAATCCGACTAAA
>CBKWLJ010000515.1:0-6396 GCA_966675205.1 uncultured bacterium
ATTTACTGGAGTGCGGTCACCTTTGTGGAGAATATCGCTATTTAATGCCCCAGTAACTTATCTCGCAAATGCTTAATGCGATCGCGAAACTTCGCCGCTTCCTCAAACTCCAACTTCTTCGCCGCTTCCTTCATCTGCGATTCCAACTGAGTAATAACCTCCGGAATCTGCTCTAAAGGTAAATCATCCGCCTGTTCATAAACCTCTTCCAATTGTTGAGAATTCAACCGCCGCGACACATCAAGAAACGCCAGAATTGCATTACTAGATTTCTTCACAATCGGTTGTGGTGTAATCCCATGCTTCTCGTTGTACTCCAACTGAATCGCTCGACGCCGTTCTGTTTCCTCGATCGCTTTTGCCATGCTATCCGTCATGTTATCGGCATACATAATCGCTTGCCCCCGAATGTGACGCGCCGCACGGCCGATGGTTTGAATTAGCGATCGCTCTGCCCGCAAGAACCCTTCCTTATCCGCATCCAAAATCGCCACCAGAGACACCTCTGGCAAATCCAATCCCTCCCGCAACAAGTTGACTCCAATCAACACATCAAACTCACCTTCCCGCAATGCTTGCAAGATTTCGATTCGCTCAATCGAGTTAATCTCCGAATGCAAATACCGCACCCGAATGCCTCGTTCTTGCAAGTATTCCGTCAGATCTTCCGCCATCCGCTTAGTGAGAGTGGTAACGAGCGATCGCTCATTCCGCGCCACCCGATCTTTAATCTCACCCAACAAATCATCAATTTGTCCTTCCGTCGGACGTACAAAAATTTCTGGATCAACCACACCCGTCGGACGAATCACCTGTTCAACAACCCGTTCCTCTGACTGTTCAATCTCCCAATCTCCCGGAGTTGCCGACACAAAAATACACTGACTCACCTTTTCCCAAAATTCTTCCGCTTTCAGGGGACGGTTATCAGCAGCACTCGGTAGACGAAACCCATGCTCAATCAGTACTCGCTTCCGGGATTGGTCCCCATTGTACATTCCCCGAATTTGCGGCACTGTAACGTGGGATTCATCGACCACCAACAACCAATCTTTAGGAAAATAATCTATCAAACACTCCGGCGGTTCACCCGCTTTACGTCCTGCTAAGTGACGAGAATAGTTTTCCACACCATTGCAGTAACCGACTTCCCGCAACAGTTCCAAGTCATATCGAGTGCGCTGTTCCAAACGTTGTGCTTCCAGTAACTTCCCTGCGTGCTTCAATTGCGCCACACTCTCCCGCATTTCCGCTTCAATCGCTTCACAAGCGTCTTCTAACTTGTCATCCGGCGTAACAAAGTGACGCGCTGGGTAGACATTGAGAGCATCTAAACTTTGGAGAATTTCACCCGTAATCGGGTCAATGTAGCGAATCGCATCAATTTCATCCCCAAAGAATTCTACGCGAATAATCCGGTCTTCGTATGCTGGGCCAATCTCCAACACATCGCCCTTCACTCGGAAGCGCCCCCGTCCCATCTCCACGTCATTGCGCGAATACTGCACCGAGGCTAAATCTCTAAGTAACTGACGTTGATCAACTTCTTGCCCCACCCGGAAGGGAATCGACGCCTTAAGATATTCTGAAGGAATACCCAAACCATAGATACAGCTAATCGACGCAACCACAATCACATCCTGACGCTCAAATAGCGATCGCGTTGCTGAGTGCCGCAGCATATCTATTTCATCATTAATCGCCGCACTCTTTTCTATATAAGTGTCGGTAACGGGAATATACGCTTCTGGCTGGTAGTAGTCGTAGTAGGAAACGAAGTACTCTACGGCGTTATTGGGAAAGAACTGCCGCAACTCATTACACAGTTGAGCGGCTAAGGTTTTGTTATGGGCAAGTACCAAAGCCGGTTTGCCAACTTGCTCGATGACTCTAGCTACCGTGTGCGTCTTTCCCGTACCCGTGGCACCTAGCAGGGTTTGAAAGCGGTTGCCAGCTTTGAGCGAGGTGGCGAGTTGCGCGATCGCTTTAGGTTGGTCACCTGTGGGTTGAAACGGAGCTTGCAGATGAAATTGCGACATAGAAGTAATGTAAGGAGCTGCCTCTATTTAATATGCTAGGCAACTTGGGCTTTTGCCGTCTGTTTAGACTTTACCCTGCTCAAGGTTAGTGAAGTGGAGGAGTACTGAGCCATTGTTCTGCGAATTCTAGTAAAGTTTCGGTGCAGAGGCTCTCTCCGGTTGCCTGTACTTGGGTTAGTTCAAAGTGACTAAATTTTAGGAAGAAATTTTATCAATAGTTGTTGTAGAACAAGGTCTATACTTACAAATCTTCACACAATTGTGTAGTTTCTTCCCTCTTACTTAAGATAGGTATACCTCTATAATGTTCTTAAAAATTAGAGTAGGAATACTCAAGAGCCACAACCACGCGGTTCTCCTACTCCGGGATAAATGCAGTTAGGAAATTAAAGGTATTGGATTATGAGCAATAGCACTGCTGCCAAAGTAGGCTCTACCAGCAGCAAGAGCAGCCGCAGGAATAAAAAGACTCAGGAGGTAAAGATGAGTGACACGGTAACCCTAGACAGCGCTGAAACCAAACAAGAATCCAACCAGAATGGAGATAAGGGAGCACAAGTAATTGCTATGCCTCAAGTCAAATTACAAGAAGCTCCTAAGCCAGAAGCCACTCAAGTTGCATTACCTCCCCTACCTGGCAATCGCCCCATTGCTTCAAGCGATCTGAATGTGAGTGAGGGAAGCTTTCTTCCTGGCAACCGCCCCATTGATGTCAGCAATGTACAAATTGTAGGAACGATTTCTGCGATGGGAAATCGCCCCATTGCAGCTAGTCCGATTGAGGTACGGGATGTCATCGCTGTGTCTGGAAACCGTCCCGTTGCAGTCAGTCATCTCAAAGCTGGTGCCACAGAAATGATCATGGGAAATCGCCCAATCGCTTCCAATGAAGTTGATGATGAAGATTTGATGGGTTATCTCGATTAAAGTTTTCTAAGTATAATCAACAAAACTAGCGTGTCTGTTTCCACCATCACTTGATGCCTGTTGTTAGAAATCGGTTTTTAAAGCAACAAGCAAGTTAAAAGAGTAAAAGTGGAATTACAGGCACGCTAAGTTATTTAGATAATATTCAGACTATAGAAGAAATCCTATCCAATCCGCTCGAATCACCTTAATTAAAACTGACGGGAGACCCGAGAGATTTTTATTAGGGGGAATTAGACGAACTTGATGTCAAAAGTAAAAATTCAAAAAAGAGATAATGAGTTCAATTCCACAGTTTCTTGAAGTTAATTAACGGGTTAAAACTATTAATTAATTCATATTATTACTAGTTCCAAGAGAGCTATGAAAAACCGGGAAAGCTATACCAGGTCTGTTGCAACTGAAAATAATAACGGTATTACTTGAGATAGGTCATTACTTTATGAAAACTACGCTTTAGGTAGAAAAGATGCGATTATCTAATATACCTATAGGTGGACGTATCAACATTTATTTTTAGTTACCGTGGATACACAAGTGAAGAAAATGGCGAAGATAAATTCGGATTTCTTCAATCTCTAAATAATAAAAAAGGAGAAAAATATGAGTACAGAAGACAGAGCTAAAGCTACTGGCAAAAATCTTGAAGGCAAAGCTCAAGAAGCATTAGGTAATATAACGGGTGACCCTGAAGATAGAGCGGAAGGTAAAGCCAAGCAAACTGAAGCTGAAGCTCGTCATGCTAAAGAAGACGTTAAAGACAAAGTCAAAAAAGCACTTGACTAATTTTGTTGCTTGTTAGGTCTGAGGGTCTAGATAGCAGGATTGAAGCTCTAGACCCTTTTATCCTTGTCTTTGATGCCATCTAAATAGCAAGAGATATTCAGGAGGAGTTTGCATGAGTTTATTAAAAAGAAGTCGTCAATTATTGACAGCCTTGGTTTTGGTTTTGGTTCTTGCTTTTACTACAGCTTGTGGTACTACAACTGAAGCCAGAACGACGCCTCCAAATAGCTTAAATCCTAGTATTAGCTATTCACAGTTAGAACGAGGTAACACGGGTGCTGGTCAAGAGTTTGGGGATTGGGTTGTTCAGACTGCTAAAGGATTAGTTAGTGATGCTTATGTGCGTGACAACGATAAATTAGGGGTTGTCATTACGCCTCAAGTTCGTCCTAAGGAAGCTCAACCTTTAGCCCGATCTTTAGTGCAAGGGTTTCACCAAAATTTTCCTAATCGGAATTTGACGGTTTTGATGTACGCACCTGATAAACAATTGATTTTGACAGCTCGGTACGATAATCAAACCAACCAAGTGACTTATCAATAATCCTGAGGAGCCAACAGGATTTTTGTTGATTTACCTGACAGATTTACCTGACAATAATTTCATCATCAAATCATTTTTTCATCAAAGAAGTTTTTGAATAAGGAGATAAAAAGCATGAGTATTAGCGACCAGTATAAGCGCCAAATTATGAACGATTTGGCTGGTGGTAATAGTGAATCTTTAGAACCTGTCCCAGCAACTCCGGAACAGGAATATCAAAACTTTGACGACTTTGCTCAGCGTTCTTCTCGAGATGAGCGACGCCGCTTGTTTGGAAAATCTCTTCATCCCGATCGCATTCCTCCGAGTCAGATGGAACCGGAATTGCAAAAAGCGATCGCACAAATTAAGCCCAACGAACGAGATGATGTCGCTCGCGAGTTTCTCAAGCAGTTAAAACATAGAGGGTTGAGCGATCGCGATTTAGAAAGACAACTTAGCCTTTCTACCCATCATGCTAGCAGAATGACAGCGGATGATGTCACCAAACTCGCTTCCTTCACCTATCACAACCATCCTGACATCTTCCAAGATGTCTTAGCAGAGCAACCTGCGATCGTGAAGTTCCTCAGCAATCCGATCGTTGGAGGAATTTTAGGCGCGATTGCTGCTAAGTGGCTGGGCAATCGTCGGTAATTGTTGAAAAATTTTGTGGGTGGGCAATGCCCACCCGACTGACTTCAAAGTTCCCCTTTTTAAGGGAGATTTAGGGGGAGCTCCAGCCTTGCATTCTGGGAAAGAACCGCTAAATTCCCAAACGTTGATAAATTTCATCCATATGCTTCAAGTGGTGTTGTGGATCAAAACACGCCTCAATTTCGTCTGGTGTTAGCTTGCTGGTAACCTGGGGGTCTTTGGCAATGCGATCGCGGAAATTCCCTCCGGGTGTATTCCAGGCTTCGTGAGCACAAGATTGTACAATCCTGTAAGCATCTTCGCGGTTTATTCCCTTTGCCACTAAAGCCAGTAGAACCTGCTGGCTGAACACCACACCCCCGTAAACATTCATATTTCGCTTCATGTTTTCCGGGTAAACCAGCAGATGTTTCACCAAGTCAGTGATTTCTACTAGCATGAAGTGAGTCAAGATACAGGCATCCGGTAAGGCAACTCGTTCTACAGAACTGTGAGAGATATCCCGTTCATGCCATAGGGCAACATTTTCGATTGCCGCTACTGCATGGCCTCGCACAATTCGCGCCATCCCTGTCAGTCGTTCAGAACGAATGGGGTTGCGTTTGTGAGGCATTGCCGATGAGCCTTTTTGTCCTTTGGAGAAGTATTCTTCAACTTCTAAAACATCTGTCTTTTGCAGGTTGCGAATTTCAACTGCAAAGCGTTCGATGGTTGCGGTTAGCAGCGCTAAGTGTTGGACAAAATTGGCATGGCGATCGCGAGAGATGACTTGGGTTGAGGCGGTATCGGGTTGAAGCCCCATTTTTTGACAAGCGATCGCTTCCACACGGGGGTCGATATTGGCATAGGTTCCCACCGCACCGGAAATCTTGCCCACCGCAATTTCTTGTCGCATCCGGCAAAGGCGATCGCGGTGGCGCAACACTTCAGCTAGCCATCCAGCTAACTTAAAGCCAAACGTAATCGGTTCGGCGTGGATTCCGTGAGAACGCCCAATCATCACCGTATTGCGATGTTGTTGCGCCTGGTAGCGAATGGCTTGAGCTAAATCTTCCAATCGCTCCATAATTAGGTCTAAACTGGCAACCAGTTGTAGAGCTAAAGCCGTATCCAAGACATCCGAACTGGTCAATCCCAGATGGATGTAACGACCTGCATCCCCAACATATTCATTTACATTCGTCAAGAAAGCGATGACATCATGGCGGACTTCCGCCTCAATTTCTAGCACCCGCTTAGGGTCGAAATTGGCCTTCGCTTTAATTTCCTCAAGTGCCGCTTCTGGAATTGCCCCCAGTTCGGCCTGTGCTTCACAAACGGCTAACTCAACCTGAAGCCAGGTTTTGAGCTTATAGGTGTCCGTCCACAATTCGCCCATTTCGGGCAGGGTGTAGCGCTCGATCAATGCCTGCGTCGCAGAATACAACGGTCATATTGTACAACTTGGCGTCAGAGGTGCTTCAT
>CBKWLJ010000516.1:0-6387 GCA_966675205.1 uncultured bacterium
AAACTCTTGAAAGTCCCCCGTGATATCAAAGGCGAAGCAACTTAAGAGCATCCCCCTTTTTAAGGGGAACTCGGGACCCCCTCTGGGGATTAGGGGGCAACGAGGGGGATCTCTTTAGGGGATGCGAGGGAGATCTCCAAGGATCTACACTGATGCAAGAAATAGTTTCTCAAAGCCTCATTCATGGAGTAACGAAGATAAAACGTGTAATGCTTGGCGCGATTACTGATAATAATCCTTCTGCACCACAATTCCTTCCGCGTGCGAAATTCTGTAAGGATAAGGTCGGGTATCAGCGCGAGTTCCTCTAGACTTCAGCACTCTCAACGAGGGATAGCCCAAATTCCCCGGTCGATTCATTTCACCCCAGTTGGGAATATATAAGTCAATCGCGACATCAAATGCATTGAGGAGGGCATAAAGGTCACTTTGACTGAGAATTTGCTTTAAAAAGATATCAAATAAAACCACTCCCGGTTGGCGCAGAAGGCGGTTTTTTCGATGTATTAAGTTCACAAAATCTGTATGCACAAGAGTGATTGCTAAGGGGGTCAGAGAGTCGAGTACGACTCGGCAAGGTTTGGGGATTTGCGCCAACTGCTGTGCCAGAGTAAACAAAAAGCGATCGGGGTCATCTAAGGTGAGGTAATTTTCTCCGACCCCAAAAGCATCTAAAATAACTAAATTACCGGATTCTAGATAGGGAGCAGGTAGGAAACCAAAATTTTCTAACGATTGTTGCACCTGCTGCTGCGGGATATCCGTGCCAATATACAGTACTGATTCTTTTCGCCGCAGTCCTTCGATCGCAAATTGGTAGGCAAGGGTACTTTTCCCCAATCCCGGTTCCCCTTGGACTAACCAAGTGGAATTGAATGATACTTCTCCCTGAATTAGCCCCCGCAACGGTTCAAAAGCAAGAGTTTTGGGTTCCCTTATCCCATTAGGTACTACAGAACGTTCTTGAGTCCCCAGATACAGGACTTGAATTCCGTGTGGGGTAATTTCCAAGCGGTGACGACCTGTGATATAGTCGGCTGCTCGCATTTTGAAGACTTCCAGATAGCGATCGCGTCGTTTTCCTGCTATCTCTGTGGAAAGGACAATGGTGCCATCTGCGATCGTTTCCTCTACACCAAAGCGAGAAAGACGGGACTTTTCTTCAGCAGGAATATCGGAAATGAGTAATCCCACTCCCCCCACTCGCTGCACTAAGGTTGCGAGTTGAAAGGTTTTTTCTCGTTGGGTGGCACTATCGGTAACTTTATAGAGAAACACGGATAGGGAATCGAGAACAAAACGGCGGGGTTTGAACGTTTCTACCGCCTCAACAATGTTTTCCAGTTGTTCTTCTAAACGGATATCGGTTTGGGGGACGAAAACGATTCGCAATACCCCTTGCCTAATGAGACTCTGTAAATCCCAGCCAAATCCGGCAGCAGTTCGGTAAAGTCGATCTGGGGTTTCCTCAAAGGAAAACAGTAATCCTTTTTCATTTTGAGTCGCACCGTTGATGAGAAACTGAAGGGCAAAGGTAGTTTTTCCCGTGCCAGAAACGCCGGAAAGGATAATGGAACGACCGAGGGGAATGCCTCCTTTTAATAGCAGATCTAAACCGGGAATACCTGTCTGTAAGCGTTGTTCTTCTCGTTCCAGATTGCTCTGCTGCCGTCGCAACGTCAAGGCAGGGCTAAGAATTCTAATCCCTGCATTGGTAATCGAGAAGGGAAACGGCTCCATTTGCGAGTCCCGTCCTCGGAGTTTATAAATTTGAAAAAAGCGACTTTGTTCACCGCCTTGTTTGGACATCGAGAGGTAGAAGATGCCATCTGCGATCGCAAATTCTGCCCCTTGAGTAATCTGAGTGTGATCGCACTCTGTCACCAAAAAAGTTGTACAACGAGAACTTGCCAGACGCACCGATAAGTCATAGCAAAACCGCCGAAATTCTCCCAAATTATCGGTCAAATCATGAATGGCTTTAAAGGAGTCAATCACCAGCACTTCAGCTTGATACTGATGCACCAACCCCACAATTTGCTCCGCCATCCTAGCTAAAGGCTGTTCGTACAAAAACCCACCCAAATCGCGATAAATCACTTGCTCTCCAAAGGCTGCACCATCAAAGAAGTCGAAGTACTGCATATAGCGCACGACTTTGACACTGGGTTCGGACAGCGTACTTAAGTAAATTCCTTTAGCATTGGCTTGGGTGCGGATGGAATGAAACAGAATTTGTTGCGCCAGAATCGTCTTCCCACTACCAGGAGAACCCGCCAAGATATTCAAGGAATACACGGGAATGCCCCCTCCTAAAACAGCATCTAAGTTGGGCACACCTGTGGACATGAGTTTGATTTCTGGCATTTTAGTTATTGATTTCCGCGAGGCTGCACTTAGCTTCTGTGTGTAGAATCTGTAGCTTCCACAAACCGTTGTTGACGCTCCTTGGAACGCCCTTCACCCCCTTGAACAAGCTGTATCTTGGAGAAAAGCGCCGGCCCAACAGGCTGCGTTCCACTTTCGTAGATTGCTTCTCCGGTTTTTACTTGATAAATTTCGTGGTAAAAAGCAACTCCTTTTCCCGTGTTCTCGACTAGCCAAGTCCACCAGCGAGAGTGGGGTATCTGACGCGCCCAACGATCCAAATCTTGGTATGAGCGCCAGTATTGCATGAGCAATGGGCCTTCGGGTGACATCATCTGGCGATTGAGCAACAGCCCCTCGGCTTTGGCAGCTTCCAAAGCGGAAATTATCTCTCCCTCAATGCCACTTGCCTCATAGAGAAGTTTACCGGCTTGTGTGTGAAATTGAACGCCAAAAAAGGCAAGGCATAAGGTTGGGTGTTCCCACAGTGCGGCGATGTAGGCACTATCAGCGGGGGCTTCAGTTATGGGAGTGTTACTGTCGTGTTCTTCTATTGCCATAAAATTGCTTCCTGTTTTTTTTGCTAAAGCCTGCCTTCTGTTCGGAATAGGTACCATGAGCGGTATCTCACAACTCGCGGAATGAAAATTCTTATTCCTTATTGAAAATAGGGGTCAGGGGTCAGGAGTTAGAATTCTCCGAGTCAGGAGTCAGGAGAAGGAATTTTTCATTTTTTCGTTGTGAGCTTGAACACATGGGTGGCTGTCTTGAAAGTGGGGAGTAGGGAGTAGGGAGTATGAATGGTAAGTACCACTCTCATACATGGCTGTGAACTTTTTCATCCGGACTGCCTTCTGCCCTCTGCCTTCTTTTCAGATTAGATTACAAGAGACACAAAATCTCTTCACCATTGCTTAGAAAAACGTTGTTTTATAGTAGGTTTTGTCATTATTTTTAGTAATAATCAACATTCCTTGTTCTCTCAGTTCGTCTAGTTCTTGGGTCAAGTCTTCAGCCGACAATCCGGTCAGGGCAACTAATTCATCTAAATCAGCTCGACCTTTCTCTTGCAGTGCCTCAACCACATAACGTGCTTTGATGGGTAAATATTGTAAATCCTTGCGGTTATCTCGAATGATGGGGATACCTGTCAAGACTCCAGTTTGAGCATCTACTACAGTCATAATTTGAATGCCGTCACTGGTAATTTCAAAGTAGCGGATTTCTTTGCTGTGCTGAGAGCCACGCACTTTCATAATGTTAATCGCACGTCCCATTCGTCCTGCGAGTTCTACATAGCGTAGCAAGATAACATTATCAACAACAAAAGAGACACCATACTCACTCAATTGAAACGGCCCAAACATTTCTGGGATTTCGTTTGTAAGCAGGGTGGTCACACCTTGCAACTTAAACTGATTAACCAAGGCATAAATGTAGTCTTTGAATCGCACCTTGTCTGGGGTCGCAATTTCAATATCTTTAAGAGAATCGAGTAGCACTCGCTTCGCCCCAATTCTTTGCACAACTTCTTTGACATGAGCGGCATGAATATCGGGTTGAATTTCTACTGGAGAACTGTAGAGATGAACCAATAATCCTTGCCGTTCCATTTCTGCTAAATCCCAGCCAAAAGAACGCGCAATTTCCCGCAATTGTCGCGGATTTTCCTGAAAAGTGACAATGACTCCCGGTTCACCTTGGGCAACACCTGCGGTAACGAGATGCAGCCCCAGTAAGGTTTTACCTGTTCCTGCGCCCCCAGCTACCATCGTGGCTGAACCTCTCGGCAGTCCTCCTTCTAACATGGCGTCGAGTTCGGGAACGCCCGTCATTACCTTTTGGGCGTCAAGGTCAATTTCACCAGGTTGATCTAAGGATTTAATTCGAGGATAGACGATTAATCCTTTATCAGTAATATTGAAGGGATGCAAGCCGGTAAAATAATCTTCTCCTCGCAATTTGAGGACATCAATATAGCGTTGGTAATGCAGTCCTTGGGGGTGGTTGTGCAGGCGAATAATGCCGTCGGCAATGGCAAAAATGGGTTCTTTTTCGATTTCTTCTTGAGTGTATTCTCCGATTAAAAAAGCGGTGACGCCCCAAGTCGTTAGTCTGACCGTGAGGTCATAGCCAAACTTGCGAACTTCTACGGGGTCTTTTGCCATGTCGTGGATGGCTTTGAAGCTATCAATGGCGACGAGGGCAGGTTTATGTTCCTGAACGTGTTTGATGATAATTGCGATCGCATCTTCGAGTCCTTTCTCGCGAATCACCTCACCAATGTCGAGATAGGTGACGGCGGTGTTCACTTTCTCCCCATCAAAGAAATCAAAACGCTGTAAGTAGTGCAATAGCTTCACAGAAGGCTCTGATAGGGTGACCAAGTACAGGGCTTTGCGATCGGGTGTGGCGTTACTGTAAAGAAGTTGTTGGGTAAAAATTGTCTTTCCCGCCCCTGGAGGGCCGGTGATGATGTTGATAGACAGTTCAGGAATACCACCAGAAAGAATATCGTCTAGACCGGGAATACTGGTTGGCAGCTTACCCAAAGGTTGGCGTCTAAAATTGATCATCTTTGATTCACAACAGTTTGCTTATCGTTCGTTGCGGCACTTGTTTGATTAAAATCTGCGTTATATGCGTGGCGCTTAACCCGTCACATTAACCGTCTTCCTTCAATTTCTTTTAAAAGCTGTCGCACAAGAATATCTCCCGTCAGCATGGCGAGGATATCAATTAAATTTGTAATGACTTCTTTGAGCGCTTCTCGCAAGACGGGTTTTTCTTCTTCTCCGAGTCGTTGACGCAAAACCTCAAAGGATACGCCTTCAGCCGTCGCTTCCAAATGTTTGATTAAAGGATATTTTTCTGCTGTTAGCACTAAGGCCCGTTCCATAATCGCCGTTACCGTCACTCTGCCTAGTGTTGGCATAATGCGATTCCAGATGGTTTGGAGCAAGTCTTCGTAAATTTCCAATACCTCTTCTTTGCGAGCAATGTTTTTGGCGCGATCGACTCGCTCTTGAACAACTTCTTCAACACTGGCGGGTTGTTGGGTTTGATCGTCTGGTGGTGGGTTCTGATTGGGTTCGGTCATGACGTTTGGGTGTTCGAGTCAGCTACAGCCAAAAAATTGTGACATTCCTTCGCCTCTAATGATGAAGGTCATTGGATTGATACCCCTGCATTCATATGTTTTCTTTGTTTTCCTTGTGCATTGCTTTTGGCATGATGGACTGACTCAAGACTCAAATTAGGACTTGAAAGGTGAGTATAGCCCAGAGTGCTTGTCAGAACAATCAAACGAAGAAGCGCAAACCATTTCAGGCTGCGCTTGGCGGGGCACGTTAGTATTTTTGTACTGAATGATGGGTCATTGAGAAGTTAGGCACTATGAGCTTCGCTCACCACGAAGTGATGAAAATTCATCTTTCCCCACACCCTACACCCTACCCCCTACACCCTATTTTCAAGACAGCCGCCCATGTGCTATCGCTCACAACGAAAAAATGAAAAATTCCCTCTCCTGAATTCTGACTCCTGACCCCTGACTCCTGACCCTTGACCCCTATTTTCAAGCTAGGCACCATGAACGCGAGTTCACAACTCGCGGAATGAAAATCCTTCTTCCCTTCTTCCCCTATTCCCCGTTCCCTGTTCCCTGTTCCCTATTTTCAAGACAGACTCCCATGCCTTTTGTGTACAACAAAGGATGAACATCCTTCTTCCCCTGTTCCCCGTTCCCCGTTCCCTCTTAAGAGATTAAAGCAAGGTACATTTAAACAAGGGAAGAGTAATGTATGTGTAAATCATCAAATCATCAAGATAAAAATAAATATTTTGATCGAGATTGGTTGGCATACTATAATGCCGTGGTTGGTCGTCCACCTCGATATACCCTGCTTACCGCATTAGAGCATTTTGAGGCAGAATTATTAACCGATAGCTCACGGGTTGCTGTTGACTTGGGGTGTGGAGATGGGCGAGATACGGTAGAACTGCTACGGCGGGGGTGGC
>CBKWLJ010000517.1:0-6343 GCA_966675205.1 uncultured bacterium
GCCAAAGCTAATGCTCCCGCAGCAACAGCAAGTCCGGCAGCGAGTCCCGCCAAAGCTAATGCTCCCGCAGCAACAGCAAGTCCGGCAGCGAGTCCCGCCAAAGCCAAGACACCTGTGGCACCGGCTAATACTGCCAAAGCGGCTAATCAAACGACTAACGGTGCCCAGCAAACTTTAGCCAAGTTGAATGGCTACTTACCTGCTGCTGTTAAGGCATTGCAAGCCAACGATATTGCCCAAGCCAAACAGTATGCTAAAGGCTTTAGCGATAACTGGAGCAAGAATAATGAGATGATTCGAGGCCAGGTGAAAAAGAAATCTCAAGCATCGTATAAAAAGCTTGCGACCGGTGTTGCTCAGGTTAATAATACTTTGCTCCAACCGGCTAATCCAGACAAAGCTAAAGCGATCGCATCGCTGCAATCTCTTTCTCAATCCGTGACGGAGTACACGAAAAATCCTTGAAAAGCGACGAGCATTAACTAGCCAAGTAAAAAAAATCTAAAGACAAGGTGAATATGCTTCAAGTTGTGCTTTGTTTGCTTGCAAACATCAAAAGATAAGCACTCAATCGTCCTGAAAAGTTGTAAACAGCCTATCAAACCAGCACTTCCATGAAAGACCTTGATTTAAAAGCCACTACTGACATTCTCAACTCCATCATGGAATTTGAGTTGGCAGGGGTAGTTCGTTACACTCACTATTCCCTAATGGTGACTGGCCCTTACCGAATTCCCATTGTGGAATTTTTTAAGGCACAGGCGACAGAGTCCCTAATCCACGCGCAACAGGTAGGAGAGATTCTTACAGGTTTAGAAGGGCATCCCAGCCAGCGGATTGCTCCGATTGAGGAAAGTTATCAACACTCCGTGCAGACTATTCTGGAGGAAAGCCTTAACCATGAGAAAAAAGCCTTAGACCTTTATAAAAAGTTACTCAGTGTTGTGGAAAATGCCAGTGTTTATTTAGAAGAATTTGCCCGTACTCAAATTGGCACCGAAGAATTGCACTCCCTAGAAATTAGAAAGATGTTGCGTGATTTTCGCTAGTGGGTCACATTGGTCATTAGTTATTGGTCATTGGCTAAAGACTAAGGACTGAGGACTAATGACTAAAGACTAAAGACTAAGGACTAATGACTAATGAATTTTAGTGCTGCTTTACCGACTTTTGTAATTACCTTACGGGAAGGTGTTGAAGCTGCCCTCGTTGTGGGAATTGTTTTGGCGTGCTTGAAAAAAGCCAAAGCTGAGCAGCTAAACTCTTGGGTTTATGCAGGTGTAGTCGTTGGACTGATTGCTAGTGCTTTAGTGGGAGTTTTGTTCACTTGGGGCATTCAGGCATTGAGTGCGACTTATCCGCAGTATTCATCGGTGATTGAGCCGTTGCTGGAAGCTGTCTTTGGTGTTTTTGCGATCGCTTTACTCAGTTGGATGCTGATTTGGATGACACAACAGGCTCGATCCCTTAAAGGAGAAATTGAAGGAAGCATCACATCTGTCATCAAACAAGGCACTAATGCGGCTTGGGGTGTCTTTGGCTTGATTTTCATTGCCGTCTTGCGAGAAGGCTTTGAAACCGTTGTATTCATTCTTGCCCAGTTTCAACAGGGACTTATCCCAGTATTAGGAGCATTTAGCGGCTTAGTTGGAGCAGTGATTATTGGCGTTCTCCTGTTCAAATGGGGAGTCAAGATCAATATTCGCCAATTTTTCCAAGTGATGGGAGTTTTGTTACTTCTGATTGTTGCGGGTTTAGTCGTTGGTGCGTTAAAGCATTTTGATCAAGCCATTGTCGCCTTGACGCAGATCAACCCTCAATATGGAGGATGGTGTTTCTACTACGACCCATTGGCGAAAAATTCTTCTTGCATTTTAGGCCCGATGGTTTGGGATACAACTCGCATCTTGCCCGATAATCAGTTTCCTGGCGTCATACTTAAGGCTTTATTTGGCTACCGCTCACAGATCTATCTCGTTCAAGCTGTAGGTTATCTGCTATTTTTGTTTACCATTGGCACTGTTTATTTCAACCGATTAACGGTGCCAGCAGGGGCTATTAGTCAGAGCGAGAAGTCAGCAGGCTAAGGGGAATATTGCATTAGCTTAGACAGGGATGGGTATCAGGAGAATTTTCATAATCCATCGATCTACTAAGTTGCTTTTAGGGGGTGTGACGACGCCTCCTTTTATTTTTCTCATTGACCACTAGAGCAAGTGCTACTTTTGGTTAAGAATTGTATTCGTAATGATTATCTTCTCTTTATCTTTGTGGAAAACTAGTCAATTTCTGTGGAAAAGTACCCTACTCTGTGGAAAACTTAAAATTGCTACGACCCATTTCTGACTAAAAACTGACTTGATCAGATTGGTAAGAGGGGGGTTCGACGTGAATTAAAACGCGAACAGGACTAAAGCGTTCTGCTAATCGAGCTTCAACCTCTTCAGTAATTTTGTGAGCAGTTTCCACCTCGTTAGCTTCTACAATCATGTGCATTTCAATGAAGACTTGACGCCCTAGTAATCCGCGAGAAGCAATGTTATGGCAATTAATGACGCCGGGAACTTGTAGGGCGACATCCCGAATCGCTTCCGGTGCGATCGCCATTTCATCCACTAACCAAGGTAAGTTGTCTTTCAATACCTTCCAGCCACTATGAAATACTAACAAAGCAACTGGGAATGCAAGAATAACATCAAGCCACTGAAGTTGAGGTAAATTTAATACCCCTGCCTGCCAGACTCCAATTAATCCCACTAGGACAGTAATCGTCACCCAAACATCACTCATCGTATGTTGAGCATCAGCAATCAAAATCGGGCTACCCACTCGCCTGCCTACTTGCCGCTCATAGTAGGTTACGAAAATATTGATCCCCAATACAATCAGCAGCAACCACAACTCTGAGGGAGAAATACTAACCGAGGTAAGACCCTGAAAAATCCGCTCTATAGCTCCTTGGAGAATTTCAAAACAAGCTATGCCTAAAAAAGCTGCGATTCCTAATGCTCCTAAGGCTTCAAATTTTTGGTGTCCGTAGGGATGATCGCGATCAGGTTGAGGGGATGAAAATCGACTGGCTATTAAGCCTAAAACGTTATTTGCACTATCAGTCACGCTATGCAAGGCATCCGCTTGCAGGCTAAGAGACCCTGTTAACATTCCTACACCTGCTTTCAATCCCATCACAACTAGATTGAGCAGCAGGGTAATGAGTAAAACTTTACGAACTTCAGAGCGGTTATCTCGTACCATAGATGTCTCCGAATTGCTCATTCACATCTATGGCATTTAGTTTAGTCTGTCCCACGCCTGATGCTGCTTTTAGAGATTGAGTTGAGTTCTCTTTAACAGCAGAAATTTTGCAGGTTCTTGAGATTATTTTTAAACATGGATCTCCGATGAGCTAATTCTCTGGTAAATTTTTCCAGGAACTTAATTACAGCTTCTCGCATTAAAAGCTCAATAATAAGATTTGTTGCTTATGCCTCCTACTCAACTCACACTCAATCTTGTCGAAGGTTCTGTCTCATTCAGGTTCACGGCTGATGCGGCCAGAAACTTAAAACAAGCGATCGATCAACTGATGCAAAGCTTAAAAGCCGTTGCTCAAGCTTCAGGTGGCAGTAAGCCCAGCCCCCAAAAACCTATGGAATATCAATATTCGGGGGATGTATTCCTTGAGATTTTTTGCAACCCCAACATCTGGCCTAGCCCTTTCGCGGCAAAAGTCTTAGTGACTCTTCGCGATGAACGTATTCGCCTGAGTACGGAAGCAGAGTTGACTCGCGTGATTGAAGATGTCAATCAATTTATAGAGCAAGTTGGCTAAGGCATTCAGGAGGCTCCAAGATAGAAGGCAGGAGGTTCCACGTTTACAAAACATGGGATTGGTAATGGGTGTTTGATTTAAAAGACGATAATCGTCTCTTTTCACCAACTTTTTCTTTTTTTCCTGGGCTTTTAACCCACGACTAAAGTCCTTGTTCTGCTTCCCTCCTGCCTCCTACCTCCTGCCCTCTGCCTTTTTTTATCAAAAAGATTGGGTTTAAGACCCTTCAAGGTGGAGTACAGGGGCTGCTGTAACCGGAATTTCTGGTGAGTTTCTAGCTACTGCTGTACAATGGGCAGCGTTATCAACAATAAATTAGCTGGTTTTGGGCAAAAGCGACCTGGATAGGTGCGCTCTAATTCCACCGCAAACTCTCAGCAAATAGCGACTAACGACTTCAATGAATTCCAACATCCTTCTGGATTTACTGCAAACTGGATTTCGTGTCTCGTTGGGGGCAACAACTTCCCTCGTAGAAACCGTGCAAAATCCTCAAAAGCGTGAAGAAAGCTTGTCTCAGCTGAGGTCGCAGTTAAGTGAACGGATAGCTGAGTGGGCACAAAAAGGAGAAATTACTGAGCAAGAAGCCCGAAAATTGATAGAGCAACTTTGGAGACAACAAAATAATCCCGATCGCTCTCCAGCAACGGGAACGCCGAGTGATGCCGTGACAACACCCCAACCCACCTCGACTTCACCTAAGGTGAACTCAGAGATAGAAGAACTGACGGCGCAAATTGCGGCTATCCGCACGGAGTTAGAGACGCTGCGAAACTCTCGTTCCGATAGTTAGATTGCGATCAGTTGATTGCTATTGCAGAAATTCATGCTGAATGGGAGTAGAAAGTTTTTCCTGTAAACTACTCCCATCATTTTTTGGAGAGAAACTCTTGAATTGATATAAGGTGAAAAAAATAGCACCTAATAGTCCAGAGCTTTGATCAAAGAGCCGATGCTCTTTCCCCTAAATTAAAATTTGCATTGGCACTAAGATATTTTGTCTTAGCCTGCGTGATGAAATCAGCACGCCGAGTAAGGCGCACTTACTCTTAATGCTAAAGAGGACAAAAATTCGTTTCAAGTTTTTTTGTCAATAGACTTCAGCCAAATAATTTATATTAACTTTTTTCCAAATTGCGCTTAAGGACTTAAGCGTCTTTTAAAAAGCCAAGCCACTGATTTTAGGGAGTAGACTCTAGTCTCTTGAGGAACTGAACAACTTTAATCGTTATCCCACTCTTCAGAACCAATTAGATCGGCAATACGGTCTCTCAGCAAAAAGTCACAGCGCTCTAGTTCACACTCAACACAAACCCACTCTCTGGCAGGAATGTACTGGCAAAGGACGTAGATCGGCTGCTGACGACTTATGATTCCCTTTTCCACTAGATGCCTAGCTTCGTCTTGGATGACATCGATAGAGTACTGGATACCAGGGGTAGATGGCATTGTGTTAACACTCATGGGTAATACCTAGGGAAATAACAGAGCTACGATTAAATATAATCGAATATTCGCTAGCGTGAAAATAAATTTACTTCAGTATAGAAAGTTACGAATTAATTCCTATGTTTAATCAAGATTGTCAAAGGTAGAGAAGATGTGGGGGACATACTTCCCTCTTTAGGATGAATTTCTGACGAGGGAAGTATTTTAGTCAACTCAAATGCTGGCTCGACAAGTCAAGCGGGTAATGAATCAATTCATAAATTTAACAAAAATTAAACAAGTGGGGTAAAAGCACTCATAGAAAGGGGTCGAGAGAATAACACCTCAAGAGCGATCGCTTGAGCTTGAGGCATCTGTCCATACGAGAACACGTAAGGTGTAGCGGCGGGTAAGTCAGGTAGGAACTGTTCTAAAACGTAAGGGCTACCGTATATAACTAACGCTTGTAATTTATTGTTTCTTAACAGTTTCTTAAACCATTCATCAGCAATTGGTGACAATCCCGCACTCCCGCGAAACGGATTGCCCCGAATAAATAGTTGCAGCAACGTCGAGTAGGGAGAGATGGAAAGGTTGCTATTTTCCGGTGTTGGTGGGGTATGACGGTCAACCAATAACAGTTCGTAGCCTAGCTGTCGAGGTACAGCCACCGCCGGGGAATTCCGATCCAAAAAGTTATAAGTGGCTAAGACATCATCCACCACAATCAGATTGCGTAATCTCTGAAAGCTGTTGCCACTAGTTTCTAAGGATAAAGGCAGGGTTCCCCCAACTTGCTGGGAATCTTGGAGAATTTTGGCAACTGTAGCGAAGGCAGTGGGTTGCGCGAGTTGGTGGAGGAAAGAAGGAGGTTTGGAGGTCGAATGAGCAATTTCTCTCCTGTATCCGGGTTGAATTCCCACCTTAGCTTTAGCTTGCCAAATCCGTTCTACAGAAGCCTGAATTCGCTGGTACGAAAGCCGTCCTGCTCTCACCGCATCACATACCGCCTGAATCGCTTCTTCTGGGTTGGCAGGCATCAGGATAATATCAGCACCCGCTTCTACTGCCATTACTGGAGCT
>CBKWLJ010000518.1:0-6289 GCA_966675205.1 uncultured bacterium
TACTACCCCCCTCAATTCCTACTCGTTCAAAAGCCTCTCTCAGTATCCTTGCTGCTGAATCAGAGTTAATATGCCCCCTTCCCCAGCGACCCGGAAACAGATAACCGCGTTCTGGATGTCGGTAAGCTCTCAGTAACCCCCTCAAGTCTTCAATCACTGGGATGCTTCTAGTTGCCAGCTTCCCCTTGGTGTTGCCCTTCCGGATGAGCAGTTCAGGTCTGACTTTTCCTTTGCTGTAGACATCGTTAACGTTTAACGTACAGGCTTCATTAATCCGGCAACAACAGTATAGACAGATGCCAAACAAAGCCCGATCGCGATCGCTCTGCAACCCCTGACTGAAAAGCAACTGTATCTCTGACTGAGTGAGAATCTTGCTTTGACCGTGACGGTCGATCTTCATCTCCCACCGCTGAAAGTGATAACCGACAGATTACATCAAAACTAAACCCCGATTGCGCCGCAAGCCACCGGGGTTTCCCATCAAGGAATGTGTCAGTTGTACCCCATAATTCTATCACCCTAACCAGTTCGATAAATTCCTAACAGGTTATTGACATTCTCTAACTAGTTAATTAAACTAAGAACAGGTTACAAAACAGCACTAAGACAAAATGAGCAAAGCATTACAGGAAAAGATAGACGAACTATTCCAAGCAACCAAAGACCTCAAGAGCTTAGAGGAAATTAAGCCTCATTGCGATCGGTTCAACGAATGGCTCTCAACCCAGAATTACAGCATCAAGTCTCTGGGGTCAAAATTAAGCAAGTGTGGTCTGTACTCTAAGTTTCGCTCTCTCCCTTTGGAGCAAGGCAAGAACGCTGAGTCAATCCCTAAGCATGATGAGGAAGGCAAGGTCAAAGGGCATGAGCTAAAGCACTATGTCCCCCTGCTTTGTGGTTTGGATAGGCAGCAATGGGCAGAGCGGAACCATACCAGCCAGGGGATAGATCGAGTTGAGAACCCAACTGAAGTTGACCCCAGTCCCTACCTGGAAGTAGTAGGCAAGCTGTTGGCGAGTGACGACCCCCATGAGTTAGCGGTTGGTCTGATTGCTGCTACGGGTCGCCGTCCTCATGAAGTAATCGCCCGTGCCAAATTCTCCTCAGTAGAGGGCAAGCCGTATCAAGTTGTGTTTGAGGGGCAAGGGAAAAAGCGGGGGAAGGAACCTGTCTTTGAAATCGCAACCCTCTACCCAGCCGCCTATGTTTCTCAATGCTTGGCTACTTTGAGAAGGTCAGACCGAGTAGCGACGCTCTTGAAGGAAGTACGGGCAGAATTCTCCGGGAACATCGCAGCACAGAACGAAGCGATTGATAGTCGGATCAATGGTTCTCTTAATCGAGTAGTCCGCGAGTATTTTGGCGATAAAGGGCAAAAAAATCCTGTACTGGCTTTTCGCTACGGACAGGAACAGGATAACTGTACAGCCCTAAGAGCCGCTTATTCTGTACTAGCTACCGAGCGGGATTGCAAGGGAGGTACAGGCACTAAAATGCTGTACGCATCTCAGTTGTTGGGGCATTTTGTAAAAGGTGAAAAGCCCAACGATGATGAGCTAAGAGCTTTTGTTCGGACTGCCAAGTATTCCGATTACTACGTTACCAAGCCCGTCCCCTTTCCCACTCTGCCAGAGAAAGAAAAGACCCATTCAATCAGAGTGAACGAGTCCGATTTAGAAACTATCAAAAGCTTACAAGAGCGTTGGCAGCTACCCAATCAGCAGAGTGTTGTGAGCAAACTGATTGAGCGTCAAGAGCAAACCGTTGAATTAGGTAAGCAGTTACAAGAATTCCAAGCCAAGAATAACCAGTTAGCCAAAGACAACCGAGAACTGGTTAAGCAGTTAGAACAACTTCAAGCAACAGTTAACCAGTTAGAACAGGAGAAAGCACAAATGTCACAAGTTCAACCCCAATCACAGGAAAGCACCGAGAAAGAAGGCTTGGAAGCCAAGATTGAGCGATTGATTGAGGAGAAGCTGAGTAAAGCGCTGTCGAATCTGGCGATCGCCCGACCCAATCAAGGCAGTGAGGCTCCTAAAACTCCAGAACCCGCTAAACAGGAAGAAACCGACCATTCAGGAATGTCGAACGCCGATTTGTGGGCTACCAAAATCAAGGGAGCATCAGAGGAGAAGATACGTCGCTCATTCAATGCCATCTGTCTTTACAACGACACGATAGCTACTGGGGACAACGACCGCCTAGCCATCACTAACCAAGCATTGAGAGAACTGTCTGGTGTCAATGGGCTATTAGTCGGTGATTGGATTAAAGCCCATGCTGATGAGGTGATTAGTCACAATGCCAAGTATGAAATGCAAAACCCGAAAGACCCCAGAAACCCTACAACCTACTACAACAAATCTCACGGCTCTGAGAAGATTACCAAGATACTGTGCTTCATCAATGACCAACTGTTAGAAGGGGAAGCACCCGTCAAGTAGTAAGTATAGGTAACCCCTACCCCACCCCTCCAAAAGCGTCTGAGAGGGGTTTTTAGTTTTGTAAATTTTTCGTGATCTCTTTTTTTGCGGATAAGCAGGGCATAACGAGAAGAACATATTAAGCAACGAATCAAGCTTCCTATGGATTAGCAGAAAGCGGTGTTTACAACGAATGTTTGTATTACAGCTAGTATGGAGTAAAAGTAAATGAATAGTGAATCAGGAAGTAATCCTCAAGCAGTTCTATACGCGAAGCAAAAGCTTGACAAGTACAGACGAGATGCAATATGTCATCAACTAGCATATTTTACCTCAGAGGCAGTAGCACTAGTTTTATTAATAATGACTCCAATATTTGCACTGACTAAAGAGCCTATATGGGCGGCTCTTTCTAGTTCCACTGGGCTGATAGCAGGATTATCAACAAAATATCAATGGCGTGAAAATTGGTTTGTCTGCGATAGAACTGCCAAGAAAATAGAAAAAGAAATTATAATGTTTAATTTAAAAAATAATAAGCAAAATGTCACTGAAGAGATGCTTAATCTTTTTAAGGAAATTCACGATCACGAATTAAATCATATGACTGAATGGGGAAGGTTTATATCAAAAGATGAAATTATAAATAATAATGAGGAGCAATTAGATAGTGACAGAAGTAATGTAAATGAAGCTGATGATAAAGAAAGAAAAGCCGATGATGGAGAAAAAGAACCTGATAAAGGCTAGCCTATCTCTCCGCTCAAAACAACCGTTGTAGGCGGTTCTGCCAAGGCTGAGATGTGAGGCTACCAGGTCTAGTCGAGATTAGGCAGGGGAATTGTTGTAGGCTGCTAGCAGTTGGGGAAAATTCTTCTGCTGTGAGAATACCCTGGAATGCTCGGTAGGAGGGAGCTGTGAGGGAATGTATCCAGCAATTCGGTCTAGGCGATTCTCGTGGGGGTTGATCAAGGAAATCTAGTAAGAAATAATCTATTATTTCCTGACCTAGCTTATTCCTAATTGCTTTCGGAAGTCTGGGTCATAAACTGCTTGTTCCCAATTTTTAGCCTGTTTAATTTGTACTAGAGTTAAGCCTTTTGTACCTTCAAGAATTGCTCCTTTGAGGTTGGCACCTTGAAGTTTGGCACCTTGAAGTTTGGCATCTTCAAGGTCGGCATCTTCAAGGTCGGCACCATCAAGGTTAGCTCCTTTGAGGATAGCACCATCAAGGTTAGCTCCTTTGAGGTCGGCTTGTTTGAGGTCGGCACTTTCAAGGATGGCTTGTTTGAGGTCGGCACCTTCAAGGATGGCTTGTTTGAGATTGGCACCTTCAAGGATGGCCTCTGAGAGACTAGCACCTTGAAGGTTGGCACTTTCAAGGATGGCTTGTTTGAGATTGGCACCTTCAAGGATGGCTTTTTTGAGATTGGCACCTACAAGGAAGGCTTGTTTGAGATTGGCACCTTCAAGGTTGGCACCTTCAAGGATGGCTTGTTTGAGATTGGTACCTTCAAGGATGGCTTGTTTGAGATTGGCACCTTCAAGGATGGCATCTGAGAGACTAGCACCTTGAAGGTTGGCACCTTCAAGGATGGCTTTTTTGAGGTCGGCTTGTTTGAGATTGGCACCTTCAAGGAAGGCTTGTTTGAGATTGGCACCTTCAAGGATGGCTTGTTTGAGATTGGCACCTTCAAGGTTGGCACCTTCAAGGAAGGCTTTTTTGAGATTGGCACCTTCAAGGAAGGCTTTTTTGAGATTGGCACCTTCAAGGAGGGCATCTGAGAGACTAGCACCTTGAAGGTTGGCATCTTTAAGGATGGCTTGTTTGAGATTGGCATCTTGAAGGTTGGCACCTTCAAGGATGGCTTTTTCGAGGTCGGCACCTTGAAGGTTGACACCTTTAAGGATGGCTTTTTTGAGATTGGCTCTTTCGAGGTAGACTTCAGAGAGAATAATCCTATTTTTTGATACCCTGATTATATTTCGGACAGGACTAATTATATTTCGGACAGGTCTAAAGGAGGTTTTTGTGATGTAGAGACTTTCTAGGAATTTTTTTAATTCTTTCAACGAAGCTATCGTGCTTTTTAATTCATGATTTTGTTTGTGGTGAATATCAATATAAAAATCAAAAAGAGTAAGAAACCAAACAAAAAAATACTGATCGATTATTAGTTCACAAAATTCCCTGTAATTCATGAATCTTCCATCATTTTTTACTACATAACTGCCAAGAGAATCTTGATTTACGTTCCATATTCCGAATCTTCCTCCTAATGATTCTTTTACTTTCGTAAGGCATTCTAGCAGTTGTTTATCGTTATCAATCGACAGTCCAACCAAAGGCAATTCAGAGCGTATTTTACTGGCTACGCCAAGATAAATTACCGTAATATATAATGAAGAAACAGCAAAGTACCCTTCTCCATTACACCATTTATAAAACTCCTCTTTATTATTTTTGTCGTAATTTTTAATGACCCCAAAATTTGCTATGTCTCTTTTTGTCGATTCATCTGATTTTCGCAGCTTTTCTTGAATGTGAAGCAACTTATCTAGAAAATCATTTAATGCAATATAAAGAGGATTTAAGTAGGTTATTCTAACTTTTTCTTTCCGTTTTTCTTGTTGTTCTTTTCGTTTTGTTTTCTCTGCTAGTTTTGTGGTGATAAAGGCACTAACAATTCCAGATATTAAACCGAAAGCTGTAGTTATTAATGGGTTTGCACTCATTATTTTCTGTTGATCTAAAAGCTGAAGGGGTATAAAGCCTTTTTACACTAAATTCCATTGATCTCCGGAAAGGCTGGGCAAGCCACGAGGAAATCATCATGCAATCGGATAGGGGCGATTCTCGTGGGGTTGGGTGGGATTGGGGTCGATTTCAGTGAACTTGTTAAAGATTGAAAACCAGCTATGCATTAGTCGCATCTTTCTCAAAGAAAAGCCAAATTTCGTAACAGCGTCAAAGGTAGAGTCAGTGAGACTCAGAGTGATTTGGCAAAAGACAGTTGAGTCGAATCGCGAGGAAAATTGAGGGAATTTAACAGAACTTAAGTAGTGGTTAATAAGAGAGAATTGGGCTTCTTTGGGGTAGCGCTCTGGTGCAATAGTCGAGCGGATTGTGGTGGAGTTGTATGCATTAATTAGAAAATTTCTGGTAAAAATCGCTGGAAAAAAGAGCTGAAAGTAAGAGTGAGAGCGAGCTAGAGGCAGTGCGCTTTTTTCCCAGACAAGGTGCTGACAGTGGTCTATGCATTAGTCACAATCCTAGTTGTCATCAAATGCCAATGATTTTACTTCTCGACTGGAAGAGACTGGAGGGGAACCAAGTGGCAAGCCCAGCACCTACTCTGACTCACCCCACTTTAATGGAAGGTAGCTCTGGATCGGAAGTTTCGGCGTCTTAATGTAGGAAGATAAAAGTGATCGCCTTTCAACTTCCTGTGGAATGTCAGGAGATTCTAGAGGGTTGTCTACCCTTGTCTACTCTGCTCTGCCCGTGCGATCGCCTTCCTAGTCCCACGAGAATGAGCCGTAAGGCACGATGGGCAGTAGCCACGAGGGAATCATCCTGTTGTCCGGTAGAGGGCATTCTAGGGGGAAGCGGAAACATCGTCCGTGGTGGATGGCGGGATGTTTCCGGTAACGTTGCCGATGTGGGGTTGGGCTGGGTCAAAATGCGATCGCAAACATCCGGTTATAGCCGAAACGAACTGGTTATCACGCTAAAAGAACCAGTTATCGCGTTACACTTAACCAGTTACTCTATTACTCTAACCTGTTACTCGACTAGATGGAACCAGTTCACGAAAGAAAGTAACCTGTTAGGTGTGCCAGCATGAGGACATAAGCCA
>CBKWLJ010000519.1:0-6274 GCA_966675205.1 uncultured bacterium
AACGTCCTGCTCGTTGGACACCTTACAATATTCAGCTATCAGCTCCGATCATTCCAGAGGGGAATTTTACCTGGGCAGAAGCAACGCATGGCGGTACTCGGATGCCTCCCAATCAGGCAACCGTTGATGCGATGATTCGTATTGCTAAACTCGCCCAACAGGCACGCGATCGCATTGGGAGACCTTTTATCGTAACAAGCTGGTATCGCCCACCTGCGATTAATCGGGCTGTTGGGGGTGCCATTTATAGCCGTCATCTCGTTGGAGATGCGATCGACTTTCTCTGCGAAGGGTTGACAGGCAATCAAGTGTACTGGTTTCTTGAACCTTGGTGGCCAGGTGGTTTAGGCCGATATACTCAATTCCCGCATCTGTGCCACATTGATGCGCGCAGCTACCGAGCAAGATGGCGGAACTAAGCTACAACAGATGAGGGGTGCATGAACTATTAATTATCAGTCATTGTGTGAGTAAAACTGTTAACTTGCAATCGATCAACTCTTAACTTCTCCTTACCCACAATCTTGCCTAAAAGAATTAACAACAATGCCCAGTCAATGGGTACATTCTCCTAAAAATAGACACTAAGTTTTACCCAGGAGTGATCATGCCCACTTCTACCGCCTTGATACAGCCAGCATTGGGTCAAGCTCGTCCAACCACGTCCCCTGCCTCACCCACGCCTACTCCACAGCCTCAAGTCTTTGGGCAAATCTGGTTGTTCGTCTCTATTGGACTGATATTACTGCTGATTGGCGTAATCGTGTATGGTAAGCTCAAAATAATAGATGATCTTACCAAAAAGCTCAAGTTCGAGCAGTACAAATCGAAAGATTTTCAGAAAAAATTAAAGTTAGCGCTCGATACTATCCGCAAAATGGAAACTAATCCAGACTTAGTTCATTCCCGTGAATTTAATCTAGATTACTTAAGAATGCGAATGGATGAAGAAGTGTTCCATTTTGCGATTATCAACCAAATCAAAATTAAAGTCAAACAAATTATCAGTGTTGCTCTTCGACCCAATCAGGCAAATCAAGTCACGATTGGCATTGCTGGTAGTGGGCGTCAAGTTGATGAAACGTTTGATGTCATGTATGAAACCGAAAGCGGAGGGAAGCGAACCTTACGGGTACTGTTTCGCATTCAAATTATCTTGATGAAATTACCAACTCAAGCCACCTCTGCAACAATTAGCCAAATTATTGATTGTATTGAGACATTTCTCAGCCCCAGTGACGAGCATGAAAGCTGGCAACCTACGATTCAGGGGCGCATTGTCTTTATTCGTTGGGATCAAAAAGCCAAACCAACGCCTTTGTTAGTATTAGAACAATCTAGTGAAGGAGTTAATGTTACTTTAAGAACAAAACGAGGGGCTAAATAATTCAATCTCAATTAGGAGCGGTAATTACAAATTAAGGACTAAAAATTACGATTACTCTATTGATATGGAAGCTAGCACTTACAGCAGCTTTCAAATTCGTCTCCCCCATTTTTGTATTGATTGCGGCGTCTGGAGAGATGGGAACACCTTTGAACACACTGAGGCTAATGAACTTGAAAACCGCTGTAGATAATTGTTCTGTATACGCTAAATCAATTTAATCGTTAGACCATTCTTCGTGAGCAATCAAATCACCAATGCGATCGCGCAGTAAGAAACCATTTTCCTCCAATTCATTTTCCAGAGAATCCCACTCTCGTGCTGGGAAATATTGCCACAGCGTATAAATCGGTTGATGTCGGTCAATTACTCCCCGATTCACCAAATGACGAACTTCATCTTGAATCACATCGATAGAGTAACGGACAGGCTGTAATGTATTGGCAAGCATGGTTCTAACTCTCAAATAATCACAAATAAATTTAGAGACTGCTCTTAGGACAGGACGGTACGATGTCAAAGTGGCTAGATTGAACTAGCACTTCTTAATTTTCAAAAATCAAAGACGGTCTATCTTCTCCTTGCAGACATAGTTTTGCTGAGGTGACTTTCCGTGCCCCAAACCATTGCAGGATGACCAATCCAGCTCTGACTCATTGCCCACAGATATGCATTGGGATGATTTTCTTGCAACCATCCCAGGACGTATTGCCCTTCTTGTTCAGTCCACTGTTTGGGAAGTTGGGGGATGCAACCTGTGATGATGGCAATCTGATGGAGTGCTTCGCTGGCTTTAGAGGGGTCGAGGGAATTACACCATTGTCCGATCAGTCGGTAAATTTGTTCAGTAGTATCCACAATTAGCTTCCGAGAACACAGAACACTGAATCAGTATTCTCCGATACGGAAAATAGAAATACTGTCGGATGGATAATTAACTCTTTGGGTATAGAAAGTATCCACTGTAGGACAAGAACTATCCACCTGGCTATCCATCTGGCTGTAGTAAACTCAAGACTACTCAGCACACACTAGGGTTTATAAACCAAATTTTACTTACACTGATGAGCGCATCTCAATGGGTGACCCTTTTAACCAACTTGTAGATCTTGTGCCAGGGATTCGAGTCATGGTCATCGGTCAAGATGTGGCGACAGTGCAACGTGTTAGCCGTTACTGCCTAGAACAAGGGGCAGATGTTTTTCCTTACTATGGAGTTCCTAACTCTGAGGATGTATTGCTGTTCGCGCCTGAAGTCTCAGTTGTGTGCCTGCCTGTACCAGAGGATTTTCTCCAGCAGATTGCTCAACCCTATATCTTATGGTCAGAGCAGCAGATCAGTCAGGTCTTTCCATTGGTGTCTACTTTGACACCAACGGAGATCAATTTACAAAATGTTCTTCAGCCTTAGATCAAACCTTCACGTACCGCTTTAGCTGCTGCCTGAACCCGATCATCAACACTCAGCTTGTTGAGAATCATTCGTACATAAGATTTAACTGTACCGAGGGAGAGGTATAGCTTCTCCGCAATTTCTTGGTTTGAGCAACCATCCGCAATCAGTTTTAGAACTTCTCGTTCACGACTACTGAGGATCGGGGTTTGAATGTTGGTCGAGGCAGGAACTTCAGGAGGGACAACTGGAGACTTCAGCATCCGAGCCACTTTCCGAGCCACTTGAGGGTCGAGGTACGCCCCACCTCCTTGAATTAATTGAATAACAGCAATTAACTGCTCCCATTCAATGCTTTTAAGACAGTAACCATCGGCACCTGCGGCTAACATTCCCATCACCTGGGTATCGTTATCAAACGCACTTAAGGCAAGAATTCGAGTTGCACTGCGATCGCTTTTTATCCGATGCGTCGCTGTGATGCCATCCATCACCGGTAGATCAATATCCATCAGAACAACATCTGGTTCGAGTTGAGCGGCTAATTGAACGGCTTGGCCTCCGTCTACTGCCTCTCCTACCACCGTGAATCTTGCCTCAAGGGCAAACTGACCTTTTAGTCCTCGTCGCATTAGGGCATGATCCTCAACCAGTAGAATTCGCACAGACATCTGTTCCCTACTTTCTGCCATCGCTGCTCTGACTCCATATCCGATGATTCAAATCATTGCTTGTCGATTTTTCTCAATTCCTCTCCTGTTCAAACAGGTTCATAAAATGCACAAAAGCTTAATTTTCATTGACTTGCTGTTGCATTGACTTTAGCGTTGCCACCGGGAGCTTAAACCAAAAAGTACTTCCTTCGCCGAGAGTACTTTCGACGTTAATTGAGCCGCCATGTGCTTCAACAATTTGGCGGCACAAAAATAGACCTAATCCTGCTCCTCCCCGCCGTCCTCGCCCTTGGATAAAGCGATGGAAGAGTTTTTCCTTCTCCTGAGGGGCAATTCCTGGGCCAGAGTCGCTCACAGCCACTTTCACATGGTTAACCCCTAACGAAGTTACCTCCAGCGTAATCGGTTGATTTGGCTCACTCACCCGCACGGCATTTTCGAGTAGATTCTGCACTACCCGTTGAATTTCTAGCCGATCGCCGTAGACAGTGGGCAAAGATGGAGCAATGTTCATGATAAAGTTACACTGCCATTGGTAACTTGCATTAATTTGAGTGGTTGCCTGAGCCATGATTTTGTCCCAATCAAGGGGCTCGATGTGTAAATTCTGGCTCCCTCCTGCTTCGTAGCGGGAAACATCCAGGAGGGTTTCTACCAATTTGAGCAGATTTTCGTTGGATTGGTAGTACTCTTCTAAAATCTCTCTCCAAATCTCACTGACTGGCCCAAATGCACCATTGAGCATAGGGCGCAGAGTGGTACGAGTAGCAAGCAGAGGAGTGCGTAAATCATGGGAAAGAGCAGAAATCATGCCTTCAAGCTGCTGGTTCCGCAACTGACTGCGCTCTTGGCGATCGCGAATTTCACGAGCCATCGCATCGAGAACTTCCGCTAACCGACCGATTTCATCAGGAGATGAGTAATTTAAACGAACTTTCAGGTTCCCTGTCCGCCAAGTTTGACCGACTTGTGTCAATTGACGTAGAGGCAGTTCAACACGGTGACGCAACAGCCAGATGTTCCAGCCTACACCCACTAGGATAATTACCAGATTGCTAAGATCCAACCCCATCTTCATCTGGGTAATTTGTTGCAATTGCTGCTTACGCTGGGTGAGAAATTTGTCCTCATCCTCCAGAATTTTGGTTACGTTCTGACGCATGGGATCGAACAGGGTTTTGCCTGGTAAAGTTCTTCTGCTAGCCGTACCCGCCAGCACTTTGGCAGCAAATTGATTTTGCCAGTTTTCATAAATGACTTTGATTTGCTTGAGCTGCTGGAGTTGGGCAGGATTGTTTTGAACTAAGATATAAAGCCGATTAAAACTTTTGTAAAAAGTTGTTCTTGCTTGTGCCCGATAAGGTTCCAAAAAAGCTCTATCTTGGGTTAACAAATACCCCCGTAAACTGGTTTGCTCATCAAGCACAGCACCGAGTAGGCGTTCTGTTTCCCGTTCTACTAGTAAAGAGTGAGTCACTCCATCTACTGCTTGCTGATAACCTGTTTCGATTAAGATATTGAGGCAGCTTTGTACAATTGCCAATAGCACCAGTAGTAAAAAGCTGGTGTATAAGGGAGTAAACAAACGGTTAGTTAGGGGCAATTTATTTAGAATAAAGCGTAGCAAATTAATCTCTCATCAATAAGAAGTACTGTTTGATTATTATCTCTACCTCAGTCTAAATTTTGGTATCATAGCCCTCTTATTCGATTTTTGAACAAGAAAATAACTGCTCTACAAAAACGATGTCAAGGGACTAGATATAACACCATTAGCCGCATCGAATAAAGGGAACCGTCGTGCTGTACTAGAGCGTCGGTACAGTAAGCACTAAAACGACGATTTATCGTAGAGGCGAGGAGTTCCTATACCTATTCCCAAACCCTGGCAAGGCAACCGCAGAGGGATTGCCTCTACCATGAATGAACTGGCGCTCTAGCAACACTGTCTTGAAAATAGGGAACAGGGAACAGGGAATGGGGAATAGGGGAAGAAGGGAAGAAGGATTTTCATTCCGCGAGTTGTGAACTTGCGTTCATGGTGCCTAACTTGAAAATAGGAGTCTGGAGAGTCAGAATTCAGGAGAGGGAATTTTTCATTATGCGCGTTGTGAGCGATCGCACATGGGCGGCTGTCTTAGAATGATGTTTGTGTTATTGAGATGGGGGTAAGTCAAACAGTACTGAAGTCATGTAATGTTCTGCCCAATCAGCACCAAAGGCTTTTTCTAGAACTCGCCGAGTTTTATCATTTTGCTGCTGCTGGGTACAATAGAACTGTTGGCCGGCTAAAATTTCGGCTCGTTGTTCCCCAGATAGGGGTACGGCATTAATCGCTTGAGTACAGTGAATTCGCAGAAACTCCTCAACTCGTGAAAGAAATTGGCTTTCTTCTGATGGGTTAGCCGGTCGAATAAATAGACAAAATTCTGAAAAAATTTCTCCCCATTCAGGAAGTTCACGCGGTTGGGAAAACTGGGGTGTGGGTAAAGCTTGTAAGTCGTGGCGATAGGCATCGGGTAAAATGCGATCGCGATTGACAGGAGATAAATCCACAATTGCCGCACTGATCTGTCCTCGCCCCCCTACCAAGTCACAACCAAACATCGGTAAGGCATATTCCGGGCGGGGAAACATGACACAGTGCAGAATATCGAGCATATTGCCCACTTTAGCCAGTTCCAGGTGCATTTTCCGAAACTGAGGAGTTTGATAGCAGCGATTTTCGATGGTAAGTTTTTCTCCCTCCAATCGCCCTTCTACATACCCCATCTCTGCTGGCAGTTCGTAGGGTGATAAGTCGAGGTAGCGATGCCAACT
>CBKWLJ010000520.1:0-6245 GCA_966675205.1 uncultured bacterium
TATTCAATGTTCCTCATGTCGATGGCGTTTATTGGACGCTCCAAATCGAACTGAGTTTTTATATCATTATGCTCATTCTTTATCAAAATAAGCTTTTAAAGCATATACCTTATATTGCAGTAGTATGGCTTGGGTTGATGACAATAGCTATTGGTTTAGAAACTTATAATAGATTCACTTTCCCTAAAATATTCAAAATTCTTTTCCTGCTTGATTATGCCAATTTATTTATTGCAGGAATCATGTTTTATAAAATATACAAAGAAGGAATTAACTTTCAAAAAATTGCTATAATTTACGCTTGTTTATTTGTATACAAGCTCGATCATTCTTGGTTTCCAACTGTGGGGTTAATTTTATTATTTGCGAGCTTCTATTTAATGATTAGAGGAAGTCTTGCTTTTATCAAAATTAAACCGCTCATCTTTTTGGGAACTATATCTTATCCCTTGTATCTGGTTCATCAAAACATTGGTTATGTAGTGATAAGAACTGCTGAGAGATTTAGTATTAATCCTCACACGAGTATATTTTTGGCATTAGTTCTATCTTTCATGATAGCTACTGCAATTACATTTCTAGTGGAACAACCGATGCTACATTTTATAAAGAAACAGTATAAAACTAAAATTTTAAATAAATTGGCAGTCAGTAAGTGGTTTAAGAATTGATTCAATTTCTCATAGGGGAATAGGTTGAAAGTTATTAGCATAGCAGGGTGTAGCCCAGGTTGAAGGATTAGAATTTGCGTTGTCCGTGGTAGCGCATGGGAACTTCATCTAAAACAGAATTACGAATTATCAATTACGAATTCCGAATTTTGAATACTGCCTCTATCATTCACAACTGGAGCAGATACAATTCCTTGTGCTTCTAGTACAGTGGCAACTCGTAAAATGAGTGCTTCGTTGTAAGGTGCAGCAATAATTTGTACTCCTAAAGGTAAGTAACCTGGAAGATGAACGGGAACAGATAAAACAGGCAAGCCAATAAACGACAAAGGTTGTGTATATAATCCCAAATTCGGACGCACTAGCACTTCTTCCCCATTAATTACCATTGTTTTTTGATTAATTTGGGGAGCAGCACAAGGGGTTGTGGGGGCAAGAATGATATCTATATTCTGGAAGATTTCCCGGACGCGATCGCGATACCATTGCCGGAACCGTTGCGATTGAATAATCCAATGAGAGGGAATTAAAGCACCTGCGAGGAAGCGATCGCGCGTTGCAGGGTCAAAGTCTTGAGGACGCGATCGCAAGTTGGCAAAATGGAGGTTGGCTCCTTCGGCCGCCGTAATGATATAAGCTGCTGCCCTAGCACGATCAGCTTCCGGGATACTCACCGTCTTACTCACACCCAATGCCTGCGCCACTTTCGCAACTGCGGCGAAAACCTCTGAACCTGCCCCTGTGGCAAAATAATCCTGAGCTACCGCAATTCGCAACCCTTCAATGCTGCGATTTAGTTGAGGCAAACAGAGTTCTGGAAGACGTTTCGTACAAATTGGATCACTCGCATCTTCTCCCTGCAAGATATCAAAAATGGTGGCAATATCGCGCACAGAACGTGCAAACGGACCAATATGATCCAAGCTACTGGAAAATAAGACAACGCCTGAACGTGACAAACGTCCATAAGTAGGCTTGAAACCAAATATTCCACACAGCGATGCCGGAACACGAATGGAACCATTCGTATCACTCCCCAAGGTGAGAGGCACCAATCCCGCCGCCACTGCTGCCGCCGAACCCCCAGAGGAACCCCCAGCAACACGAGTTAAATCATAAGGATTGCGGGTAGCGCCGTAATGGTGATTTTCAGTCACAAAACCATAGGCGTACTCATCCATATTCAGCGCACCGACTAACACCGCACCCGCTTGTTGCAGTCGGCTAACAGCAGTGGCGTCTTTTGTAGCGGGAGGATTTTCGGCGTTAATTTTTGAGCCGGCTAGGGTGGTAATACCTGCAATATCGAACAAATTTTTAACCGCAAAGGGTACGCCTGCAAGAGTACCGGGATTTTCACCTTGGGCAATTATGCGATCGATTTTCTCAGCTTGTGCTAGTGCAGTATCAGAGGTAAGAGTCGTAAAACAGTTGAATACCTCATTTTTAACCGTAATTCGTTCCAATGCAGCAGTAACAACCGCTTGAGCACTCATCTCACCGGAGCGAATTGCAGCAGCAGTGGCAGTAGCGTCGGCTTGTTGTAAATCCATTAATCAAGGGATGCGGTAGAAATCAAATTTTCGCCTCTAGATAGGATAAACCTGTAGGCTAATTTTTGTCTGTACTATTTTTCCAGATACCTTTTGGCACAAAAAAAGTAGGGGAGTATCACAATACCCCCTACTCTGTATAACTATCAGTGGGCATCAAGTCCCTACTGAAAGAATTTTAGTGACTCTCGTTCAAAAGAAGATTCAAACCCCTCATAAACAGAACCTTCTGCCTTCTGCCTTCCTTCTTCTGCCTTCTTCAATTTCCTGCACTCTGCTGTAACTCAAACCGTTTTAAACGAGCATCGATCGCACTAAATAATTCCTTTCGGGTATAGGGCTTGGTTAAATAATCGTCCGCTCCTAGCTCCATTCCTAATCGCACATCATCTTTGGAAACTTTAGCAGTTAGGAAAATAAAGGGAGTGTTGGCAGTAGCTGAGTTAGAACGCAAACCCGTCAGCACATTATATCCTGTTACTCCTGCCATTGTGACATCACAAAGCACAACATCTGGTAGTTCCTTTAAAGCGATTTCTAATCCTTCTCTTCCCCCTGAAGAGGTAATCACTTCATATTTATCTGAAAGCAGTTCTTCTAGGTTTTCTCTAATTTCTCTTTCGTCTTCAATCACTAAGATTTTTTTTGAACTCTTGCTCATAAATCAATCAACTGTTTAGTGGTTTCCCCGAAACTCTAGAATCCCTTGCAGATTGAGTAGACTTTCTCTGCTATCTTGAGCTGGATAGTGACTCAGTTCTGTTTAAGGGCGTCACCAATTAGCGGTATTCTTCTAAGCTATTGGGTAATCACAGATTTTTCTACCGAGAAAACACGGAATTATGAACCGTGGGTCAGAATTTAAGTATTTTTACGCACAATTGTAGTAAAGATAAAGAATTTACTAAGCTATGGCTCAAACACAGGAGCAGGCTCGATATCTTCAGATAGGGGGAAGTCAATTACCAGATTTGCGATCGCAGCAATTCTAGCAAAGTTCTCCACTACAGTATCCCGGTATTCTGGAACGACAGGTAAATTGAGTAGTTGAGCTGTTTGTTCAACATATTGGTCAAAATTTAATGTTTTTTCAGTCATAAATAGATACCAAGTTAGAAGATAAGTGAGAGCAGCAATGACTTCTTGTCGAGTGGGCATCCTGCCCGCCCTATGCCACTAATTAAAAAATGTAAGTTAACTCAAAATCACCCAATCGGGTGAATCAACTGGAGGAAGCCAATTTACATACATAATATTAGCTCAAAAACAAAGAATAAATTACTAGAAAAAACCGGAAAAATCTTGCTTATCGGTGTAGCTCTATCCTGTTGAATACAAAATGAAAAATCTCCCCTGATCATGCGAAAGTTATTTTACTTATTCAGTGGAATACTCATCCTTAGTAGCACCACCGCTTGTACACCTCCACTAGAACCACAGCCTGCTCCTCTTCCGAGTACACAGCCAGAATCAAGACCGAATCAGAAAACCGTTACTGATGAGTGGACACAAAAACAAATCCCAGTCAAGCTCTTTAGTCTACAAGGTTTTCCCTTTACCACTTATTTCCCAGAAAGTGATTTTATTATTGACTCTGGAAGTTCTGGAGAAGGTTCAGGCGTTTGGTTCTATTCTCAGGTCGATGGTAAAAAAGATGAGTTAGCCTACGTTCATTTCTTCTTTCCGGCTAAACCCACAACGGTAGAAGCGATGAAAAAAGAGGTAACTGGAAAGCGAGGTTTGATGGAAATCAATAAATGGACAGTAAAAGACCGTTCTCAAGATGTTCCCTATAGTTGGGCAAAAGAACGGATTGATTTTGAACGTCCCTTCAATGCTCAAAACAACATCATGGGAACTGTATATATTGGCGAACACAATGGTAAAGCTTTCCGCGTCACCGAACATTTTCCCGCCGATTATGGAGATGGATTTGCTCCTAGAGCCAGCATCATTTTAAAAGAGTTGCAACTTAAAGATTAACTCTGATGAGGTATGAAGACTGAAGAATTCAAATCAGTGAGTCGATGAATTTACTACTTGTAGCGGGGTCAAATTAGGATATCTCAGTCCACTTAAATGGACTTAAACTATTAGCCAGGGAATGAAGTTCCCTGGCGGTTGTAATTAATATTCAAGATGCGGTAAATATCTAAGTTTTTGTAAATTTTTTTTTATTTCCATAATTATACTCAATGATGCAACTCAATCATCTCAAACTCTAACTGATGGCTTTTGATAAAATCGTGAGTAAAATGGTCAACAACATTTGTATCACTCAGTTCTAAATTATAGAAATCCACAAAATCATGATCGAAGTATGGGCCAGCGTGCCAAGTTCCCACCTCTAACTTGATAAAGCAATTCCCTGGAATGCGGAATGCAGAAATATGCTCTAATACAGGTTCACCAATTTTATTATTCGGAGGAGCAACAGCAATTAACCAATCTTTCCCGTCGAGAGAGCCTAAACATTGAGTGCATTGAACGTGACGAGTAATTTTGTGGAACTTACGACCTTTTTTATGCAGCCGCATGATATAAAATCGAGGCGTTCCATTCTCAAGGTTTAATTGCGCTTCTTGCTCATCATAGCGCTTGCCGTCTTTGCTGGGAAAAATGACTTGTCCGTAACGCTGGAAGTTTTCCGGTGTTATCCATTCTGCCTGCAATTGTTGTACCGTCGTTGATGTACTCATCACTCCTCCTTTCTGTATTGTTTGCTTTTCTCAGAGCTTGCACCTTTATCAAGAAAGTTTTTAGATATAAGGTGGGCACTACCTACAGACGTTAAAAAGCTGATTTTATCATTAGTATGAATTGCCCACCCTACAGGGATTGAGAATGGTACAAGACTCCTCATAAATGGATGAGAATCTCCTAGTCCTGACTCCTGACACCTATTTTCAGATAGATTTCAGTATTCTCACTGCCTATAGTAGCAATCTCATCTCAAGCACACTTGAAGTAACTTATTACTCACGACGTTCCTTCACATAAGCGACACCCAGCGCCGCAGGAGGTGTAGACTTTCCCGCCAAACCCACCAACGCTAATAGAGCAATCACATAAGGCAACATGCTGAGAAATTGATAGGGAATATTGAGATTAAATGCCTGAATTCGCAGTTGTAGCGCTTCTGTTGCACCAAATAAAAAGCAAGCTAAAGTTGCACTCACCGGATGCCATCTGCCGAAAATCAAGGCAGCTAAAGCAATGAAACCTTTACCCGCACTCATTCCTTCTGTGAAGTATTTAACATGAACGAGAACGAGGTAAGCTCCTCCTAAACCCGATAGACTACCACTCACAATCACACTCAGATATCGGACTAAAATCACTGATATCCCAGCCGTATCAGCCGCTCTAGGATATTCCCCAACTGCTCTTAAGGCTAACCCTACACTCGTAAAAAATAGGAGGTAGGTACTTACAGGAACGAGGAGAAATAACAAATAAACTAAGAAGTCTTGATTAAATAAAACAGGACCAAAAATTGGGATTTGTTTAAGGAATGGAATGCTGATAGGCTCGAATCCTGTTAACTGTTGAGCGCTATTGGTTTCAAAAATGACTCTTGCCCCAAATGCTGTTAATCCGGCTGCGGCTAAATTAATCGCTAAGCCAGAAACTAATTGATCAACGCGCAAGGTAATGCATAGATAGGCATGGAGTAATCCGATAAGTCCTCCTGCTATTAAAGCAGCGAAAGTCCCTAGCCAAATGTTATCTGTAAAGAAGACAACTGCTGCACTAATAAATGCACCTGTGAGTAACATTCCTTCGAGTGCAATATTAAGGACACCTGAACGTTCTGAGAAAAGTCCACCTAAAGCAGTAAAGGCGAGGGGTACGGATAGGCGTAAACTGGCGATGAGGTAGTCTACGAAAAAGTTCATGGAAACGGATGAGTTATTCTTTTGTTTTGATGAGAGATTTTTTATGGAAACGGATGAGTTGTTGGTGATGCAAGGGGGCTATGCTTCAGTCTGTTGTTTTATGGGTTGTTGATTGTATTCGA
>CBKWLJ010000521.1:0-6237 GCA_966675205.1 uncultured bacterium
CCCATGTGCGATCGCTTACAACGAAAAAATGAAAAATTTCCTCTCCTGAATTCTGACTCCTGACCCCTGACTCCTGACCTTTGACCCCTATTTTCAAGCTAGACATCCATGAATGAGAGTTCACAACGAATGGATGAAAATTAATCTCTCCTAGCCCCTGAGCCCTGACCCCTGACTCCTGACTCCTGACTCCTGACTCCTATTTTCAGATTAGAAGCTAGAAACGAGATGCAGCAAAGATATCTAATGTTTACATTTTATGCTTGATTTTATTTACAAAAATCTTGTGTTTCTCTGGTTGTATGGAACATGAGTGGGAAACGATACCAAAGCCCATACACTATTATGTATTTGGCTCAATTCAAAGCCGCTCTAAAGGTTGATGAATATGCTACTACGAGAGTAATAACTATTAAATTATTTACTAATTTTTCCCGTAAAAAGAATAAAAGATAAGTAGGTAGACACAAATAAAGGCAGGTATTTAAACAAATGTTAAGAGCATAAAACCCTTCTGCCTTCTGCCCTTTGCCTTGCCTCAACGATAAACATTAATGCCCACCTACTTAAAGTTAAAGAATCTGTAAAGAAATCACCCAAAAAAACTTTTTTCAAAATAAATTCTTCATCTTTGAATAGGAACACTGAAAATCTGTCAACGTCTATTGTGCCAGTTTGGCATTTGGTGTGAATTTGATGAAATTGAGTCTTTTGGCTTCAAAAAGTGGGATGTTTTTGGCAGCGGTAGGAATTGCATTAACAGAACTTACCGTGAGCATGGCAACACTGACTCCTTCTCCAGCTAATGCTTCACCCGTAAAGTCTCCAGCCCAAACACAAAGCGTTGAGCTAGCAGAACCACTCTCTGTTAGCCAAATGGCTAAGGATGACGACAAGGACGACAAAGGGGATGACGGTGACGATGATGATCGTGATGATGACGATGACAGCAAGGCAGTGCCAAAATCTTGCCGGGATTCTGTCTATAAAGATGTCACCAAACAAAGTGGAATTCCAGCTTCCCAGTTGCGGATTGTGAAGGCGGAGCGGCAAACTTGGTCGAATGGCTGTTTAGGTCTAGAAAGCCCTGGCACTAGCTGTACTCAAGCTCTGGTTCCAGGTTGGCAGATTGTAGTTGCGTCTAGTCAACAACTCTGGGTTTATCGTACTGACGAATCGGGTTCTGTGGTGAAGTTGGATGAAGCCGCCACTCGGACTCTGGCTAGTCAAATCATGACCCGAAGCACAAGTAGCCGAGAGGTGATTACCCGCACCACTCAGACAACACAATCGGTTACGGGTTCCACTGGCCAAAGTAGCAGCAGCCAGAACATGGAAGCTACTTCAGTTATGGGTTCTGCTAGCCAAACAGGTAGCGCCCAAACAATGGAAGAATATAATGTTGGCACCCAGCAACAGACAAGAATCGCTCGTCGTAGCGCCCTAGTGAATTTCACTGATATAGCCGAAAGTTATTGGGCAAAAGACTTCATCATGGAGTTAGCGCAGCGAGGCATTATGACCGGCTTTCCCGATGGGAAATTCCATCCGAATAAGCCAGTCACTCGCGCTGAGATGGCTGCCCTGCTTGCTTCAGTCTTTAAGAACACTAAAGTTCGCAATGCGATGAGTTTTAAAGATGTCTCGCTTAATCACTGGGCTTACAATGGCATCCAGGAAGCTTATGAGATGGGTTTCTTAGAAGCTCTTTCTGGCAACCAATTCAATCCCAACCAAACTCTGACTCGCCTGCAAGTAATGACAGCGCTGATGAAGGCGTTAAATTACACCAGTAGTACTAACTCGATTTCACAAGTTTTGCAATATTACAGCGATGCAAGAGCAATCCCTGTTGAGGCTCGCAGCCTAGTTGCTGCGGCGACAGAGCGGGGTATTGTGGCAAACTATCCGAACGCTAAAACTTGCAGTCCTAATAAAGTGGCAACTCGGGCAGAGGTGGCAGCGTTTCTTTATCAGGCAATGGTTAGCAAGGGGGAGGCAACGGCAATTTCTTCGCCCTATGTGAACAGTGGAGTTGCAGTAAGGGAAAGCGGACAAGCGGTTGAGGCAGATGCACCGCGTCGGCGTCAGAACTGTAACCAAGGAATTGGCAATGGTGCTGAAGGCTGCGATCCTGGCAACTCTCGTCCTCACGGTGGCAGTAATGATGAAGGAGGACGGACGCCTGGAAATCGTCCAAGGTAAGCTTTGAATTGCTCCTGCATCCATAGAATGTGAGTCATTTTCCTTGAATTGTTGAACATGAAAATCTCTCGTGGTATCGAGAGATTTTTTTTCTTGGGGTCAATGCCATTAGACTTAAATTGAATAGCCGATTTAGTAACTGATTCTGTGCCCTCTTTGGCAATAGTCAGAGCAGTTAATTGCCTCTTCAGTTAAAGCATTTTTCGGGTGTACCGGACATTTGAGCTGATAACTTCCTGTAAAAAATTGGCAATCTGAACAGGGAATTTGATGTAATCTTTTAACTGTATCTATTCCCTCTTTCGCCGCTATCCAACTTGTCCATAAGAAGAAAATTATAATTGTCCAAGCGGATAAAAAAAATAGCATTTGCCAACTAGAGATTGGCAGGTGACTTAGAAAATCAATGAGTTGAGGCATAGCTAGTTTATAACTTCCTTGAGTCAGTTAAATTGAAGGAGCGGATTACCCATTTTTTACTTAAAGCTCTCCTAAACACTTCATCGAGCAAATAGGTGAGCTTTTTAAGTAGCGGTACTACGTAGCAGAATTCCTGTTAAGACACTCCAGTATTAATGAGATTTTTCTGGCAAATTTTTCTGGAACTGAGTAGCTTCCTGTGTTGTCCTTACTAAGGAAAATAACTGATGTAGTTTTTCCCACCGTCTAACTCAAGGATGGGTTTGTCATTAACTGAGTTTGTAACTATTAATACAAAGAAAATATTGATTTTCATTAATAAAATCAATGCTTGGATTTTTTTTGTGATATAGGAATGCCATTAAACAGAACACCCCGCAAAGATGGCTCTCGCGGGGTGAAAGCAAAGAGAATTTCCTGCTGAAAATATTGGCATTCCTCGGCTCAGCTTCTCTCTACTTAGAGATAGGGATTAATGTTAATGCTTGTTGTATAGATGAACACCGATAGACCAAAAGAAGCCCCAGCATAGTTAAAGTGAATTTTTAGAAAAGACAGGGCAAGCTAGAGTCTTTTAAAAAAGACTTCAGACTCTATTACTAGCTTGCCTTTTGGGGGGTTGTATATTTGATTACAAGCTGCATTAATATTAATCTCATTCTTTTGGTAGAAAGGTGCTGCATTACTAACAGGTAATTTATTTATTACTTCTAGGAAGCTGGCTTTCATCTCTTTGTTTATATGGAATTACAAGGATTGCACTCTCGAGATGGATTTGAGTCTGTGGGCTTAAACCCGTTTTATCTTCATAACTCACCAGCTTTGCCTATTAGTTTTAACCTCCGCTTTGATGCTGAAAGCGTGTTTAGTTAATTGCTTTTGCGTTGCTGATTCATGCTTGACTAGCAAGTTCAATTAGCTCGCATGGAGGACGTTAGTAAAATACATGGCAACAAAGTTTCCCAAATTTAGTCAAGACCTTGCTCAAGATCCGACAACACGTCGGATTTGGTATGGGATTGCCCAGGCTCACGACTTTGAAGTCCATGATGGCATGACGGAGGAGAATCTTTATCAAAAGATTTTTGCCTCTCACTTCGGTCATCTGGCAATCATTTTCTTGTGGACATCGGGTCTCCTGTTTCACGTCGCGTGGCAAGGTAACTTTGAAGTATGGATTAAAGATCCAATCAATGTCCGTCCTATTGCTCACGCGATTTGGGACCCTCAATTCGGTTCCCCGGCAGTTGATGCCTTTACGCAAGGGGGTGCCGTTAACCCAGTTAATATTGCATATTCTGGTGTTTATCACTGGTGGTACACCATCGGTATGCGAACCAACGGTGACTTGTACCAAGGTGCAATATTCCTCTTATTGCTGGCTGCGCTTTTCTTGTTCGCAGGTTGGCTGCATTTGCAACCCAACTTCCGTCCTAGCTTAGCTTGGTTCAAGAGTGCGGAACCTCGGTTAAACCACCACTTGGCTGGTTTATTTGGAGTTAGTGCTCTAGCTTGGACGGGTCACTTGGTTCACGTCGCTATCCCCGAATCTCGCGGACAGCACGTTGGTTGGGATAACTTCCTGACTACTTTGCCGCATCCAGAGGGATTAAGACCATTTTTCAGTGGTAATTGGGGGGTTTATGCCCAGAACCCTGATACGGCTGAACATATGTTTGGCACGTCCCAAGGTGCTGGGACAGCGATTCTAACCTTTTTGGGTGGCTTCCATCCTCAGACTGAGTCCCTGTGGCTGACGGATATGGCTCACCACCATTTAGCGATCGCAGTGATCTTCATCATCGCCGGTCATATGTACCGGACGAACTTTGGCATTGGCCACAGCATCAAAGAGATGCTCAACTCCAAAGCCGGTTTGTTTAGTGCTAGAAGTGAAGGTCAATTCAACTTACCTCACCACGGGCTGTATGACACCTACAACAACTCCTTGCACTTCCAGTTAGGGATTCACCTTGCTGCGTTGGGAGTTGTTACCTCTTTGGTGGCGCAGCATATGTATGCAATGCCTCCTTACGCCTTCATGGCAAAGGACTTTACCACTCAAGCTGCACTCTACACCCACCACCAGTACATTGCTGGATTCCTGATGGTTGGTGCATTTGCTCACGCCGCGATTTTCTGGATCAGGGACTACGACCCCGAACAGAACCAAGGCAACGTTTTAGATCGGGTACTCAAGCACAAAGAGGCGATCATCTCACACTTGTCTTGGGTTTCACTATTCCTGGGCTTCCACACCTTAGGAATATACGTCCACAACGACGTGATGCAAGCTTTCGGAACGCCTGAGAAGCAAATTCTGATTGAGCCAGTATTTGCTCAGTTCATTCAGGCGGCTCATGGTAAGGCACTGTATGGGATGGATGTGCTGTTGTCCAATCCTGACAGTATCGCTCACAGCGCTTGGCCGAACTACGGCAATGTCTGGTTACCCGGCTGGCTGGATGCAATTAACAACAGCACGAACTCTCTGTTCCTGACGATTGGCCCTGGCGATTTCCTGGTTCACCATGCGATCGCATTGGGTCTGCATACCACCACCTTGATTTGCGTCAAGGGTGCCTTGGATGCTCGTGGTACAAAGCTATTCCCGGATAAAAAAGACTTCGGGTTTACCTTCCCCTGCGATGGTCCCGGTCGGGGCGGCACCTGCCAAACCTCTGCTTGGGAGCAGTCTTTCTTCCTGGCTACATTCTGGATGCTCAATACTCTGGGTTGGGTCACCTTCTACTGGCACTGGAAGCATCTAGGTGTTTGGCAAGGTAACGTGGCTCAGTTTAATGAGTCTTCCACCTATATTATGGGTTGGCTACGCGACTACCTCTGGCTGTACTCAGCTCAGGTGATTAACGGCTATAACCCCTACGGTACAACAAACTTGTCTGTCTGGGCTTGGATGTTCCTATTCGGACACCTGGTTTGGGCAACTGGTTTCATGTTCCTGATTAGCTGGCGTGGATACTGGCAGGAGTTGATCGAAACGCTAGTCTGGGCACATGAGCGCACACCTCTAGCAAACCTGGTTAGCTGGAAAGATAAGCCTGTTGCTCTATCTATCGTTCAAGGTTGGTTGACAGGTCTAGTTCACTTTACGGTTGGCTATATTCTCACCTACGCGGCCTTCCTCATAGCCTCAACGGCTGGTAAGTTTGGCTAACCGGAAAAAGTCGGTTCAAGGAGTAAATTTAGCTCAAACATAGCTAAACAGTTTTTAGGCTCATCACTACTCCAACATAGAAGCCCCAGGAATCGAATACCTGGGGTTTTTAACTGCTGAATAATTTCTCCCCATGTGGGTTGTAAGCAAGGACAGCTTATGAAATACTCAAAACCCCTTAGACTGTAAGGCAGCACGCAACGTAGGATTCAACAGGAGGGCTTGCATTGACTGACAACCCAAATCCCCTCCAGACCATTTCACGCAATGAACTGCGGCAGTTAGTTCGTAACCAACTGCAAATGCTACTGGAGCAAGGGAATCTTGAAGGAGCCAAAGCGCTACTTGTACCCGTACAACCGGTCGATATTGCCGAAGCGATCGAAGGGTTACCAGAAGCAATGCAGGCGATCGCATTTCGCTTGCTGTCTAAA
>CBKWLJ010000522.1:0-6210 GCA_966675205.1 uncultured bacterium
CTGCACAAATCCCAGATTTTCAGGAAGGTACGAGCTGAATCTAGAAATACATCCTGGGTAATCCCATACAGAAAATCGGCAATGAGTACGCCTCCAGCCATACCCAGAATAATGGCGAGTATCGTCAAAATGGGTAGCATCAGGCAGCAAGCAATGACGCGAGGAATCACTAAGTAATCAATTGGATCGGTTTTGAGCATATACAGCGCATCAATCTGCTCTGTCACTCGCATCGTGCCAATTTCAGCAGCAAATGCCGAACCCACTCGTCCTGCTAAGATTACAGCCGTTAGTACAGGAGCGAGTTCTCGGCTCAACGCTAGGGCTAGTACCCCTCCTACAGCACTCGTGGCACCAAAGTTGATGAATTCTCGTGTTACCTGAATTGTAAATACCGCACCGATAAAACCAGCAGTAATCATGGCTATAGCCAATGAAGCTGGCCCCACCATTGCCATTTGTTCCAGGGTGTTGCGTCGATGAATCTTCCCAGCTAAGAGGTGAAGCACCACTTGCCCACCTAAGAAAATCGCTTCCAGCAAGCGCTGAGTCCACTTTCCCAAGCTGGAACGAGTAATCGTCTCACTCATGGTTACTAATTTATAAGGAGCTGTAGGTTAAGGGTTAACCTGTTGCAGGTGATAGCCTTCAACATGCAACCTTCCAACCTGCAACTCATAACCTACTTGCCATCATTGGATTCTACACGAAAGCGTTCAACGGATGTGAGTAGGTCTCGTGCAACGCCGACAAGGTTGGCTAGTGCGCCAGAAACACGCTGAGCTTCTTGAGAGGTTTCTTGAGCGGTTAGTTCTACCGATTGCATCACCTGGGCGACGGCACGGGATGTTTCTGTCTGTTCTACAGTATCAGCCGCGATCGATCGCACGAGAGCGTCAATGCGATTGGATACCTGAACAATATCTTCAAGCGATCGCTTAGCTTGTTCAGCCCGTTTAGTGCCGTCAATCACCTGCTGGGTGCCTTCCTCCATTGCCGTCATTACCGAGCCAGTTTCACTCTGGATTTGCAAGACGATCTGCTCAATTTCCTTCAATGCCTTCGCCGCCCGATCCGCTAGCTGCCGCACTTCATCAGCAACAATAGCAAACCCTCGACCCGCTTCCCCAGCTCTTGCCGCCTCAATACTGGCGTTGAGTGCCAACAAATTCGTTCGAGAAGCAATCTGTGAAATCAAAGCCACAATCTTAGAAATCTCTTGAGAAGATTCCGCCAATCTCTTGACTTTTCGAGTTGTTTCTGCTACTGTCTCTCGAATTTGCAAAATTCCCGCCACAGTCCGCTCTACAGCTTCACCCCCTTTGAGAGCCGTTTCCGACGCGGTGCGAGCCACATCTTCCGCTTCTCGTGCACTTTCCGCCACCCGTTGAATGGAGTCAGTCATCACCTGTACGGAGTTGAGGGTGACAGCCAGTTCTTCTGCTTGCCGCAGAGCATCCGAAGACAAACTCCGAGCAAAAGTCTCAGCATCAGCCGAGCCTCGGTTGACTTGCTTAGCGGCCTGCTTCACCTGCTGCACAATTTCCCGCAGATTCTGAATTGTCAAGTTAAAGGAATCGGCAACTGCACCTAAAACGTCAGCGGTTACTTCTGCTTGTACCGTCAAATCTCCTCGTGCTGCGCCTTCCACGTCATCAAGCAATCGAATGACCTGACGTTGTAGGTCTTCTTTCGCCTGCTCTTGCTCTTCTGCCTTACGTTGTGCCTCACTCGTCGTCGTCAGAATCACCCGTGCCATTTGGTTGAAACTCGTTGCCAGTTGACCAAATTCGTCTTCGGAGTAAACCGTGGCACAAGCATTCAGATTCCCTTGTGAGACAGCCTCAAACTGAGCTTGCAAGTCTGCTGTTGTTTGCTTGATTTGCCTTGCTGTCACTCGACCCAAAAATAAAGTCGTACCAAAACTAGCAGCACCTGCAACTAAGCTCATGGCCCAGCCTGTATTCCGTAACTGAGAAATGACAGCTTCTCTATTTTGTTCAGGGGCTGTACTCGCGGAAATAAAACTTACGGCTGCCACCGCCACGGCTGAGACAACCCCAGCCGCCGCTGCGGTAATCCATTGTTTCCGATTGAGGGGGACATTTTCAAAAAACGCGAGTGGCCCCTGCTCAACGTTGACAACAGGTTCGCTATCAGTTTCTTTGGTTTGATTAAAGATAGGAATTGGCTCTGAGTTATTGATGCTAAACATCTCCTCATCGCCACCCGATGAACGATAACCAGAACGGGACGTATCGAGTTCGCCACTTCCTGATAAACCCAGTCCACCAGCAGAGCCTAAGACGCCTCCCGTATTGCTCAAGACATCAAAATCTGACTCTTCAGCACTGTCCTGGGACAAGTCATCGTGAACATCGAGAGAGAAATCAGGAATTGAACCTAGATCATCGTCAAATACATCAAACTCATCCAAAAACCCCTCTTTGGGTCTTTGGCGTGACTCAATTCCTGATAACGTTTCCTCCTCAACTTCACTGACGTCGTCCATCATGAAGGTTTGGTTGCCAAAGGCTTCGTCAAAGGTGTCAAAGTCAAAGTGATCTTGAGCGTTAAACCCATTTTGATCATAGGTAGAATCAAGGGTTTGTTCGTCCTCGCTCAAGGCGTTGTCTGGCAATGACTCTGTGGGGTTAGGTCTTCGCCCACTTAGATATCCGAACTCATCGGTTTCCGTAACAAATGTATCGTCAAATCCCCCTGATCCCATCAACAGGGTTTCGTCTTCAAAAGAGGGGTATCCGGAGTGAAGGGGTTCACTTTCTTCGCTGCTATAGACCGATGTTTCTATCCCCTCATCCGACAAATCTGGATCAAAGGGAGGGAACTCAGCAAAAGGTTGAGACGTATCTTCATCCGTTATTGGTTCCTCAAAGCCCGCGTTAGGAGGAATAACGAAGGTCATGCCTGTATCTTCATCAGAGCCATCAGAGAAGAATTCGTCTGACATATCCTCTACGCCAGCACCGCCAAAAGCATTTGTATCCAATTCAAAGTCGCTTGAGTCGGTGTCCCACGTTTCTATGTCGTCCTGGCCTTCCCCAAAATCAGCCGTGTAGGCAAATGGATCGCTGGTACTATGAGAGAGCGTCTCTTCTGTTTCTCCATAATCCATTTGAGAATTTCCAAACGGATTGCCGAAAGGGGATTCTGAGCTTGACGTAAACGTCTCGCCTTCTGAGTCATCAAAATCGATGCTTCCCAGATCAAAATACCCCTCATTGTCTTCCTGATCTGCCAATTCTGACCAACTATCAAAGGGGGGAGACTCTTCTAAATCATTAGTCTCACTTAAGTGGTTATAAGCGCCATCAAAGTCTTCTGCTGGCTCTATCGCCTCTCCTGCGGTTATTCCGCTTTCAAATTGATTGGCGTCTTCTAGACCTTGATTGGCAAACTCAATAAAATCACGTTCATTCGAGAGGTTCTTCACCGTCTCGTACTGTTCCCGTGCCACATCATACTGCTGTAGACCATAGCAGTAGATATGACCTAGCAGTAGACGTACACTGGGGTTATCCGGAAAATCTTGAGCCAATCGATCACATATGGCGGCAGCCTCTTGGTAGTTGCCATCCATATATGCCTTTTGCGCTTGTCCATATTCCTGCGCGAAATCCGTACCTGATGCCATTTGCCTCCTCCCGCTGCTGATTAGGAAAAAGGAAAAAGTAAGAGGGCGAGCCTTTTACTTTATCTGACCTTGTTTCCCTATACTGACTTGTAATTAACTGAATTTCATGCCGCCCACCTTGCTGACCGTAGAATTGCCACCTGATCTAGAAGCCTTAAAAACTTATTTAACTCTTGGTCTAACACCCACTCACCCCGCAAAAAGGGGGCCATACTATCCGGTACATTCGTTGGCATCTGCAATTGGTCGAGATCGAGCCAATCCATTTCCCCGATTCGATCAATTGCCAACCCTAGCATAGTATCTTGGTCTTCGATCGCAATCACGGGAATTTCTGATCGGTCTGTATTCAATATGGTTGCATCTCCAAGAAACTGACCTAAATCCGATACCCAAATGACTCGTCCTCGGATATTGATGGTTCCCAAGAGTAATGGAGAAGCGTTAGGAATTGCAGTAATCCGGTCGGGAGACTGAGAAATGACTTCTTTTATACCCGTCGCAGGCAGGGCAAATTCATTGCCCGAAGGAACAAAAAACCTCAGGTGGAGTTCACCTTCGGGACTTTCCAATTCCTGAAACTCTGGAGCTTGATCTTGACCGCTGCCTGTTAAAAAATCTGGATTACCAACCATTGTTTCAAATCCCTATACCTTATCCTCTAAGCAGCTGTTTAACGGTGCCAATTAACTCTGTGGGCTGAAAAGGCTTGGCAATATAAGCATCTGCACCTTGCTTCATACCCCAATAGCGGTCAAATTCTTCACCTTTTGAAGAACACATGACTACCGGCACATTCTGAGTTTTGGGGTCGGCTTTTAGGCGACGACAAACCTCGTAGCCATTCATGCGAGGCATAACAATATCCAATACCACCACATCGGGGCTAGAGCGCTGAATTTGTTCTAAGGCTTCTACACCATCACTAGCCACAGTGACCGTTAACCCACTTCCTTTCAGGAGGTCTGAGATCATCTGTCGTTGTGCAAGGCTGTCTTCTACAACCAGAACTGTACTCATAACTTCCTACTTGATGATGCTCCTGACCAGAGCGAACTCCGAACGTGACCCTGAATGTCTTGCTTAAAGCTGGCAATGATTAAAGTATCTCTCATCATGCTTTAATCATTCAGTAACCTCTCCTATTTTGTGGTTTGTGCTTTTGATTAAAACCACCAAACCTGAACCTGGAACTTGAGCGATCGCTCTTACTCGGCTTCATGCTGGAGCTGACTTTTTTGTATCTATCTGTTCTATCTCTCCTATCTCCTGATTTAACTGAGCACTCATAGATCTGTCATCTTGACCTCGATTGAGAAGTCCTAGACCCACGTATTTCTCCAATAACATTAAAAGTTCACTTGCACCAAAAGGTTTGGTCAAGTAATCTGTTGCCCCAACCATTCGGGCTCTGACGCGGTCAATAAACCCATCTTTGCCTGTTAGCATAATAATTGGGGTTTGCCTAAATGTTGTAGACTGCCGCAGCATTCCACAAATTTCGTATCCATCCAGTTCAGGCATGGCAAGGTCACACAGGATTAGATCCGGCTTGATTTGGAAAACAGTTGTCAAAGCCTGCAAAGGGTCCCGAATGGCTGTCACTTCATATCCTTTGGTCAGTAGGATATATTCCACCGTCTTGCCAATCGCCATATCATCATCAATACAGACAACTCGTGGCACATGGGGTTCTGCTTTCAGTTCCCAGGCTTGACGAAAAGCGGGCGGCTCTTGAGGCGTCCCACTCAACAGTTGAACCCATCCTTTTCGTACATAAGGATAAATTGCCTTAGCTACCGTGAGAATATCCCGATTGAGATAACGGGAAAGCTGGCGCAAAGACGTTTTTCCATCGGCCCACTGCCTCAGAGTTCGGAAAGCGTTTTCCGGCAAAGCAGCACGTAACTGAGCCGGATCTGCAATAATGGGAAGCTGATTGGGAGATTGGATATGAGGATGAAATTGTTTCCACTCCTGTACCTGTTGCATAATCTTGGTCACTAGTGGACCAATTTCCAGGGTCGTTAATTGCGGAGCTAACGCCGGACTGACTTCAAAGACGAAATATCCATTGTGTAGGCTAAATAAGTCAAACAAAGTTTCACGAACCATGCCTTGGATAATACTTCGACCTTGAGCAGGGGTGAGTACGTGCTTTTCCAGCAGTGCCCATAAGTAGCCATATTCCGGCGCGTTGATCGAATCAATGGAGGGAAGTTCGAGATGATCCAAAGCCGTATTGGCTTTGTATCGACGCAAATAGTCGCGAAGACGAGATAAACTTCTCTCACTGTCAGAGGCATAAGCAATTTGACCGTTATGGAAAAAGACGAACCAAAACGGTCCAGTATTTCTTTTGCTTCTAGCTTCCTGGTAAGGACGACCCAAGGCAAATCCCTTACTGCTATCGCCACTTATATTACTAGTGGGAAAGCTGTACGCTTCAACCAACAGTTCGCCCGTTCGCTGACCTAGTTCGATCAGTTGCAGGATGCTGCGAATATCAATTTCATTTAAGGTTCCCTGCATTTAATGAAAGCGTACTCCTAAAA
>CBKWLJ010000523.1:0-6204 GCA_966675205.1 uncultured bacterium
CTGACAATTCCTCCTGAAGATAGACCAAAATTGCTTGTGTTTCTTGCTGGAGGATATCAGTCAACTCTGCCGTTATATCGCCAGTATGTGGGTGATTTCAATAAGATGAGTGTTAAGGATGATATGGGATTACAAGAGGGCGTTTACCCGGTAAGTCCGGCAGATTTCCCGCGCATCGTCGAAGTGTGGGAAGCCTCCGTCCGCGCAACTCACCTGTTTTTGGCGGAAGCTGATATCGAGTTCTTTAAGCCACTGGTGCAGGATGCACTACCTCATGTGATGGAACTGGTCTGTGTGCGTGACGAAAAGAGTCAAGTTGTTGGCTTTGTCGGTGTGGTGGAGGAGAAAATTGAGATGCTATTCATCCATCCCATGTGGCGAGGGAAAGGGTTCGGGCGGCAACTGCTGGAATATGCTGTCAAGGCGCTTGGTGCTACAAAGGTTGATGTGAACGAGCAAAATGAACAGGCGGTGGGGTTTTATCTGCGGATGGGGTTTAAAGTAGAAAGGCGTTCGGAGTTGGATAGCTTAGGCAAGCCGTTCCCCCTATTGCATATGCGCTTATGTGATTTAACGCGATCGCTTCTCTAAAACTTATATGCGGTAGTATTTCTAGACTGGGGGCGTTAGACTCCATCTAGCTTTCAAATCGAGAAGCAACACACTAATCATGCGTACAGCCAGCAGGTAACAATCGCTGCACGATACTGATGATTTACCACACCTATATTCCTCGCTCACCATTATCGCAGTTCGTGGCATTTTTAGGGTAAGAGAGAAGGTGACGAAACGCCATGAAAAGTAGAGTCTCAATTATCGATTACTCCAACGAACATCGCCCTGCGATTCGTAGAATTCTCGAACATATAGGTTGGGCAGAGCAATACATTACTGCAAGCATTCACAACGCTGACGTTTTTTCTCAGAATCCCGATATCTATGGTGTATACGTTGCTATTCACAACGATATAGTACTCGGATTCATCTTTGTGCAATTCCATGTTTGGAATCAACTTGCTCAAATTCAAGGATTGGCAGTTGATCCAACCTATCAGAGACAATCTATAGCCTCAGCATTGGTAGACAGAGCAGAAGCTTTTGCAAGAGTCAAAAGGGCACGAGGGATTTATGTTGATACACCCGTTTCAAATGCTAAGGGACGGAGCTTCTATGAAGCCGTTGGTTATCAGTATGCATACATCATGCCGCGTTATTACGAAGATGCTCTCGATGGAGTAACGTATCAAAAGTTTTTTTGAACAAAGCGCATGACAGGCATCAATGGCATCTAACGCTGTAGGAGTGACGTACCAATTACATCATTTTTTGGCTGCTTTGGACTTTGTTTGGGCTTGAAATCTGTCTAAGTCCCGTTAGTACCTATTGCCTGACATAGAATAAAGAAAACTCTGATCTTGCACAACTCAGACCACCAAATGTTACCAATCGCGTCGTCGCAGGTCAGACCATGTTTGTAATCAATGGCAATCAGATGCCAATCTATGTCGATGCACGAGGTTTAGCGCCTAATATAAAGTATCTGCAACACTATCATGGCTTCAGGTTGCCAGTCGCTTGCGGTGAAATTAAGCGAGTGCAATAAATTATGTTTATCAATTACATCACCCTCATGCTGATCAACATGGTAGCTGGACTTTTTTTACTAGCTACCTTCGTGTATCAAGGACTTGACAGCACGCATCAAAAACGGTGGGTTCCTGGCTTTGGGATGACAGGTGCGATCGCATTAGTCACAGGTTTGCATATGATTTTTACCTGGCCGATTTCTGGCAGCTTCAACATTGCTTATGGTGAAACAACCGTCTTGTTCGGGATTTTATTGATCACTACCTCCATAGCGCTAGCGCAGGGTTGGGATTTGCTCACCGTGGCAATTTATGGCTTGTTTGCAGGTCTTGCTGCCATTTTGATCGGCATACGCATCATTAATCTAGGTCTAACACGGCGTCCACTCCTTTCGGGGATAGGCTTCATTTTGACTGGCTTGGCAGGTGTTTTAGCCTCTCCCACTCTCGTTTACCTGCGGACAAACAAAACTTGGCGACTCATTGGTGCAGTGGTATTAATCATCGCTGCTCTGATTTGGGCTTTTACTGGATATATGGCTTACTGGGGTCATCTAGCGCAATACTCCGACTGGAAGCCACCTACGACAATGCCGTCACCATGACGTACTCTTGCCCAAAAATTCTCGGTTGTCCCTCTACCGTCCCTGCAACTTTAGGATACTGGCTGCTGATTATTAGCATCACGATCGCTCACTTACACTATGCCATCAGCAACACCTTACTTTAACTGCTCGATTAAGCGATCGCCCACCCGCAACGCATTGGCAATAACCGTTAAGCCGGGACTCACACTGGCATGAGCAGTAAATACCAAGCACTACGCTGATTGTACGGGTAGCGATCACACCACCTATACAGAGCGATCGCACCTCGTACAAATAGCTTTTGAGAGATGCTTATACGGGTGCGATCGCCTAATAGTAACTTGCCTGATTCTATGGTGACGTAGCAGGACGCACAACACGAATCAGCTTGCCTTGCAAAGTTTCCTCTGTTGCAATTGCGTTGTGGATTCGGTTAGCCAACGCTTCCCAATCGCGTTAGCGATAGCGATGCGTAGCATATCGTTTGTACAGGCGATAATGCCAGCATGATCTGGCTGTATTCGGTGCAACCGCAAGAAATCTTTACGATTCTGAGTAATAACAGCATGGTTCTCGCTAGTTGCGAAAGCCAACACATCCGAGTCAGAAATTCCCTGATTTGCTCTACCTGCTTCTTGAACGGTTAAAACATCATGCCCCAAAGCTCGCAAGAATTCTACAACAGGATATGGGTATTGCTCATCGGCATAGAGACGCGCCATGAGCTACAAATCCTCATGCATCACTTCATTGTTTTCCCGAATCTCTGTTTCAATTTCTTCGGGGAAAGCTTCAGCATATGCCCAGGCGTTGGCAATATCAGTAGCAGATAGTGATGGATAACTTATAAGTAAGTCAGCTTCGCTATAGCCAATACGACGAGCTTCTACAAGTCCCCAAACCGTGATGCGAGTTCCTGCAATACAAGCACTTCCACCGCAAACACCAGGTGTTTTTTTTATACCACGCCCTAGAGTGATTTTACCTTGGGATAGGAGTTGAACAACTTGGGCTTTTTCGTCGTCCGAGAGTGCCAGCAGTTGAGGCTCTAATTCTTTCAGCGTCATGGCAAACAGTAGACTTGCGGCTAATTACTATTCTATAGAAGCCTTACTGCAACTGCTCGATTAAGCGATCGCCCACCCGCAATGCATTGGCAATGACCGTTAAGCCGGGACTCACACTGGCATGAGATGGGAAAAAACTGCTGTCTACGACATAGAGATTATGCACTTCGTGGGCACGACAGTTCAGATCCAACATAGAAGTCGCTAGGTCTTCTCCTGTTGAACACGCTCAATCGGTTGATAAATTTTCTAGTTGTAACTTATTCGTCTCCTCTTTCAAGATCGTGATGCTTTGGGTAACGAAATCATTAATGAGAGCCAACTCCTGGGTACTGTAGCGTGACAGCAATTGTTCCATCCTGGCTCCCATTGATGCAAACAGCGGAGCCATCTCACGCTCCATTTTCTCTGTCAGTGGTTGAATTACGACTTTACGCCGATCATTGGGGTCTCTCTCTCGCTTCACAAACCCAACCTTTTCCAATCGGTCAACTAAGCCTGTAATCGCACCTGTAGTCAGTCCAGTCAACTCAGCTAGTTCTCCAGCCGTGAGAGCGCCTGCTCTGCTCAGGATGTCTAGGGCTTTGTGTTCAGTAGCGCTTAACCCAACCCTTTGTGCGATCGCGGCATGAAACATGAGTGTCCGGGCGCTGAGTTCGCGACCTAGTTGTAGATTTGCCATCAGCAGTTCTGATCGTTCCGACCGATCTCTTGACAATCTTCATCCCTCCTCTTAGGATTTAAATATCTTAATTACTAAGATGTTTATAAAATAAGAATAATAGCTATTGAGATTCTAGCATCAAAATTTCTTCTGCAAGTACATTTCAGGAGGTTGTCATGCCTGGTTTCGACCGAAATTTCAGAAACACTTCAGATCCTCGCACGAAAGTAACTTATGGCATCTGGGGATTTGCTACAGGAATGTTTGCGCTCTGTATTCCGCTTTCTGCCCTAACCAGAGGTACTGCAATCATTCCTGCTGCGGTTGCTTTAGGAGCTGGAGCTGGTACGGTGGCGGTTTGGCGATCCGATCGCCACTCTAAGCACAAGCTTGTGGCTGAACAGGATGTGCGATTGTTAGAAGAACGAGTCGGCAACCTGGAAGCGATCGTGAGTAGTGCAGAGTTAGATGTTCAGCATCAGTTCAAACAACTAGAGTTGCAAGATCGCCAAAAATAGGCGGTTGAAATACGTGTTGCTTTAATTGTGCAGTAATCAAAGGAATTGCAAATAGTTTGTGGCAGCGAATTTGCCTGTTCAGAAGACACTCATGAATCTACAAAGCAATCCAATGTCATCTCGAAATCAGAAGAGAAAAAAAGCAGGAGCCTCCATTTCAAAAATTTTGTTTTGGTTATTTGTCATCAATCTTGGCATTGCGCTAGGTGCTGGACTTTACGAGGCAAGAATCGAATTTCCTCAATGGTTGCTTGCATTACCGGAGTCTGAATATCAGTGGAATGGAGAAGCAGCACATCAGGCAAATACAGGGTTGAGGTTTTGGGTTTATGTCACGACTGTACCACTGACATTATTGACCCTGGCAAATGCGATCGCCGCTTGGCGTAGCCGAGGTGTATTGCGGCGTTGGTGGCTAGGGGCAGCAGGGACGGCGGCTGCCGATCGACTTTTCACCTTCACATACTTCGTCCCGACTATGATTAAACTAATGAACGGAACCCTGCCTGAATCGGAGGCTGTTTCTACAGCGCTGCAGTGGGCAAATCTTAATCATTTCCGTCACATCATTGTACTAACGGCGTTACTGGCAGCACTGAAAGCATTCTCTTTGCTGCATCAGCGTACAACTCCTCAAACCCACCAGATTTAGTAAGGGCGTCTCCGAGCATTGGTTAAGTTGGTCGCCTTATCTGTATCCGGTGGTCATGAGAAGGTTTACAAATTGCCTGCAACGAGTCTTGCTTAAGCCGCGTGGCCTGATTAGTTGTCTTACTTCAACTGCTCGATTAAGCGATCGCCCACCCGCAATGCATTAGCAATCACCGTTAAACCAGGACTCACACTGGCATGAGATGGGAAAAAACTGCTGTCTACGATATAGAGATTATGCACTTCGTGGGCACGACAGTTCAGATCCAACACAGAAGTTGCTGGGTCTTCTCCAAACCGACAGGTGCCGCACTGATGAGCAACAACCTGTACAGGCATATCACTGCGAGGATGGGTTGTGCGGTTAAATACATTGGGCTGAGACTGCTCAACACTTTTCAATACATCAACCCAACGATAGACCAAGCGATCGTGTGCTTCTACATTATTCGGGGTGTAATCAATTCGCAATTTGTCTCCCACATAGCGAACGCGATTGTCGGGATGCGGCAAGTCTTCTGTTTTCAGCCACCAACCGATTGAATGGGTTGCCAACTGCCGCAAGCCAAAATTTGGCATAAGTCTAGACAATGCCGAGAAAATCGGGGGGGCTTCTGCAAAAATGACATCTTGAAAAATACCACCAGAATTTTGTACATGACCCATCGGATACGGAAAATCCTTGTCTCCCCAATAAAAATCATTTAGCCCTAGTGTGCGGGAAAATGACGCAGAATTAGCCGTCGAGGTTAACTGCACCACAACGGAGAGCAGTTGCTTCATCAAATTTCGCCCCACCTGATTAGAGCCGTTGGCAATTCCGTTGGGGTGTTTTTCGTTGGCAGAGTGCAGCAGCAATGCCGCTGAATTCACAGCACCACAGGCAAGCACCACTATATCGCCTAAAAACAAATACGACTGTTCCCCAATTTTTGCCTCAACTGCTTTAATCTCTGAACCCGATGGGTTGGTATGCAGACAAACGACTTTGGCAGAGGTTTTGAGCGTAACGTTTTCGCTGTTGAGGACTGGCGTCACTCCGGTGTCTTCTGCATCAGTTCTACCCTGATTGCCCAACCCTAGCGGCAAATGAACGGGATGCAACCCCTGCTTAGAAAGGGTGTCGCCAAT